>JAZNQY010000027.1:0-41530 GCA_045590375.1 Oscillospiraceae bacterium | reverse complement strand
TTCTTCTCGATTTCTCGGTTGACGATGTAGGCGATTTCGAACTTGAAATAAATGCCGAAGAAAGAGATTTAACGGTAAACCTTTTCTGTCCCGAAGATTTTTCAAAGAATTTCCCGAATTTAAGAACCGCCATAGCAAGATTTGCCGCAGGCAAGGGATATTCCGTTAAAACATCGAATGTCGGTGTTTTAAAAGAAAAGAGAAGTTTGACTACTGTTTTCCCACATATCAATAATAAGCGAGGTGGACTGAATGTCACAGCCTAAGGATAAAGCAGCGCTCAAAAACAGTGCCGTTGCGCTTAAATATAATCCCGATAAGGATTACGCCCCCGTTGTTGTTGCTTCGGGCCACGGAAATGTTGCCGAAAAGATGATTTCTATTGCCGACAGTAACGGCGTTCCGATTTACAGGGATGACAGTGCTGCTGCACTGCTTTCTATGCTCAAAGTCGGAAAAACAATCCCACCCGACCTTTTCGACCTCGTTGCCTCGATTTATGTTGAAATTTTAAAGACTTCGGGGAAGGTAGGGAGCAAAAAGTAAACATAAAAATATCCCCCACGGATGTGGGGGATATTTTTATAAGTTCTTGATTGGGTTCATGGCAGACTTAACCTGCATCGTTCCCGTCTGCGCATCAAAGAATACAGTTCTTCCGTAATTAAGACCTGTGTCTTCGGCAACTATCGGGATATTGAGTTTGCTGAGCACTATCTTTACCGCCTGAATATTACGTTCACCGATATTGAACACGCCTGAATTGCCCTGGAACATCTGCGCTCCACCTGCAATTTTGGCTACTGTCCCCGGAAAAGAAGCACCCTTTTGTTTCATTAAATTGTAAAGCTCCCATATACCCGTGTCGGCATACCTTCGCATATTATCCTGCTTCGAGGCGTCTTTACTCCACGGTAGCATTATATGCGCAAGTCCTGCTATTTTTGCTTTTTCGTCATAAAGACATATTCCGATACACGAGCCGAGAGCGTAGGTGGCAAGGATGTCCGTGCCTGAGCAGACATTGAGATCTGCTATTCCAACGTTTATTGTGCTCATATTTCTACTCCCAGCTTAGAAAATAGTAATTCAAGTGATTCCATTTCGGGAATAAGAATCATATTACTTCTTATTTCGTCATCCGAAACCTGAAATTTGTCGTCGATATAGATAACCTTGTCTGAAACTTCTGCAAATTCAACAGCAGGAACAGACATTATAGCCCCTACCATATCTGCGCAGAATGCAGGAACAGAAATATCTATGAAAAGACCTGTGAGCTGTGCTATTGCGTTTACATAAGCGCTCGCCATGATGTTTCCCATTTCGCATATAGCAGAACGGTCCATCTCGTCGAGAGTCAAAACATTTTCTGTCTTTTTTCCGTAGAATGTTGTTGTAACCTTATTCGCAAAATTTTCTTTGAGAAGATACATCATCATTCCCTTTATATCACCTGAAAGTCGCACAAGAAGGCCTATAACAACCTGCTCAGGACCACCGAGAAGGTCTATAACCTCGTTGTATTCAAGATCTCTTACAACGGGAACACCTATATCAATCTCACTTGATAAAATCTGTGAGAGAGATGTTGCCGAGTTGCCTGAGCCTATATTTCCGATTTCACGGAGAACGTCCATATGCATGGCGTTAAGGTCTGTAAAGTTGTTTAAAGCCATTTACCTTTGCTCCTTTCAAAAACTATCTTCTGAGAGAGTTTACACGCTGTTCGATGTCATCTGCTGTCTGAACAAGCTTTGCGTTGAAACTGAAACCTCTCTGATATTTGATGAGGTTTACCATTTCTGTTGCGAGGTTGACAGATGAACCTTCGAGATAATACTGTAATTTTTCCTGACCTCTGTCTGCTTCGGGTTCGCCCGAGCTTCCGTTGGCTAAAAAGTAGTTATCGCCTTCGTTGTCAAGACCATAAGGGTTGGGGAACTTGAATGTTCCGATAAGTTCCATAGTAGCAGCGCTGTCGAGATTTCCGTTTTCATCGAAAACAGCTGTTATGGGGTTCATATCATAATCGAGGACATAGTTGCCCTTTGAATCTACAAGTCCCCATGTGCCGTCGCCGTTGTTACTGAGTCTGAACGCACCGTTTTTTGTATAATAAATCTGACCCGATGAAGCGTCTTCAATAGCGAAAAGTTCTTCAGAGGGGATTGCAAAATCAAGCTCGCCACCTGTGCTTTCAAGTCTTCCTATATCAAACATAAGGTCGGTCTTGTCAATTTTAACGCCGTGTCCTGTTTCAACCTGGTCGTTTCTGAGTTTGGTTGTATAGATAAGGTCGCTGAAAGAGGCACGATGTGTTTTAAAGCCGTGAGTATTGACGTTTGCAACGTTGTTTGATGTTATATCAACTGCTCTTTGCATACTGATTGTTCCTGCTTTTGCAGAATAAAATCCTACTGTCAAAACAAACTACCTCCTTTATCTGAGCGAAGCGATTTCTGTCGCTGCTCTCTGATTTATACTGTCGATTGTAGAAAGTGCTGTGCTGCAGGCTTCAAATAATCTCTGCGCTGCCAAAACATCTATCGTTTCTTCTGTTATATCGACATTTGAGCGTTCGTAAGCGCCCTGAATAATTCTGTAATCTTCGCCTTCGGGGATAACGTTTGTTCCTGTAATATTGACAAACATATTATCGCCCTTTTTCTCTATGTCTTCATTACTGTCGACATAAGTCAGCTGTAAACGGAATGTTCTTCCGTCTTCTGTATTGATTGTTCCGTCTTCCGTAACAGAAAAGTCTGCTGTTCCGATAAAGATAGGCTCGCCGTTATCGCCTATAACTCTTCCTGCCGAGCCTAAAGCGAGATAGCCTTCTTCATCAAGATTAAACTGACCGTTTCTTGTGAGTAAGACTTCGCCGTCGTCTTCATAGAGCTTGCTGTATGGTCTTATGTTGAAATAAACATTTCCTCTTATCGCCATATCAAGACGAGAGCCTGTATATTCAAACGAGCCCTGCTCTAAATCTGCCCTGACGATTTCCTGTGTTCTGTATGTAATGTTACCTGTTCTGTTATTCTTTCCTCTTACAAGGATAAGACGTTCATCAAAGGTTGTGTTTATGCTTGTATCGGCTTTATAACCTGCTGTATGAACATTCGCTACATTACCACTTATTATATCGATAATGCGCTGTTGGTTTATCATACCGTTTGCCGATATGTAAAATCCTCTATACATAAAAGTCTCCTTTTACTGTTTTATGTAGTCTTCCATACTGAGTCTTAAAAGCATCATTGCTTTTGTGTGTATCTGGCATACTCTCGATTCGCTGACGCCCATAACTTCGGCAATATCAGAAAATCTGAGTTGTTCGTAATAGTAAAGTGAAACGACGGTTTTCTGCTGTTCGTTGAGTTTGTCGATGGCTTTCGCTAACATCTGGCTTCTTTCTTTTAAATAGAGGTTTCTTTCTGTTTCCCAGTTTCCCATTTCGTCCTTGGGGGCTGAAAAATCAGCAGCACCGTTTTCTATCATCTCTTCAAAAGAAAGCGAATTGGCAGAGGCAGCAGCAGCCATACCCTTCTGTAACTTCTCAACAGAAATGCCCATTTCTTTTGCGAGTTCTTCGTTTGTAGGCTCTCTGCCATACTCCGCATAGAGTTTTGAGAAGGTCGTGTCAAGGTCCTTAGCGAAGCGACGCACGCCACGAGGAATAACATCCTGCTTTCTTATGTAGTCAATGATAGCTCCTCTGATTTTAATAGAAGCATATGTTTCAAACTTAACATTCTTTTCGGTATCGAAAGATTCGACAGCAGAAATCAGTGCCATCATTCCTTCGTTTGTGATATCGTCAGCGTCGGCATATTTCTGATACATATTTCTTGTTGAAATAACTGCATATTTAACCACCGATGAATACGCCATGACGATGTCGTTTCTTACCTTTACATCTTTTGTTTTCCTGTATCTTTCAAAAAGTTCTCTTGACTTTTCTTCGGTTATTGTAACAACTGCCACTTTGTATTCACCTCTTTTCTAAGGGTTTAGATAGAAATATTTCCTACTGCCTGAATCTGAACGGAATTGTCGATTTCATTGAAAGAAAGGACAACTACATTCGGGATAAACTGGTCTATAAGTTTTTTGAAATAAACTCTTACTATGGGGGATGTAAGAACTATCGGTGTCGGAATGACATCTCTTACTTTATCAAGTTGCATCTGTAATGACTGAACTATCGCCTGAATTGTTTCGGGGTCTAAAGCGAGATAAGAACCCTGTTCTGACTTTTTGACAGCGCCGACAATTTTATTTTCAACGCCTGCGTCGAGAGTGATAACTCTTATCTGACCTGCATCGTTGAAACGGCGTGTGATAGTTCTTTTAAGCGCCTGACGGACATACTCTGTTGTTATATCCATATCTTTAAGTGAGCTTGAATAATCTGAAAGTGTTTCGAGAATTGTCTGTAAATCCCTTATCGGAACACCCTCTTTAAGAAGGTTTCCGAGAACTTTCTGTAAATATGCTATCGAAACAACATTCGGAACTGTATCTTCAACAATGGCAGGATTTGTTTCCTTTAACTTATCAACCATTGTTTTAACATCCTGTCTTGAAAGGAGTTCGTTAGCGTGTGATTTTATGATTTCAGAGAGATGTGTAATCATGACGGATGTCGGGTCGATAAGGGTATAACCTGCGATATCTGCCATAATCTTCTTATCTTCGGGAATCCATTTTGCAGGGATATGGAATGCAGGTTCAATGGTATCAATACCATCAACAACCTGTGAAACGCTTCCGTTATCAAGGGCAAGGTAATGGTCGATAAGAATTTCGCCATCGGCAACAGCCTCTCCCTTAATTTTGATAACATATTTATTGGGGTTTATGTTCTGGTTATCCCTCATTCTTACAGAGGGGAAAACCATACCCATTTCCTGTGCAAACTGTTTTCTGAAAATAACGACACGTTCGATAAACGTTCCCCCTGCGCTTTCATCGGCGAGAGGAATAAGGCTGTAACCGAATTCCATTTCGATAGGTTCAACGCTGAGGAGTTTATATACATTGTCGATATCCTTATAATATTCCGTTTCAGAAAGTGCTTCCTGTGCTTGTTTTTCTCTTTCGGCAGCCTCTTCTTCGGCAGACTTTCCGTTTAAAGTTCTGTTGAGTGTAAAGCCTAACGCTATAAGCCCTGCACCTGTGATTAAAAGCTGGGGCTTCGGAAATCCGGGGATAACCATAAGACAGATAACAACGCCACCTGCTATCATGATAGCTATAGGCTGACGAGAGAACTGACCGATAACGTCTGTGTTAAGGTCGGTTTCTGAGGCTGTTCTTGTTACAATCATACCCATCGCAGTTGAGATGAAAAGCGCAGGTAACTGTGAACAAAGACCATCGCCTATGGTTGCTATTGTATAGGTTGAAACGCAGGTACCGAAGTCCATACCTTCCATAACCATACCCATAATAACGCCACCGATTAAGTTTATAAAGGCCGTTACTATCGACATTATAGAGTCGCCCTTTACAAACTTGCTGGCTCCGTCCATGGCTCCGAAAAAGTCAGCTTCACGCTGAACATCGGCTCTTCTTCTTTTAGCTTCCTGTTCGTCGATAAGCCCTGTGTTGAGGTCGGCGTCGATAGCCATCTGTTTACCGGGCATCGCATCGAGGGTGAAACGCGCTGAAACTTCGGATACACGCTCAGCACCCTTGGTGATAACTAAAAACTGAACGATAACTATGATTATGAATATGATAAAACCTACTGCGGCATTTCCCTGAATAACGAACTCACCGAAGGTTTTAACAACCTTTCCTGCGTCGCCCGCGTTGCCGAGGATTTGTCTTGTGGTTGAAATATTAAGCCCTAATCGAAAAAGGGTTGTTATAAGGAGAATTGAGGGGAAAACCGAGAAATCGAGAACATTCTTTATAAGCATCGACATAAGGAGAATTGTGAGAGAAAGCGCTATATTTATAACGATAGCAAAGTCTATAAGCCCCGTTGGTAAGGGGATGATGATAAGTACAACAACAAGTATTACAAATATTGCTACTGCACTATTTAGTATCTTTCTCATTCTTTCTTCTCCTGTTTAGTGTGTGTATAGCCCTAAGGTCTTGCGAGGTTCTGAACCTCATAGACCCATGTGTAGATTGTTGCGATTTCTTCATAGAATGCAGGGGGAATATATTTTCCGAGCTCTACTTCGTCATATAAAGCGTGAGCGAGTGGAATATTTTCCTGCATTAAAACTTTATGTTCTGTCGCTACTTCTATTATCTTCATAGCGACATTGTCAGCACCCTTTGCTATGACTCTGGGTGCTACGTCTTTATCTTTGTCATACTGAATAGCTATTGCGATATGAGTAGGGTTTCTGATGATAACATCGGCTTTGGGAACTTCCTGCATCATTCTCTGCATAGCCATCTGCTGTTGTTTCTGTTTTATCTTTCCCTTTATCTTGGGGTCGCCTTCGGTCTGCTTGTATTCTTCCTTTACTTCTTCCTTGGTCATCATAAGGTCTTTTTTGTATTTCCATCGCTGGAACATGAAATCTGCAATGGCAACAACGGCAAAAGCAATACTTACTGCCATTACTATATCAAAAATAACCTGACAGGTATATACAAAAGCAGAGAGGATATCTGTATCATAAAGCCTTGCGAGATAAGGAACCTGGTCTTTGAGTTCTATCCATATAATAACTATTATAATAACGATTTTTGCTACCGACTTCAAAAGTTCGACAACCTGTCTTGATGAAAACATATTCTGTATTCCCGTTATGGGATTGAATTTGTTGAAATTTATCTTCATTGATTCTGTTGTAAACAGAAATCTTGTCTGAACACCTGTTGTCAGTATCGTTAAAAGAATGGATATTAAAAGAAGAGGCCCTGCCGAAATTCCGACAGTTATCGCAATTCTTATGAATATGTTTATTATGTCGCCTTCTTCTAAAACCCATACACCGTCAGAAACATTCCCCGAAACCTGTGAAAACCAATACTGCATCGAAGAAAAAAGCTGTGTGTATATGAGTTTTCCGAACATCTTTAAAAGATAAAACATCGCTATTACGGATACTGCCGTGATTACTTCCTTACTTAAAGGGACATGTCCTTTTTCACGTTCTTTTCTTAGTTTCCGGGAAGTAGGCTGTTCGGTTTTTTCAGATCCTGAATCTGCCATAGCCTATATCCCCCCTTTATAAAGAAAAAAATCTAAGGCATTATCATAGGCAGGACGCTTTCGACGCTTTCCATCATATCTGCCATATATCTTTCGATAGCGTCAGACATAGGAACAGCGAGAACGAACATCAGAAGAAGTCCTGCTATAACTTTAAGCTGGATGTTTATTGTCATAACCTGAATTGTCGGAACGGTTTTCATAAGAATACCGACGCACACCTCGATTATGATTTCTGCCATAACAACGGGCATCGCAAGTTTCAGAGCGAGAGTAAACAAAACGCCCATATACTGAACTATTACATAAAGGACGTTTGTGTCAATAGCCTCAAGCCCCAAAGGAATTATCTCATAAGAAAGAAGATAAATCCTTATCATCTGAAGATGCGAGTTTGTTATGAAAAAATATATGATGAACATATAGTTCATATATGTTCCGAAAAGTGCCTGTTGTGTCTGTGTTGAAGGGTCATATACCTTTGCCATGCCGAGTCCCGATGAGGTGTCCATTATTTCACCTGCATAGAGAAGCATCGAGAGGAACATATTCGTTAAAAATCCGAGTATAAGTCCTACTGCTATTTCGAGAAAAATCGCAACGGCATACTCTAAAAAAGAGTCATAGTTTATCGCTGATAAATCGGATGATGAAATAACGCTCCCCGAAATGAGAAGGGCGAGTGCGAATGTCGCTCCGACCTTCACTCTTGAGGGGATGTTTCTTCTCGAAAATATAGGGTTGAATGCAAAGATACCTGCAACCCTCGCGAATATAAGAATATTAGCCTGGGTGTTTGTCAATAAAGACTCCCAGAAAAGATAAGAATCACTCATCATTTACCCCCAAGGCTAAAGTTTCGATATCTTGTCGAAAATAGAGGTTACAAAATCGTTCATCTGCGCCATTATCCATGATGCCGTTATGAGCAAGAGAACAGCAATTCCTACAAGCTTCGGAACAAAGGTAAGGGTTTGTTCGTGAATCTGCGTTGCTGCCTGAAAAATAGCGATGATGAGACCTATTACCATACTGGCAAGAAGTGCAGGCGCTGCAAGTTGCAGAACTATCACCATACACTGTCTGAATATTTCAAGAACTTCGGTTTCAGTCATTTATAAAACCTCCGTCAGACATTGAATCCTGCGATGAGCGAGCCTATGAGAAGCTGCCAGCCGTCAACAAGAACGAACATAAGTATCTTGAAAGGCATCGAAATCGTTGCAGGTGGAAGCATAATCATACCCATCGACATAAGCAGACTTGATACTACTATATCTATTATGAGAAAAGGAATGAAAATCAGAAAACCTATTGTAAAGGCCTTTTTGATTTCGCTTAAAATATAGGCAGGTGTTATGGTCTTGAAGCTTATATTCATAGCCTCTTCGCCCGTAACAAATTCCTCGCCCGAAATATCACAGAAAAATTCAAGACTTTCGGTTTCTGTCTGTTTAAGCATAAATTCCTTTAAAGGAGTAGTCGCTGCCGCGCAGGCCTCGATAGTTGTCAGTTCGCCATTTTTATAGGGCTTATATGCAACCTCGTTTACTTCTGAAAAAACGGGTGACATAATGAAAAGTGTTAAGAAAAATGCAAGACCCACCATAACCTGATTGGGTGGAACAGTCTGCGTTCCCATAGCTGTTCGAAGCAGAGAAAATACAATAATGATTCTTGTAAAACAAGTAAACATTAAAAGTATCGAGGGAGCGAGAGTAAGTATTGTTATGAGAATAACAAGGTCAAGTGTTCCGTTATTGTCATTTAAGGCTAAAAGCCCTAAAAGCCCCGTATCATCGTTATCTGTCGGGGGAATTTCATAGGGAGGGGCAGTTTCGGGGGGCATTGTTTCCTGACCCTCCTGATAGGTTGTAACGGCAGGCTCTTCCGGTCCTTCAAAAGTAGCGTAAGCTTCAACCGACGAGAGAATACCTATACAAAAAAGAGATAATATGAGCGAGAGAATAAATCCTGCTATATAACGAGGAAGATGGTTCTTATTCGTTTTCATCCTGTTCACTACGCTCCTTCTTTTTTATAAGAGGCTTTATATACGGGTGTTCTGCCGTTGCTTTTTTGAGGTTATCAAGAAAAGTTCCGTTTTCGTTCTGGGGGAGTTCTGTTTCCTCAGAAAATTCCCCTTCCGAAAACTCATAGAGTTTGTCTATATGCTGAGGGGTAACGCCCAGCAACATATATTTCTCTCCTGCTTTTACAACGATAAGGCTTTTGTCCTGCGAAAGCATTTCTCTTTCAACAACTTTTATATGCTTTCCCGAAAAACTATACATTCTTTTGTGAAGTGCACGGCTTGCATAGAATGTAAGGAATATAAGCGCAATAACTCCCATAAGGGAGAGTATTGCGAGAAGTATTTCTTTAAGCATATTTTTTATTATCCGAGAATTTTCTGAACTGTCTGAAGAATTCTGTCGGGCTTGAAGGGCTTAACGATAAAGTCAAGCGCACCGAGCTTGATAGCTTCGACAACCATTGATTCCTGTCCCATTGCTGAGCACATAACAATCTTCGCTCCTGGATTTGACGCTTTGATGTCACGGAGTGCTTCGATACCTGTCTTGTTGGGCATAGTGATGTCCATAATAACGAGGTCGGGCTTTTCTGCATCATATGTATTGCAGGCCTGTTCACCGTCGGCTGCTTCGATGATGTTTGTATAGCCGTTCTTTGTGAGAGCATCCTTGATCATCATTCTCATGAATGCTGCGTCGTCTACAAGTAAAATTTTCTTATCCATAATTTACTCCTTACCTCCCAGAGAATCCAGGAATTTTGATTTGATTATTTCGGTTATTCTAACGGCGAAGTTATCTTCAATAACAACAACGTCGCCCTTTGCAATAAGGTTTCCGTTGACGATGATGTCTACGGGTGCGCCTGCCTGACGCTCAAGTTCGATTATCGTTCCCTGTGAGAAATCGAGGATATCCTTTACCTTTCTCTTTGCAGAGCCGATTTCAACAGTAACATCAAGGGGAACTCCCATAAGGAGTTTTAAGTTATCTGCCTGATCGTGTGATAATGTATCCGAACTGTATGATTCGAACGGATGCAACTGTGCGTTCTGTATCTTTACAGGGTTTGTCGCTGCCATCGGAGGTGGCGCTGCCTGCTGTGGAGGATAGCCATAGGGCATCTGTGGAGGATAACCATAAGGCATCTGCTGCATAGGAGACTGCTGGTAACCCTGAGGTTGCTGATAGTTCTGTTGTGGCTGAGGCGCAGGGGCAGGGGCAGGTGTCGGTGCCGGGGCAGGGGCTGATGTCGGAGGAGCTTCTCCTCTCATCTTTGCCATTTCTGCCTCGATTTCTTCCTGACTCATCATTCCACCGAACGACGGTGGTGGCTCGGGAGCAGGGGCAGATGACATAGCGCCTGACATTAAAGCCTCAATTTCTTCCTGCGATAATGTTCCACCCGATGATGACGGAGTGGGTGCAGGAGCAGGCGACATAGCGCCCGACATAAGAGCTTCGATTTCTTCCTGCGAGAGCGTTCCACCACCTGATGATGACGGTGCAGGTTCTGCTGTTGCAGCTTCTGCTGCCATAGCGTCATTCAGAGCATCGTTATAGTTGTTCATCATCTTACCTGCCATTGTCTTTGCAAGGTCAAGAGAAAGAACCGATATAAATTCAGATTTGATAATTCCGTCAATGGTAAGGTCGAAAGAGATTTTAACAACGGGGTCTTCGGGGTTGTCTGTCGGGAAGAAGTTTCTTCCTTCTGCGCTGTCTGAAACTTCAGCAACGGGTGTCGAGATATCGATTGGTGTTGCTATAAGTTCACTGAGTGCTGTTGCCGAAGCGCCCATCATCTGATTCATAACTTCACAGACGGCGCTTATATTCATTTCATCGAACTGGAAATCATCAGTAACAACGAGTGGCTGACCCATAAGCTGATTGAGGATAAGCTGAACGTCGCTCTGTTTAAGGACCATAACAGATGATCCCGATACTCCCATTATATATTCGATTTTTACATAGACGAAAGGTGCGAGATCCTGATAGGAAAGGGTTTTAGCCTTAACAACCTTAACCTGCGGGGTGGTGATCCATACTTTCGCATTGAGCAGATTGGATACCGCTGTTGCCGCAGATCCCATCGTTATATTTTCTATCTCGCCGATAGCGTCTATTTCGACAGCGCCAAAGCCTTCGACAACGAGTTCTTCTTCGGAAGCCGAGATAGTATTTATTTCATTGCTCATCTTGTTTCATCAACCTCAATTCTTGTATATGTTATCTATTTTTATGGCTTTCTTGTTGTTGTATGTTCCGAGTTTGCCATCAAACCATATATTATCGCCTATCTTAACATTTACATTCTTGTCAATGCTTACGTTAAGAGGGATGATATCGTTAACCTGTAAAGTAAGAATATCATAGAGGTCAACCTGCGTTTCAGCAAGTATTGCGTCGATTTTAAGGGGGGTTTCTTTTATTCCTCTTAAAATTTCTTCTCTTCTTTCTTCTTCTTTAGCGGGGTCAAAACGCTTTCTCATAGCGTATCTGTCGGCAAACTTGCCCATCATAGCTTCAAGGTTAAGAGCCGGTATACATACCGATATGGTATTCTTGATATTCTTGATTTCAACTTCAAGCATTATGAGAATGATGATGTCATCGGGTCCTATCGACTGGAAAACACGCGCGTTCGTTTCAAGACGCGACATCTTGGGGTTTATTTCGAGGTGGCTTGACCACGCTTCACCCTGAAGTTCTACCATCTTTGAAATAATGCCTTTCATAAGACCTATTTCGATTTCGGTAAAGTCTCTTGAAACATCACTGTATGTTCCGTAACCACCCATAAGTCTGTCCATCATTGTGAACGATATGGGGTTTGACATCTGGAATATCATAGAGGTATCCATAATATCCTCATCGTCTATATCAAGATTTACTATCGCCATAAGAACATAATCGGGAAGAGCGTTGTTGTATTCATAGTATTTCTGTTCTTCTATCTGCAAAACATCAACCTTGCAGTAGACACGCATAAGTCCCGTAAGGTAAGAGGATAGTAATCTGCTGTAGTTTTCATAGATGCTGTCTATGATTTTAAGTTTTTCCTTGGTAAACTTCTTCGGCATTTTGAAGTCGTAAACCTTGGCTTTTTTATCCGTATTTTCGCCGATTTCTTCAAAGACCTTCGAACCGTTGGCACTGAAACTGTTCAGCAGTTCGTCAATCTGCTTCTGGGATAAAACGTCAGCCATACAGCAAAACCCCCTCCTTTCGTGATGGATTTATTTATTCGTTATCCGTCGTTTCCTCGGGATTTTCAGTTGTTTCGTCTGTAACTTCTGTTTCTTCTCCCGTAGTTTCTTCGGGGAGAGTTTCTTCACTTTCTGTTTCTGAAGGATTTTCGTCACCTGTATAGATAACGTTTCCGAGAGCGTCAATGGGCGCGACATTTACCTTGTTCTTGCCGTATTCCATATCTAAAAATTCCTGAATAACGGCAGGGTTAGTGTAGTCAACATCGCTTCTTGCTATTGTGATTTCAACTCTTCGGTTGTTTCTTCTTCCTTCGGGAGTGTCGTTTGTATCGACAGGACGGTATCCACCATAACCCGATGATGATAACTTATCGGGAGAGATGAAATCGAGTTCCATCATATATCTTACAACATTGTTCGCTCTGTCTGATGAAAGAGTCCATTCGTCAACGGGAGAAGCAGGTGCTCTTGCAGTATGTCCGCTTACCTTTATTCCTAAGATAAGATGGTCAACCGACTTGAAAGCAGGAGCTATTCCTTCTAAAACCTTTCTGCCCGAAGGCTGTAAGGTTGCGCTGTCGGGTTCAAAGAAGATATTATCCCTGAATTTGAGTGTTATTCCTGCTGCGCCCTTTTCGAGTTCTATTGAAGCCGAAAGGTCGTTATCTGCTATAAACTGCGATAAGAACTGATAAAGCTGGTCGAATGTCTCGGGTGTTTCAGCAACCTGTGAAGCGTTAAGCTCGGGGTCTTCGAGAAGATTTCCCGTAGGGTCCAAAACATCAACCTGTTCAGCAACAACTGCGTTTATAACTTTACCCATTGATGAGAATGCCTGTGCGATATACTGGAATTTCAACTCGTCCATTGTGGACATAGAGTAAAGAAGTACGAAAAAGCAAAGTATCAGAGTTATCATATCGGAATAGGTATCAAGCCAGCTTCCGCCACTTTCGCCGTCGCCGCCGCCTCTTCTTCTTGCCATTCTCTCACTTCCTGTCTTGTTTGATATCGTTTATTTATTATTTCTGTTCATCTGTGGCTTTTTTCTTTCCGCCACCCTTACGCTTGTCAACTTCTGTCTTAGGAAGCATCATTTCAAGCTTTTCCTGAACATATCTGGGGTTTGCACCTGAAACTATCGCAAGTGCACCTTCTTCAACTATCTGCATACATAAAAGTTCCTGCTCGTGATTGTATTTACAGAGTGAACCTATGGGAGTAAACAATACGTTTGCAAGGAAACTTCCGTAAAGCGTTGTAACAAGGGCTACTGACATCGCTGCACCAAGTCCTGATGCTGAAGCAGAGTTTGAGGGGTCCATTGATTTAAGCATATTGATAAGACCAACGAGAGTTCCGAGCATTCCGAATGCAGGTGCTACTGCTGAACCACGGGTAAAGAACGCCATATTTGATTCGTGTCTTTCACACATGAAATCAATGCTGTCATCAAGCATCTGTCTTACCTTGTCGCTGTCGTTTGCGTCAACTATAAGCATAAGCGCTGCTTTTGTGAAGGGGTCCTTACAAGCGTTTGCTGATTCTTCAAGCTGAAGAATACCCTTCATTCTTGCAGTCTTACAATAATCAACCATTTCTTCGATAACGGCATAAGGGTCATATTTTTTTGGTGCGAATGCTATTTTAAGCATCTTGGGAACGGTTTTGAGAACGCTCCATGGAAATCCGAAAATAAGCGCACCGATTGTTCCTCCGACGGTGATTGCAACCGATGTAACATCCCAGAAGTTGAGAAGCTGTTTAAAGTCAATCATCGCTGAAACCGAGCCATCGTCGTTGGTGACAGTTGTATATGCCATACCGAGAATTATAACGAGAACGAGCGCTAAAACAAGCCCTATTATTCCCGATATGTTGATTTTGGTTTTACCGTTCATTTGATGTCTTTCCTCCGAGTCATTTTACTTTGCAGATTTAAAGGATTTCTGATATGCTTTTATCTTCGCCATAATTTCTTCGAGATCTTCTTTAACGATAATTCTCTGTCCGTTCTGCATAGCGATTATGGTATCGGGAGAACATTCTATCGTTTCGATATAGAATTCGTTTAAAAGAAATTCATTTCCGTCAAGATGTGTAAGTTTTATCATAATATACCTCTTTATCTGTTTACGGGGAGGGAGGAAAATCCCTCCCCCATAAACTATTCAGATTTTAATTATCTCTTGAGGTTTACGAGTTCTTCAAGAATAGAGTCTGAAGTTGTGATAATTCTTGAGTTAGCCTGGAAACCTCTCTGTGTTGTGATAAGGTCTGAGAATTCTGTTGCGAGGTTAACGTTTGACATTTCGAGTGAACCTGAAACTACTGCGCCTGAGCCTTCATAACCGGGGATACAGTATTTGGGTGAGCCTGAAGCAGCACTTTCCTGGAAGTATGATGAACCTGCTTCGTTAAGACCCTGAGGGTTATCGAATGTAGCAAGGTCAATTCTACCGAAATAGAGCATTCCGTGAACTGAGTGAACACCAACGAGTGTACCGTCGCCACTGATATAGAAGCTTGAAAGGTCAGCGAATGACTGTTCTTCGATTTCGCTTTCCATAGCGAGTGCGCCACCTGTGAGCTTAGCTATTGCATCTTTCTGTAAAGCCTTGTTATCGTCAGCTGAGAGTGTTCCCGAAGCTTCTGATGTATCGAGCATGAATGAAACCTTTCCACCCTTGAATGTATCTTCTGTGAAGAGAGCAGCCTTTGTAGGATCGTTGTCTTCAAAGAGTGTGGGGCTTCCGAGTTCGGCTTCAATAGCCTGATTTACTCTGTCCTGAAGGTCACCGATTGTTCCTCCGTTGTTGATCTTTGCCATATCAGCATCGCTGATGTTTACTGTGAGAGTTGCAGGGTTTGCTGTTGCGTCATAACCAGTAACGGCTGTCTTGTTTCCACCTGTTGTGATTGTGAGAGTGATGTCTGTCTGGTCGCCGTTTAAGAAACCTGCTTTTACTGTTGCGCCTGTAACACCACTGGGTGCTGCCTCGAGAGCGATGGGGTCTGTCTGTGCAACATGAACATCGGGAACCTTGATGTTTATTTTTGAGTTGCCGGGTGTGGGTGACATAGCAGCGAGGCTTGTTGAGTCATAGTTCTGTGTACCGAGAACGAAATAACCCTTTGAGTCAACGAGGTTGCCTTCTGCGTCAACATTCATCATACCTGCTCTTGTAAAGAACTTATTGCCTGTCTTATCCTGAACCTGAATAAATCCTTCGCCTGAGATAGCAACGTCGAGTGTGTTTGATGTTGATGCGAATGCAGACTGGCTCATCATCTTATCGATACTTGAAACAGTTGAACCGTAACCTATCTGTGATGAGTTGATACCACCCTGTTCTTCAGTAGCGCCTGTTGCTGCTTTTGTTGTCTGATAGTAAACGTCACTGAAAGTAACACGGCTTGATTTAAATCCGTATGTATTAACGTTCGCGATGTTGTTACCTATAACGTCGAGTTTTGTCTGGTGAGAAGTAAGGCCGGCAACGCCTGAGAATAATGATCTTAACATATTATGCACTCCTTTTAATAATAATAAAGTATTTTGGGTTACCAACCGTCATATATGGTCTGTAAAGATATTCGACCTTTACAGTAAGCATCTTTTTCAAGTCCTGCCTTTTTACATAATAACGGTTGAATCAATGTTTGTGAAAATGTTTCCCTGCATATCCTCTTCGGATAATGTTGTTATAACCTTATTGTTTTTTACCGAGACCACGAACGCCGTTTCATCGAGAAGAACGAGAGTGTCCCTTGAGCCTTTTTCCTGTGCGACTTCGACAGCCTTGTTAAGTCTTTCAAGCATATCGCTTTCGCTTAAATCAATGTTTCTGTCTTCAAGTCTTTCGATAGCGTGCTTTGAAAACTCAACACCACCGGGATTTTCTGAAAGCTTTTCTTTCAGCTTTTCGGCAAACGGGCTGTTCGTTACATCTTCAGTTGCCTGAGGCATCTG
Source organism: Oscillospiraceae bacterium (assembly GCA_045590375.1). Classification (GTDB taxonomy): domain Bacteria; phylum Bacillota; class Clostridia; order Oscillospirales; family Ruminococcaceae; genus RGIG4131. The sequence goes on along the minus strand of JAZNQY010000027.1, from coordinate 25,114 downwards.
AACTGCATTCCCCGTTGTGACCTGAGAAACGCCCCTTGATCTCAAATATTCATTTATAAGCATTTTTTACCTCTCTCAAAAGGGATTTCAGACTGTTTCAAAGAGCGATGTATCTTCTAAGATATCAGAAAATTCGTCTTCGATAATATCAGCACTTGCTTCACCTGAAAAGCTGTTATCGGGGTTTGTCATATATGCTTCATCAACGCCTATAACCTGTGAGAGCTTATATTTTTCATTGTTGACGAGAACATAGTAGTCGTCGCCCTGCTTGAAAACGCTTGTAACAAGTCCCTGGTCTGCAACATTTACTGAATCTTCTGTAACAGAACCGACCTTTACTGCTTTTCCGAGAAGTGATGTTGCATAGTTGCCCTGTGCATATAAAAGACTCTGCTGCTGTGATTCGAGGGCTGAAAACTGTGCCATCTGTGCGATGAATTCGGTGTCGCTCTGAGGATTGTTGAAATCCTGATTTTTAAGCTGTTCAACCATAAGATTTAAAAAGTCCATCTGGCCTAAAGACTGTGTAGCGTCCTTAGCGAAATTGTCCTTATATTTCTCATAGTTACTTGCTATCTGCTCTGCTGATGATGTGAACATTCCGTTTACGCTTTCTGCCATAATCTGTTGACTCCTTTCATAGAATCTGTTTCTTCTGTTTCAGAAATTTCTTCTACTGCATCATTGCCGTAGCTGTTTCCGTTCTGTGACTGTGCCTGTGCACCTGAACCATTACCGAACATAAGGTTTGCCTGCATTTCGGAAGGCTGTGAAATTTCTTCAACTGTGATTTCTCTTACAGAATTATTGATTTCTGTGAGGCTCTGCATAAGGGAAGGAAGTCTTTCACGGAGAATAGCCTGTGTTTCTTCGCTTTCAGCTGCTATTCTTATGATGATGTCGCCACCCTGATTTGTGAGTCTTACTGAAATTCTGCCAAGATTTTCGGGGTTGAGAACGAGATTTACATCCTCTGTTGAGTTGACTGTGAGTCTGCCCATAATTTCCTGTGTAGCCGTTATAACCTGACGCTGAACTGACATCATTGTTGCTTCGTCAAAGTTTGCTACATTACCGAAATTCTGAATGTTCTGCTGTGAGATTGATGAAACAGCGATTTCTTCAAGCTCTGTTGTGCTTCTTGTAAAGCCTGTTGATGTTGTTGAAAAACCGTTTCTTGATAAAAGTTCAACCATTTCAGCGGGTGATTCAAGATGTTCTTCTGCAACCTCTTCGGTTTCTGTTTCTTCAGCAGGTGTTTCAACAGGAACTTCATCGGGTGTTTCTGTTGTTTCATTTGTTTCAGGAACTTCAGGTGTTTCGTTTGTTTCGGGTGTTTCGTTTACCTCGGGTGTTTCAACGCCTTCGTTCACTTCGGGAACTTCGGGTGTTTCGGGAACTTCGGGAGTTTCATTCACTTCAGGAGCTTCGGGTTCAACGGGTGTTTCGGGAACTTCAGGTTCAACGGGTGTTTCTGTTCCACCTGAAATTTCAGGAATTTCACCTTCGGGGTTTTCACCTTCGGGAGTCTGTTCGGGATTTTCCATTACTCCTGCGTCAACCTTTGCCATTGTCGCTGCGAGTTCCTGCATTGCTTCGAGCATATCTTCGAGTGACATTTCTTCTCCGTTTGCTGAAACTGTGCCATACTCATAAGACGGTGAAACTTCAACCTTTGCCGATACTTCCAAAAGCATAGGAACGAGTTTGTCTAAAAGTTCTTCGGCTGTTGCTGTTCCCTTATCCTGATATGAGAGAAGAAGTTTTTTCACATCTGCATAGGGGTCAACCCCTTCTGTTGATGCGTTTGCCGACGGGAAGAGTCTGTCAAGTAAACTCTGCATAGCGCCTGCGTTTCCTTCGTCTGCTATTTCCTTTTCGAGAACATCGATAAAGCCTAAGATAATCTGTTCGAATTCAGCCTTATCATTTTCGTCGAGGATAGCATATGAATCTGCAAAATCAACGCCGTATTCTTCTCCTTCAAAGACATCCTTTATTGTCTTTTTGAGAGTAGCTGAAACTTCCTTATCGTCTGATATGGGTGTTTCGTTTTTGGGAGCTGTATTTCCCATTGCCTTTTTCGACGCCGAATTTACCTTGTCAATGAGTTTGTCATAGAATTCATCATTGACTGCGTTTTCGGGTTTGACAGAAGCGCCACCACCGAATTCACGGAATTCACGCTGTGGTATCACACCTTCAACTATCACGAGTTCTGCCATACTGCATTCACTCCTTTCATATTATAAAATGTATATATAAAGCATTCGCCTTATACCAAGATTTAATTGCCGTAATGACGACGATTTCCTACATATTCGTCGATAAAGGCTTCATCTGCCTTTCTCTCTTTGAATTTGTATTCGTCAAACTGTTTTTCTTCTAACTTTTCTAAGGTCTGAACCTCTCTTGACGCTTCGGTAACAACCATAAGCTGTTTATTTATCTTTGCTGAAAGAACGCTTATTTCTTTATCCTTTGCTTTTATGCTGTCAAGAATATAGCTTATAAATCCCTTTTCGGTGACCATTTCCATAGCAGTCATTCCGATTTCGGATTTTCTTATGAACTCTGCGTTTCTACGGTCAAGCTCTCTTAAAAGTTCTTCCTTTTCGTGAAGCTTTTCAAGCTGTTCGGCACGAAGCGCTGCCAATGTATTTTCTTCACGTTTTTTTATCTGCTCTTTATAACTTTTGAGTTTATCGAGCGAGAATTTAAACTTCTTCAATTTTATCCGACCGCCTCTTTAAGCATCTTTACCGTATCGTCAAATTCAAACGAGTCGTCAATTTCCTGTGTTAAAAAACCGTTTATCCTGTCGATTTTCATTATCGCCTCATCAAGCGCCTTATTCGAACCTTTTTTATAAGCACCTATTGAGATAAGGTCGAAATTGTCTTCATATAAAGAAAGGAGATTTCGAAGCCTTGATGCAGCCTGTTTCTGTTCCTTAGAAGCGATTTCATTCATAAGTCTTGAAACGCTTCCCAGAACATCGATAGCGGGATAATGGTTTTTCGCTGCAACCTTTCTCGAAAGGATTATATGTCCGTCAATAATACCACGGACTGTATCCGAGATAGGTTCGTTTGTATCGTCGCCCTCAACGAGAACTGTATATATCCCCGTTATAGAGCCTTTTTCAAAATTTCCTGCCCTCTCTAAGAGTTTGGGCATTGTTGTATAGATTGAGGGAGTATATCCTCTTGCTATGGGTGCTTCGCCCGTTGCAAGACCTATCTCTCTCTGTGCCATGGCGTAACGCGTCAGACTATCCATCATCAAAAGAACATTAAGCCCTTTATCCTTGAAATATTCTGCGATTGCCGTTGCTGTCATGGGGCATTTGTTTCTCATCATAGCAGGCTGGTCTGATGTTGCAACAACGAGAACAGAACGCGCCATTCCTTTAGGGCCTAAATCCCTCTGGATGAATTCTAAAACTTCTCTTCCTCGTTCGCCGACAAGAGCGATGACATTTATATCTGCCTTTACTTCTCTTGCAATCATTCCCATAAGGGTTGATTTTCCGACGCCTGAGCCTGCGAAAATTCCCATTCGCTGACCTCTGCCGATTGTTAACATTCCGTCAATGGCTTTAACGCCTAAGGGAAGAATATCATGGATAGCAGGACGGGTAAGTGGGTTTACGGGTTCTCCTGCTATGTTTCTTTTTTCTCCTCGTGGAATAGGTCCTTTATCATCAAGGGGGTCGCCTACTGCGTCAATAATTCTGCCGACCAATGCGTCTGTGCAGTTAACGGAAAGTTTATCCCCCGTTGAGTCTACTATACTCCCCGGTCCTATACCTTCGATGTCGGCATAGGGCATAAGGATTATCTTGTTGTCAGAAAAGCCCGTTACTTCGGCAAATATGTATTTATCACTCTCACCTTTGAGGTAGATTCGGCATATATCGCCAAGGTTACATTCGGGGCCCGAGGCTTCAATAGTCATACCGATTATCTTTTCGATTTTTCCCATTCTGCGATAAAAATTCGCATTGTCAACCGTTTTTCTGAAATCGGAAAGTTCCATTTAATCCTCCGTTTTTCTGATTCTGCTGTTTTCCATAATTTCTTTCAGAAAATCAAGCTGAGTAGGAACAGATGCGTCTATAATCTCGCTTCCGTTATCGAGAACAACCGTTCCCGTCTTGGCGTTTTCGAGAATTTCAATCTCAATATCGGGTATTCCCCTTATAAGAGATTTCAAGTAGTCGATATCTGCCGTTGCTTCAGCAGAAATATCTGCCGATGCAAGAGAAATCTTTACTCTCTCTGAATTTCTGAAATCCTTTGCAGCGTTCGCTGCTATATTTGCGATTATCGACTTATCTTCGGAAAGTTTTGTTGCTATGAGTTTTTCAGCAAGAAAACAAGCCGTTTCGATAAGTTCGTCCTTATGTGAAATGTAATATGCTTCTTTCTGCGCTGTCGCCTGTGAAACAAGTTCCGCCGCTGCCGAAAGGTATTTTTCTGCTGTTGATTTCGATTTCTCGTTCCCCTCGGAATATCCCTTTTCAGCAGCCGTTTTTCTTATGATTTCAGCGTCAGCCTCGGCATTCTTTATCGTTTCTTCAAAAAGCGCCTTCGACTTTTCTTCTGCTTCTTTCATAAGCCTTTCATACTCAGAATTTAAAAACTGTTCTTTTTCTGAAAGTTCGGCTTCCTTCTGCTTTAAAAGTTCTTCTTTTTCAGAAAGCTCTCTTAAAGCTATCTCCTGTGGGGTTTCAGAGGGCTCGAATACAACATCCGTAACATCCTCAGCGACAAATTCTCTGAAAATATTATCGCCCTCAGACTCGGTTTCAGCAGGAATTTCCTTCTGCTTTATAACGACCGTATTATCAATAGCGACGGGTTCGGGTTCATACCCTAAGTTAAGATTGGTCGATTTAATTACCCTAAGCAATAATCTCGTCTTCCTTTCCACCCTTGCTTATAACAAGTTCGCCCTCGTCTTCGAGTTTTCTTATGATAGATACGATTCTTGTCTGAACTTCTTCAACATCACGCATACGAACGTTATGCAGATATTCGATTTCTGACTGGATAGATTCCTGCATTCTCTGAGGCATATTCGCAAAAAGACAAGCGGCAACTTCTGAGTTTGAACCCTTGATTGCGATAGCAAGGTCTTTCTGGTCGACGTCTCTGATGAAACGCTGGATAGATGCATCGTCCATAAAAAGAATATCTTCGAAAACGAACATCTTCTGTCTGATTTCGTTTACAAGGTCGGCGTCTCTTGTCATGAGTTCGTCGAAAATGAACTTTTCCGTGCTTCTGTCAACATGGTTAAGAACATCGGCAATGTAGTTGATACCACCGATTTCGGTAAGGTCCATAACGAGTGATGAGAACTTCTTTTCAAGAGTTGATTCGATAGCCTTGATAACATCAGGTGATGTATTGTCCATCTTTGCGATTCTTTCAACAACATCAACTCGCTTTTCTCTCGGAAGCTCCGACAAAACGGCAGATGCCTGGTCGGGATTGACATAAGAAAGAATAAGCGCAATAGTCTGTGGTGACTCGTTCTGTAAAATTGCGAGTGTGTTCTTGTAGTCGGATTTTCTTACAAAGTCGAAAGCCTTTACCTGCATTGAACGTGAAACCTTATCCATAAGCTGCTTGGCACTTTCCTGACCGTAAGCCTTTTCAAGAACTCCTCTTGCGTAGTCAACACCACCTTCGGTGATAACCTTCTGTGTGAGGCAGAGTTCATAGAAATCGTTGAGTATGCCGTCGATAGCACGGATATCAATAAACTTCGCCTTCGCAACTTCGTAAGTGAGCATTTCAACTTCGTCGTCGCTTAAATGTTTATAGACTTCGGCAGCGTTGTCTTTTCCGATTGCAGTTATAACAACGGCTGCTCTTTCTATACTTGATATTTTCTGTATCTGTTCTTTTGTTTCAGCATCAACTGCCTGTCTGCCGATAGGTGTTATCGAGGGAAGGGAAGACGGTTGCTGCTGAGCCTGAGCCTGTTGTTTCTGCTGTTCTTTTTTAGCCATCTCCGTTGCCCTCCTCTCTTATCCAGCTCTTGATAAGCTGTGCGACCATAGCAGGATTCTGATGTGCAAATTCTTCGATTTCTCTCTTGATTGCTTCTTCTCTTGTTTCAACTTCAGAACGAGCAACAAGTGAAGGAATATTCGGGTCTTCTTCGGGAAGACCATAAGCCATTTTCTGAGCCTGATATGCCTTTCTGAGTTTTGCAATTCTCTTATCATATGCTCTCTGCTTCTTCTTTACTCTGCCCGAAAGGTTGATGTAAACAAAGAGAAGAACAATGATGAATGCAAGGATTGCAGCCATAACAACGAAGTAAACCTGTCTTGACCAGTTGAAAGGATAGCCTGTTGTTGATGGGCCGATTACAGGTGTCGTTCCGAACTTTGAAAGGCTTGAAACGCTTACTCTTTCTTCGTAAACGCCCGTCGCTCTCGCTACTACTGAGGTAAGCTCGGTTTTCATATCGTCTGAAAGGAAACCTGTGTCTGTATAGATCATAACGGAAACTGTAAGGTCGTCAACAGAGAAACCTGCTTTTTCCGTCTGCTGTTTGAGGGTTGTTACAAGGTAGCTTACAGATGATGAGCTGTCACTCCATACACTGCTGCTTCCTACATCGCCTGTGGGGTAGGTATCATCTGCGTTTGTTTCAACGCCGACGATGTCGCCGTCGCCGTTTGTTGCGCCCGATGAATTGCTGTGGTCTTCATGCTGAACCATTCCACTTCCGTCATCGTGTGAGGGACGGTATTCTGTGAGTTCAGAAACCTGCTTGTCATAGTTGAGGTCTGCATTGACAGCAACCTTTACATTTTCTTCGCCGTATCCGGGGCCTAAAAGGTCAATAATAGCAAGTCTGAATGTTTCTTCATACTGCTGTTTGAAGAGAAGTTTCTGTCTTTCGATATTGAGATTATCGCCTATATCAAGGGCGTTGTCTGCTGTTATGTAGTTTAAATCGCCGTCTATAATTACGACTGAATCGGGGTCAAGCCCTGTTACAGCAGCAGCAACGATATTCTGTATTCCCGAAACCTGTGTGGGTGCGAGTGACATTCCGTCACGAAGTGTTACAGAAACCGAAGCCGAGGGTGTTGCCTTTGAAGAACTGATAACTGTGTTCTTCGTTTCGGGTATGTTGAGAGTTACTGCGGCATCTAAAACACCGTCGTAATTCTTTATAATCTGACCGAGTCTTTCCTGACTCTGCATTCTCGCATATTCACGGCGTTCAAAGTCAGTAGAGAAAAGGCTGACATTATCTGTGAATATCGAATAGTTCATCGAATTCTTGGGGTATCCTCTCGCTGCAAGTTCTGCGTAAAGGGTGTTTGCTTCATCTTTAGGGACAGATATCGTTCCCCCCGAGGTGAGCTTAACCTCGATACCCATTGTTTCGATTTCGGAATATATTTCAGCAGCCTCTGAGGCCTCAAGCCCTGAATAAAGAACTTCATAGTCGGTATAATTGAGTATCGCGACAATGATTATCGCAACAACAATTATCCCCGAAGCAGCGCCTATAATCAGAAGTTTTTTCTTTCTGTCCTGTGCTGCCCAGAAGTCTTTAATCGGGGTAATAATTTTTAAAATCTGTTCCTTCATCAAGAACTTCCTTCCCGTTTAAAAAACCAGTGTATTATGCATTAAAGCTGAATCTGCATCATTTCCTTGTATGCGTCAACTGCTGTATTTTTGAGTGAAACGAATGTCTGTAAAGAAAGCGCCGCTTTCTGTGCGTTGATAGCTATCTGTGCAGGGTCGTCGATTTCGCCCGTCATAACCTTTATGCTATCTTCTTCAGAAACTCTCTGTGCTTCTGCGGCAGCGTCATAGGATTCACGGAAGATATCCAAAAATCCACCGACATTTTCGCTATTGTTATTTCCACCCTGAGCCTTTTCGGATGCACCTATCTGAGAAGGGGTATTCAGTGGTGTGATTGTATTGTTAAGTGGAACTATGAACATAAACTATCTCCTTTAAGCCTTGAAGATTTCAAGCCCCTTGCTTGCCATTGATTTTACTGCCGAAAGCGCTGTTACATTTGCGTTATAGGCGTTTGTCGCAGCAAGAAGGTCAATCTGTTCCTTGGTGTTGTCAACGTTTGGTTTGTATATGTAGCCGTCCTCATCAGCATCGGGATGTGAGGGGTCATAAATCGGAGTCAGAGGAGATTCATCCTCAACAATCTTTGAAATCTTAACGCCCGAATATTTTGATTTTGTTGTCTTTTCGCCGAGGATTTTCTTGAAATCCTTGTCTTCTTCAAAAACAACGAGCTGTCTTTTATAAGGGGTACCGTCTTCTGTCTTGTAGGTTTCCTGATTTGCGATATTCTGTGAGATTATATCCATTCTCGTTCTCTGTGCCGAAAGGGCAGAACCTGCTATATCAAGTGAACTTAAAAACGACATTTACTTTTCCTCCTTATCCTGTTACATTGACTTGCTCAGAGCAGTTTTTATCATTTCGAATTCTTTCATTATCTTGTCTGACAAAACGCTGTACTGAATTTGTGTATCTGCGAGGGCAAGCGCTTCTTTTTCTATGTCAACATTGTTTCCGTCGAGTGTCTGGTTGGTGTCGGGTTCTGTCGTAACATCCATCGTTAAATTCATCTCGGGATGTGAATTATCGATACGAACACCGTTCTTGTCGTAATAGGGATGATAACTGCATTTGCATTTTTTGTCGAGAATAACCCTGAATTCAGCAGTTTTCGCCTTATAGCCGGGAGTGCTGTCGTTTGCGATATTCTGGCTTATAATCCTCTGCTTCTGCCAGGTAAGGTCAAGACCCTGCTCTAAAAAACGGAATGATGTGTTCTTGAACATAGGGCATTACTCCTTTCGTGAAAATGTGCATAACGCGATATATCCGCCGATTTTAAGCAAATCTGCGGATTGTTTTATCGTATTTCTGATGACAGTTTTTCATCGTAAATACATTATACATTATTATATAGTAAATATCAAGCATTTTTTGCAATTTTGGTATACTTTTCAATTCGAATTTAGACATTTTATCCAATGAGAACAAAAATTGTAAATTTTTTGTAAACTTTTTCTTTATGCAACCGATTTCAGCAGAAAATCTGTCATAATCCGATAGAAAATCTGCCATATAAAAAAGGGCAAAGCCGTAAAATTTTCATCTACGGCTTTGCCAGAAAGTAATCATCATGAAATTTTTCTGTGGTCATTATGGTTTCTCAGAACAAGCTTTACAAGTGTGCTGATAACCGAAGGGCGAAGTTCCTCTTTAAGCGCCTTGATTTCATCAAAATCCGTTTCGTCTGAAATTCTCACATAGCGAGGAGGAATTTCGTTTAAAGCAGAAACTGTGATTTCAGCTCTGCATACAGCGCAGTCGCATCCGTTGAAACGCTTTATCGTCTGTGGAAGCCACTCGCTGATAAGTTCTGAAATGATATTGATTTCAACAGCCTCAGGCTTTTCTATAACAGGCTCCATAGTCCTTACATAGATAACGCCCTGCTTGAAATCCTCATTCATAATGGGGTTTGTTATATCCCCCGTTTCACTTCTTGTCAGAAGTCGAAGCAGTGGAGCAGTCTTGTTTGTTTTTCTGGTCATTTGCTACATCTCCCGAAAAATTACGATGATTAGGTTTATTCTGAATAAAGTTCCCCTGCGAGCTTTATGTAATCCTTACTTGCCTTTGATGAAGGCGCATAACGGATTAAGGTCATCTGATGCGCAGGTGCTTCAGCGACCTGAATGTTGTGGGTGATTTTTGTGTCAAGAACTTTACATGAAAGCTGTCTTGCAACAATATCAGCCATATCCTCAACCTCTTTTGATAAGAGGTATCTTGCGTTGTATCTTGTGAAAAGTATTCCCCTTACATTAAGCGCCTTGTTGTAGTATTTCTTAACAGCAAGGATTGTGTCTGTGAGCTGTGAAATCCCCTGAAGACTGAGTATTTCAGGCGTCATCGGAACGATAAGGTCATTTGTCGCAACATATGCGTTTATCGTCAGTATACTGAGCGCAGGTGGAGTATCTAAAAGAATATAGTCATAACGGCTTTTAAGGGGTTCGAGTTTTTCTTTTAAGATAAACTCTCTTCCTGCTGAATTGAGTTCAAGCTCAGACCCCGAAAGAAGAATGTTTGAAGCGACGACATCACAGTTTTCTGTTCGCTGAATGGCGTCGTCAAATGTGCATTTTCCTGTTATGACATCGTGTATTGTAAGCCCTTCCATCGATGCACCGAGGCTGAAAGAAAGGTTGCCCTGGGGGTCTAAATCGATAGCGAGAACTTTTTTGTTTCTTGAAGAAAATACGCCACAGAGTGCGCAGACGGTTGTTGTTTTCCCAACTCCGCCCTTCTGATTTGTAAGAGTTATGATTTTTGCCTTCGGCATTTTTTTCTCTCCTTAAAGGTTAAAATCTGCCTTTTTCTTTTTCTCTTTCGGCAAGCTGACATTCAAAGATGAATTTTGAGATAACCTGTTCATCCTGCTGGGAAATACCGTCAAAACAACAGCCATATCCCATGACATTTCCTGCTTCGTCACGCTGGATACGAAGTATCTTCGCATCGACAACAAAGTCATCTTTTATAAAGCTTATTGTAACAATATCGCCGTGTGCGAAAGAGTAGTTTCCGTTAAAGAATATTCCGCCTATGTTGATATTCTTGATTATCGCCTCTAATGGAGGAGGCCCGAAATCATAGATATCTTCGTTTCTTTTATATGATGAAATCTTCGCAGGGATATCAACATAAACCTTGAAGGAATTTCTTCTTTCCTCCATTACTATGTAATCATTTCCGATGTGGAAATTCATCTGCTGGTCAGAGGCAACGTCAATGCCTGTCCTGATTTTTACTCTCGTTCCGTTACGGTAATAGAATATCGCATCTATAAGCTCGCCCTTGGGAAGAGAGGGAAGATTTTTTCCCTTGATAACGATAAATTCCTTACCTGCTATCCCGAAAAAATCCCTTGCGAATTCAAAGCTCTGTGTAGAGTGCAGAACGGCACCGTCAAGGTCGCGCACTTCTAATTTTATGATGTTTTCCTTCTTAATCAGAAAGCGCACCCCCTTTAAAACAGAGTTAGTCTATAATAATCATCCATCATTATACTACATTTAGTAAATTATTGCAAGTTTTTTTCACTTTGTAATGAAAACTTTGTGAATTTCTACACTTTTCACAAAACGAAGGCAAAAAATTAATGGTTTTCAACAATATGCCTATACAAAAGTAGAAAAATAATGTATAATGTGTATGTAGAAATTTTTAAAAGAGGGGAGTTGTAAGGGCTTTGAGGCGATTTTCTGCGTATACAAAAAAGATAGCAAGAAGATATAATTTCAGAATTTTTTTAGTAAACATCCTGCCCTTATGTCTTGTCCTTACCCTCATCCTTATATCATATTTCACAGAAAGCTCTGTTATGCCACCCAGATATTACAGCTTTTTCTTCACAGTACTTACTGTATGTTTGGGATTTTCGTTTCTTACAATAACCATCGGTTCATATATCGCAACGACAAAGATAAACGGTCACAAAAAGCATACTTTTATAGAAATCAAGGGAAAATTCCTTGTTATAAGCGAATACAGAGAAACCTCTTTCCTCTCTCCACACGAGGACGACTACAAGGATTTATTTGTAATAAAGCTCGATGAGATTGAAGATATCTATCTTTTCGGAAAAAAGGTAATAGTTATAGCGCCGACAAGGTTTATAACCCAAAGGGCTGATTTTCTCGATTATTCGGTAGAAAACGGCGATTTTATCTTAGGTGGAAGCTGGGATTTGTCCTGCGCAGGTGAGATGCGTGAGGGTATTGAAATCCCTAACTTTTTCAAAAGACCTATGGGTATTGCAAAGGCAATAGAAGCCTCGAGAGAGAGAATTCTCGAAAAGCAGAGAAAGAGAGATGCTTTCAGAGAGCATCTGCTTTCTGTTGCAAATTCCGACCAGTTCAGAAAGGCGAGAAAGTTCATAAAGCGTGGCTCTGTCGGAGGGGCATATCGTCATTATAAAGGTTAGCACGGAGCCCGTGCTGGCATATCGTTTCCGACTTTGTTTTGGAACAAAAAAAGCGACTCGGTGACGAAAAAAGTAAAACACACAAAAAAACTCCCCCTCTTGCGAGGGGGAGTATTTTTACAGTTTAGGGCTGATTTTCGTATACGCCACAATAGACACTATAATGAATATAACGTGCGCTATATTTACATCAAGCTCGACGCCTGCTGTCAGACGGAAAACATAAAGGTCTAAAGTAGAGCTGGGTATTCCGAAATTAATTCCATAAGATAACCACGAAAGAAAGAAAATATCCTTTGTGAAGAAAGCAACGGCAGAGCCTACTAAAATTCCTGCTAAAAGAAAGAAGAGAAAGGCAAGGGTCTTTTTTGTATCTTTCGACATTTTTCTTCATCTCCTTATAATTTTTCAATACTTGTAATACAGAGAATTATCTGTAAAACAATGTAGATGATAACTGCGTGTGATGTGAATGCGAGAGGAAAACCTCTCTTTTTTTCTTCTTTTCTGTTTTTGGGAAGTCTGATGCTCTTTGTTGCAAGACCGATAAAAAGCATTAAAAGTCCCACACAGATAAAGAAAGTAAGCCAGATAACGAAAATTCCGTCTGAAAGGTCTTCATTATGAAGTCCTATAAGATTTATCGCAGTAACACCTGCATTCGCAAGGAAATGCGTGAATATCGCAGGGAGAATTGAGTTTGATTTTACAGTCATATAAGCGAGTGCCATTCCGAAAGGAACTGTGAATATGAACTGATAGAAATTTCCGTGCATAAGACCGAAGAAAAGTCCCGATAAAACTATGCCTGTATAGACATTATATCTCGAATAGTTTTTAAGAACAAATCCTCTGAAAACAATTTCTTCGATTATAGGTGCTATTATTACAGCATAAACGCAATCGACAATCATATAAATCATCGAGGGTGGGTTATCATCGGGGGAGACGAGCATAAGTCCGAAAAGTTCTTCAAAAGCTGTTTCTGTTAAAGAAGCGACCATTATCGCCAAGAGGTTCATTCCTATTGCAATAACTGCTCCCATTAAAAGAAACGACGCCGAAAAGCCTTTTGTGTTGAAAAGGGGCCTTAGCTTTATTCCTGTGAGTTTATTTCCTAAAAGAACGATGAAAAGGTCTGAGATTATATAGATTAAAACAACCATCGACATCTCTATCGATTTTTCAACACCATAGGGAAGCCAGCCCGAAACTGCTGTTATCAGAAGATAGACAAAGCTGAACATCGTAACGAGGATATAGGGAAGAATGCTGTTTATAATAAGCATCCAGCCTGTTATGTTATAGGTTTTCTTTATGAACTTCTTTTCTTCTTTTCTGGGGTCAACGGGTATTCCGTTTGGCTGGATAACGGTTATTGTCGGTTTAAGACTTTTATCCCTGTCTGTCTGTTCCTTTGTGGGACAGGTTATTTTTACTATATATTTTTCGTTTTCAGGAATTTCTTCTTCCTTATATCCAAGCCCATACTGAACGGGTGTCGGCTGAATTCTTTCAGGCTGTGGGGGAGGGGTTACGGGCGTTTCTGAAACCTGCTTTACAGGTTCTGTTCTGTTTTCGCCATAGCTATAAGGATTATAGATTTCATTCTGTGGTGAAGAGGGATTGTTTTCTCTTTTTCCACTATAATCATATGGCTTGAAATTTTCTTCCATTTTGTTTCTCCTATCTTCTGTCAAGTTCTTCTAAAGTCGGGAAACGGTATTTCTGAGGCTCTGCCCTTTCGGGTTCTCTCTTTTTAACGGGTGGTGGAGGAACCTGCATAGGATCAGACCTTATAACCTTAACGGCAGGTCTTGATTTAACCTCTGCACACATTCTTTCGGAGTATTCGAGGAAAGCCTCAAGGTCTTCTATCGTCGCTGCCTCGGTCTTTACATTCTCTCTCATATTTTCGAGATACTGCGACCATTCCTTGAATTCATTTTCCTTGAATTCTTCACCGACTTTGTTTGAAAGTGCTGTATATAAAATCTGACAGCGTGTTTCTATATCGTTTGTAATAGGTTTTTCTTCGATAGGTTTGCTCTCGTCATACATTTCACGGCAGGTTTTTCCCGATGAACTTACTCTGTTACAGAGTCTGCCCTTATAGTTCATATCATAGAAGAAATACTTTCCACATTTAGCGCATTTCTGCAATATTATTCCACTTTCGAGCATCTTGTCGAATTCAAGGTCTATTATAGCCTTGAAACTATCGGGGAGGAAATATTCACCATCTAAATTTGCGAAGGTTTCTTCCGCCGCTTCAAGCTCCATTCCGTCGGGTCTTGACATTCCTCTGAGAAATGTGAATGCGTCAAGACTAATCTGGTCCCTTATCGCATCACGGCTTACGGGGGGATTGTAAACGGGGTCTTTTATTTCGTCTATAATGGGATTTATCTTTTTGAGGATGAGTTTTGAAACCTTACTTACCATAAATGCCGAATTCGGCATTAAAGATGAATTGTATCTTTTAACGGCAGGAAGTTCTGACGAGGGAAAACCGAGTTCTTTCGCCATAACAGAGAATGAAAGGTCGAAATATCCCTTTCTTGTAACATACATATTTCTTGAAACAATATCGCCCTCAAAAATATAATCGAGCTTTGCCCTTGCATATTCCTGAATACGCATAATGTTTGCCCATTGGTTTATGGCTCTTCCTGTCTTATATTCTGAAATTCTTATAAAAATCGCTTTTTCATAGGCGTTTTTAGGGGATATACATCTTGCCCATAACTCTTCAAGCCCTATGTTTTCGCTATGACAGATATATTCGATAAGACAGTCGAGAACGATATGTTCAAAGTCTGAATTTATCTGCGCTTCATAATAGGGATGACATTTTGTTATGAGATTTTTTACAACCCTGAACTGCTTTGAGGAATATCCACCGAGTTTACGGCAGGATTTTCCGAGGTCGATGCATTGTTCCCAGAAATAAGTAAAGTCGTATTCAACGAAATGGAGAAGTGTTCTTGCAAGTTCAAGTTTATAGAAATTGTTGTTCGATTTTGTGACGAAAACAATGCTGTCCATAAAAACTCCTCCTTTTTATTTTATCTTTTCTGCCGACTCTTCGGCGATGATATTTCTCATTTCTTCTTCCATACAAGAATGGAACATCGCAAAGAGAATATCCGTAAATCCCAAAAGGAACATATTCTTGTTTGTTATCGATGAAAGTTCGGGAATGTGGGTATAGATAAAGGTCTTATACCAGTCCGACGAATAGGCAGGTATAGGCTTGTTCTTTTTTACAAGCATTTTTATATCGGCATAGGTTTCTGTTATAACATCATCGACATTAACAGCGCCTTTTCTCATAACAGAATCATAAACTGCAAGAAGCTGTTCATCGGATATTGTCTTGTCGCCGATTTTGAACTGCTTTAAAACGGGAAGTCTCACAGCGAAGCTGTAAATCATAAGAGGGAGAACCTGCTTATAACTTTCTGAACTCATCTCACGGCAGGTTTCGGAATTTATGCGAAGCCCTAAACATTCAAGACAATCGGGGTCGGTAACATTATTGAGAACAACTTTCAATGCGTCCTTAATGCCGACATTGTAAAAATCTTCTTCGGCTATTGAATAGATATATTTAACGGCGTTATAGAGTGCTGTTGCGCTTTCGACAACAATATCCGAAAGCTTTGTTATAACTGTTCTTTCGCTTGTAAATTCCATTATCTGAAAACCTCCTTTTAAGCAGAGTTTCTTCTTTCTAAAAATCTTTTCAGTGTTTTTATAACAGCACCGAAGTTTGCAACTGTGATATATAATGTTCCTGCGATTAAATAGTCTATCCATCCGACAGGCAGGACTATAAGGACTACGCACATTAAAATTATCACAACGAAATTGAGCGCTTCCTTAATCATATCTGTGCTGAAAGGAATCTGCTTTCTGCAGTCGATAAGTCTTATTATATAACATGTGAGATAGCTTACGAGTGTTGCAACACCTGCGCCCTGAATTCCCCATCTCTTTATTAAAACTATATTGAGAATGATATTCACAACGGCTGAAACAACGCTTGTGAAGAATGAGTTTCTTGTCTTTTTAGTAACATTATAAACGCTTGATAAAAACTGTGAGAAACACATCATTAAAACTGCAACGACAAGAACGGGTGTATAACGATAGCAATAACGATAAAGAGGGTCTGTTTCATAATCGAGAAGTATTGCCGAAAGGGGAATTGAAAGTGCTATAAGCCATGCCGCTGCGATATATAAAACCGACTGATATGCTTTGTAAACGTTTGTGTAGAAATTTTCAAGGTCTTCAGATTTACTTTCCATAATGGCAGACATATTCCAAGCCTGAAAGAAAATCGTTGAAACCATAGCGATGAGGTTGGGGATTTTTGAAGCAGCCGAGTAGATACCCGTTGCCGTGTCGCCCGTGAACTGATAGGAATAATCCATATATTTAAGGAAAAGACGGTCAGAAAAGCCCGTTATAAGCCACATTATCGCTGTCGGAACGAGTGGTAATGAATACTTGAGCATTTTCTTTATCATCTCTTTGTCGATTTCCTTGAAAGAGAAGTATTTCCATAAACCTGCTACTAAGGTCAGAGTAAGACCCGATACAAAGTCTGAAAGGATAACCGAGATTAAAAATCCCGTTACGCCGAGTTTACAGATTGCGATGAAAATTATATTGAATAAAAGGAGCATGAATGTTGCAAAAATTCCGTCAGCGGCAAAGAGTTTTACATACCCCTGTGACCTCACAAAGTTTGAACAGAGTGAACGGAAACACGAACAGAAGATATAAAGATAAAGTAAAAATCCGTATCCGTCGAGGAATGAAAGAAGATTGAAAAGAGGGGATAAAAATGCGAGACCTGTAAGACCGACAAGCATCATTATAGCTGCCGAGGTGAATATCTTCTTTTTGCTGTATGTCTTTTTAAGACCGTATCTTATAATAGCGTCTGCCATACAGAAGGTTACAACAGGTATGATGAAATTCGCCGTTGTTTCGATAAGTTCCTTTATCCCGAAACCTGCTGTGTCGATGAATTTCGAATAAAGTCTTACTAAAAAGAAACTGAGGAATTTAGCACCGAAAGAGCCTATCGCAAAGATTATTGTATTAGACGCAAGCTTTTTGTATTTATCCATTTTCTTGCTCCCGAAGATTTTTTTGCATATATAGAGTTAGTATAACACATTTTTAATAAAAGTGCAACCGCGTGACCGCGGAGGACAAATTTTTTATTCCATTAGCAGTCGACGGGCGAGGAGTCACATTTGATACACATACAGGGTTATACGACATTCTCCGTTACCGAGCGATAAACTACCCTGTATAACGCCCAAAAACGATATGTTCTTCGCGACCACGCATACAAAAAGTCAGATAACCTGCAAATGCTGTTGCCGAGTCTTAAATTCATTCCCTGAACGACTTCAAAACGATACGCCAGCGGGGGCTCCCCGCCACTTTTGTAGGAATGAACAAACGAGGGGTCTTTATTTTTTTGCCTTTGCACACTTGACACAAAAAAATTGCCTCAAAACCCGAATTTTAAGATTTTTTTCAATTTTGAGCCTCCGAAATCTTCCTAATTTCTTCAAAATATTTCCATTAAATGTATATTTTAAGCCTTTTTTAGCCTTTTGCCTAATGAGGTAAAGAGTATTTTTGGAAAAAACATCCAAAATCGGCTTTTTAACCCCTTTTTTATCCTTTTATGACATTTATTTCCTTGTCGTTTTTGTAACAACTGCACAAAATAGCCTTATTAAAGCCGTTTGACATAAACAAAAAACTCAGATATAATTTACAAAATGGTTACAAACACACAAATCAGAGGTGTAAAGGATTTACACCGAAAAGGAGTTATTGATATGAATTTCCGAATGATGCTTGATAAATTCAGGCGTATATTTCTGGAACAGTATCTGGTGTTGACTATCTTTTCAATAATTGCTGCTATCCTCATATTGTTTATGACAGGTCTTGCAGTGTTCAACACAAAAATCACAATTTCAGACGGCGACAAGACAATCAGAGTTCTTTCAAAGAAAGACGACGTAGGGGAAATACTCACCGAGCATGGAATTACACTTGGTGATTATGACGTTGTTACTTTCGGTTCTGAAAACAGAAATGACATTTCAGAGATTGTTATAAACCGTGCGTTCGAAATTCCCGTGACTGCCGATGGAAAGACAGTTACTGTATGGGCAACATCACTCGAAACAGTAGGATATGTTCTTGACAAGGCAGACATTTCCATCGACAATGATGACCTTATAAACATCAGCGTTGACGCCACTGTTGAAGAGGGAAACGAAATCGTGATACAGAGAGTTCTCAGAACGGTAGAAACAAAAGTAACAGCAATCCCTTATGAAACAGAAAACATAAAATCTTCTTTCTATAAGATGAATACAGAAACAGTTGTAACAGAAGGTGTTGACGGTGAACTTACAACAGTTGCCGAAACAACATACATCGACGGAAAGCTCTCAGCTTTCAACATCATCAGCGAAGAAGTTACAACAGAGCCTGTAAACGAGGTTATCGCAACAGGAACAGCAAAGCGCACTCCCTGGTCAACAGCCAAGGAAGTTGAGCTTGATGAAAACGGAATTCCCGTTTCATACGAAAAGGTTATAACAGGAAAGGCAACTGCTTATTCTTCAAAGAGAGCGACACCCAAGGGTGCAAGTGGACAGCGCCTTTATGTCGGAACAGTTGCTGTTAATCCCGAAATCATTCCTTATGGAACAGAACTTTATATCGCATCCACAGACGGCAAGATAGTTTATGGTTATGCCGTTGCTGCCGACACCGGAATCGCCCTTATGGACGGCAGAGTTTTAGTTGACGTATTCTGTGATTCCTATGCGTCAAGTTGCAAATGGGGCGCTCACCAAGTCAATGTCTATATTTTGGATTAGGGTAAATAGTTAGCTAAGTCAAAAGCACCTGCGAGATGAGAGACCGCAGGTGCTTTTGCGTTTATGTGGTTTAATATATTTATAGGGTAATAAAACGAGAAACCCTCTACTTTCTGCGTTGTTAAACTCACTCGGAATACCCTCGTATTCCTTCGCTCGTTTGCCTTGCATAAAGCAGAGTTTTTTCGTTTTATCGAAATGACGGGCATATCGTTACGAAGTTTATTAAGGATAGTAAAAAGTCGCTCGGAAATGACAGATGTTGTTTCCGAGTTTTTATTGTGCGTGATCGCACAGGGCAATTTGTAACAATATCGGGCTGTGCGCCCTTCGCACAAAACGAGAAACCCGATAACAGATTTCTCCGTTACCGAGCCATAAAATTTATCTTCTTAAACAAACTACGAAACGATATGTCCCGTGCGGTCACGCACCCCACAGATGTCGGGGATATTTCATCAAGTGCTATCCATAAAGCTCTGATATAGGGTGGAACAAACGCCGAAAATTTATGTGGAATTGAAACCTCATAGATCGGAAATTTTAAAAATTCCTTTCCGAAAAGATGAATTTCAATCTCGCTTTTTTCCTTGTCGACAAACCCCTCCATAACCGAAGTTATCTTGTCTTTCGACATGGTATTCTGCATAGCGATATAGCTTTCGCAGATACCGAAAGTGGTAAAAAATAAAATGAGTGTTATCATAAAAGTGAGGATAAAAACTCTTTTCATATACTTACTCCTTAATCTCATAAAACGCAGAAACGAGGGATTTTCCGAGCAGTTCCCCTGCTTTTTCTGCCTCTTCAACCGAATTTGCGTGGCCACCGATTTCTATCAAAAGTGAGCCGTCGGTCAAATCCTGATTATAGTTTTTATATGTAAAGAGTATGGGGCGACAAAAGCCCTTATAATCATCATAGATATTTTTCTGGATAAGACAGGCGAGTCTGAAATTCTTATTATACCCCTCATAGTTACAACCCGAAATTATCATAACCTGAGCTGATGTTTCGTCATCTTTTTCATAAACAGGAGCAACCCTCACTCCTCCCTCTCTTTCGATAGCATCTCTATGAATATCGAGAACGATTTTTATATCGGGATTTTGTTTTAAAATGTTCTCTACTGTAACCCTGCTTCTGTCATAAGAGCCGTTATAAGAAGGATAATCGTGTATCGTTTTATCGTGGATAACGCCTATGCCTGCTTTTTCGAGTTCTTCCGTTATCCTTTCGCCGACAGCGACAACATTATATCTTTCATCGGTTGTACGGGATATGAATGAATCGTCATAGAAATCACGGGAATACGGCTCATAGCTTTCTGTCGTGTGGGTGTGCATTATAAGAACTTCTTTTCTGCCGTCGCATATCATTTTAAAATCGGGAAGAATGAGGCTTTCTTTCATAAGATAATTGTTTTTTACATCGGTTATATTCCTTACCTGCGCTCCACCGTTTAAAGAGAAGAAATCGTCGCCCTTCTGCCTTCCGAAATTTATTCTTAAAATCTCACCACTGTTGTTTTCTATTTCCATAGGGTATGGTAAAGGCTCGTTTTCAGAAGGAGTTTCTTCTTTTATTTCAGTTATGGTTTCTTCTATGTTGTTTCCTTTTGAAATCATCTCGTTTTCAAAAAAGGTTATATTATAGTTTTCCTGAGCGTTTTCTTCTGTGGTAGTATTTTCTGCAAAAATCTCGCCGTTATTTATCGTCATCGAAAAAAACGGAATGGTTACTGTGAGCAGAGTTATTATGATGAACCGTTTAAGGAATTTCCCCATATTTTTCACTTTATCACCTGCTTTTTAAAAATCTTCCCCATTAATAAATACGCTTTTAAATTTACAAATATTCTATTGACACAAATCTCTTTCTGCGTTAAACTTTTATTATATTATTTTTTAAAAGGAGAAATTTTTATGGATAAGACAAAATTCGGCATCACAGTCGGCGCACTCTCTGCAATAGGTTATCTCTGTGGTTATCTCAATATGACAGCGATGATAATTTTCTTTATCTTCACACTCGCTCTTTCTGCTGAAAGAGTTATCAAGGTAAACGCTTTGCAGTCAATGCTCCTTTCATTCGTTTTCGTTGTTATAAAGATTGTTATGGGCTGGCTTATTTCTCTCAACGGAAATATCGTTGAGCTTGCTTATAAAATCAATGATACAGTCGGAAAGATTTTCGGTGGAATTTCAAAGGTTACACACGGTGTAAACAGCTTTTTTGACATCCTTGAAACAGTTATCTTCATGATTCTTATCTTCATGGCTTTCAGTGGAAAAATCGTAAAGCTCCCTGTTATTTCAAAGATTGCCGAAAAGCATATCGCTGAATAGCGACGAGCCGTCGCAGGCAGTTCGTTACGAACTTTATTTTAAAACTGACAAACAGCTCGGTAACGAAAAAATTTCGTTATCGGGCTTTCTTTTGACACGGAGCCCGTGCAGGCAAATAAAAATCCCCGACATCAGTCGGGGATTTTTTTATTTTTATTCTTCGGTTTTCTTTTCTTCTGTTTCAGAGGGTTTTTCTTCAGGCTTTTCTTCCTTTTTTTCTTCAACCTTTTCTTCTGTTTCAGAAGACTTTTCAGAAGCCTTTTCTGCGTTATTGTCCTTAACCTCGTCAGAAACAGTAATATCTAACTTTTCGCCGACATTTTCTTCCTTCTTTTTAAGCTCTTCGGCGATTTTCTTTTCAACATCTTCATCGGTAACTTCACCGTTCATGAGCTTTTCAAAGAGTTCACTGTCAATCTTTTCAAAGTGGATAAGATATTTAGCAACGAGGTCGAGTTTATCTCTGTGGTCGGTAAGAATTTTCTTACACTGTTCATGTGCTTCGTCGATAAGGCGTTTTACTTCGTCATCGATTTCAGAAGCAACCTTGTCGCTGAGTGTCTGTGTATGACCATAATCTCTTCCTAAGAAAACTTCATCTGAATCAGAGCCATATACAACGGGGCCTATCTTATTTGAGAAGCCGTATTTCATTATCATGTTTCTTGCAGTCTTTGTTGCTCTTTCGATATCGTTTGAAGCACCTGTGCTTATATCGTCAAGTGCGATTTCTTCGGCAACTCTACCACCTAAAAGCATAACAATGCTTTCCTTCATATATGTTCTTGTAACGTGTCTGTCGTCTGTTTCGGGGCGTGTTATTGTAAGACCCGCAGCCATGCCTCTCTGGATAACTGTAACCTGCTGAACCTTTTCCTGTGTTTCAAGGAAATAAGCAGCAACAGCGTGGCCTGCTTCGTGGAAAGATGTAATCTTTCTGTCTCTTTCTGTAACAACATGTGATTTCTTTTCGGGGCCTGCAATAACCTTGATGGTTGCTTCTTCGATATCCTCTTCTGTAATAGCCTTTCTGTTCTTTCTTGCAGCAAGAAGAGCAGCTTCGTTTACGAGGTTTTCAAGGTCAGCACCCGTAAAGCCCTGAGTAGTCTTTGCAATAACCTTAAGGTCAACATCGGGGGCTAAAGGTCTTGTTCTTGTATGAACCTTTAAGATATCTTCTCTGCCCTTGACATCGGGGTAGTTTACGAAAATATGTCTGTCAAATCTTCCGGGACGCATAAGAGCAGGGTCTAAAATATCCTTACGGTTTGTAGCAGCGATAACTATTACGCTGTCGTTTGTATCAAAACCATCCATCTCAACGAGTATCTGATTGAGTGTCTGTTCCTTTTCATCGTGTCCACCACCAAGCCCTGCGCCACGTCTTCTGCCGACAGCGTCGATTTCATCTATAAAGATGATAGAAGGGGCTTGTTTCTTTGCTGTTTCAAAAAGGTCTCTTACTCTTGAAGCGCCGACGCCGACGAACATTTCAACGAAATCAGAACCTGAGATTGAGAAGAACGGAACTCCTGCTTCGCCTGCAACGGCTTTGGCAAGAAGTGTCTTACCCGTTCCGGGAGGGCCGACAAGAAGTGCACCATGAGGAATTCTTGCGCCTATATCCTTATATTTTCTGGGGTTTTTGAGGAAGTCGACAATTTCACCCATTTCTTCCTTTTCTTCATCAGCGCCTGCAACATCTGCGAAGGTTGTTTTCTTTCCCGATGCAGAAAGTGTCTTTGCGTTTGCCTTTGAAAAGTTATTCATCTTTCCTCCACCCGATGCCTGACGCATCATTACAACAAAGAGAATAACTGTGAGTCCTATAAGAATAATCATAGGAATTGTGCTTATAAGAAGGCTGTTGTCCTTTATAGGAATAAGGTCTGATACAAGTGGTTTATCGGGATTTTGTGCGTTATATTCCTCTCTGTATTCCGAAAGGTTTACATCATCAATGAAAATAGAAACATGGGGAACTGTATAAACGATTTCGTTTTCCTTTCCCTTTATCTTCATTGTGAGCTTGCCCGTTCCCGAGCCGTTACCGAGGTCTAAAGTATATTCTTCAACCTGATAATTATCAAAATAAGATACTATTTCGGAGTATTTTCTCTCTGTAACAGTGGTGCCTGCTGTCATAAGCATAAACATCAGTCCACCAAGAATTGCTGCTGCAATGAGAATATAAATTAAAACTCCGCCTTTACTGCTTTTCAAATAGGTCAACTCCTTATTTTTTATTTTTTCTCCATATATTTTTACAGAACGCCTATGTATTTGAGGTTTCTGTATTTTTCGTCGTAATCAAGCCCGTAGCCGACAACAAAAGCGTCGGGGATTGTAAAAAGCGCCTTGTCTGCTTCGATTTCTGCTGTTCTTCTTTCGGGCTTGTCAAGAAGAACTATAAGTTCCAAAGACTCGGGATTTCTTTCAAGTAACTTTCTCTTTACCTTTGAAAGAGTGTTGCCTGTATCCAAAATATCTTCGGCTATTATTATATTATATCCCGAAAGGTCAGAAGCTATATCTCTTGTTATATTTACATCACCACTTGAAACAGTAGAGCTTCCATAGCTTTTCGCTGCCATAAAGTCAACTTCACAGGGGATTGTTATTTCTCTTACAAGGTCGGCAACAAAAACGAATGAGCCTTTGAGTATTCCTACAACGAGGAGCTTTTTGCCCTTGTATTTTTCTGAAATTTCTTTTCCTGTCTTTACTATTGCTTCTTTTATTTCTTCTTCGGAAATAAGCACCGATTTTACTTCTGCTTCAACCGTTGTCATTATAATTCCTCTATTCTTATTTCAAGTATTCTTTTTGTTTCTTCTGTAACCTTAACTCTCTCAGAAACGCCGAAATCTTCGGCAAAAATGATATCGCCTTCATCTGCTATAAGGATTTTTCTGTCCTTCTCATCGGCTGATATATTTTCATAGAGTTTTTTTATCCTGTGCTGAAAATCCCTTCCGACAAGCTGTATTCTGTCGGAATTTCTGCGATTTCTCGCAGTAAGAACAGTACCTAATATTTTATCACAATCGAGGATATGATTTGTAAATTTTTTGTTAACAAGTTCGTCATTGTCCTCTTTATTATGATAAATAAGTATTACTTTTTTATAGGGTGTAAAATTTTCCCCCTCTGAAAGAGGGATTTCGAAAGAAAGCGTCGGATTTTCTTCTTTCCGGTTTATGATAATTCTATAACCTCTTACCTCTAAACTCGCCGTTGGTGAAAGGTTTAAAAAGCCGTCGCCATCCTTACAATAATCCATAATTGTGTCAATACGGTGACGGTCGGCAGAAAAACCTTTTTCTATAAGGAATTTCTTTATAACCCTCGAAAGAATTGCATAGGGAATATCCTCGGCTGCCGTCTTATCCTCGTTTTCTATGATAAGATTAAGCTCGTTTTCGCCGTGATGAAGCATCGAAAGATAGTTGTCTGCAAGGTCTGAAAGAAATTCTTCATCATATGAAGCGAGCTTTGCGAAAGACGTTATATTATTTACAGCGCCCTCGTTTATATTCTCCATTTCGGGAATAATCGAAAGCCTTATCTTATTTCTCGAATATTTTGTTTCAAGGTTTGTATGGTCGGTAACATAATCTGCACCGATTTCTTTTAAATACTCTTCAATCTCTTCTCTCGAAACATCAAGCAAGGGGCGTATGATAGCATCACGCATAATCGGAATACCACCCATTCCTGCAAGCGACGTTCCCCTTATAAGATTAAAGATAACCGTTTCGGCAT
>JAZNQY010000026.1:0-51731 GCA_045590375.1 Oscillospiraceae bacterium | reverse complement strand
GAAGAATATGAACACGCAAAGGCAAGAGGCGCATTCATCTACGCTGAAATGTGCGGATACGGAAGCACATGTGACGCTCATCATGTTACAGCACCCGATGATTCAGCATCAGCATCATCAAAGGCTATAAGAGATTGTCTTACAGAAAGTGGAAAGAAGTTTGACCCCAATAAGATTTACTTCAACGCACACGGAACATCAACTCCTCTCAACGATAAGACAGAAACAAAGGCAATCAAACTCGCATTCGGCGAAGAAGATGCAAAGAAAATCAGCGTAAGCTCGATAAAATCAATGACAGGTCACCTTTTAGGCGCAGCAGGTGCTATTGAAGCAGTTGCATCAATAAAGGCACTTCAGGAAAACATCGTTCCTCCTACAATCAACTATAAGGAAGCCGATGAAAACTGTGACCTTGACATCACACCAAACAAGGCTGTTAAGAAGGAACTCGAACTCGTTATGTCAAATAACCTCGGTTTCGGTGGACATAATGCTTGTGTAGCATTCTGCAAAGTGGAGGACTAATAATGAACAAGCAGGAAATAATGAATATTCTTCCACACAGAAACAGTATGCTTTTAATTGACGAAGCAGAAGTTGTTGACGGAAAGGCACACGCAAAGAAACATATCAAGGGAGATGAATTCTTCCTTGACGGACATTTTCCCGATTACCCCGTAGTTCCGGGTGTAATCCTCTGCGAAATCCTCGCACAGTCTGTATGCGTATGCCTCGGAGGAGAAGAAATAGGAAACAAGAAAACACTTTTCACAGGTCTTAATAATGTTAAGTTCAAGAATGTTGTACGCCCCGGCGATACATTTGAAACAGAATGTGAAATAGTAAGAGTAAAAGAACCTTTCTACTTTGCAAAGGGCAAGGGAACAGTAAACGGAAAGCTCTGTGTTTCAGCAGAATTTTCGTTCGCAATAGTTGAAAAGGATTCTTAAACTAAGGAAAGGAATTATTGAGATGAGCAGTGTTAAAGAAGTTCTCGGAAATCTCGGCCTTCTTGATTATTTTGCCGAGAAGCGCACATGTAAGAAATGTGGTGCTGAATTACCTTATCCCGCTTTCAGAAACAACAATATGGTCTGCCCTTCATGTGGCGCATATCAGAGAATGAATGCAGAAGAAAGAATTTCTCTTGTTGTTGATAAGGATACATTCATCGAAACAAACGCAAATATGGAAAGTAAGAATATCATCGGTTTCCCCGCATATTCTGCAAAACTTAAAAAAGCAAAGAAGGATTCATCACTCAAAGAAGCCGTTGTCTGTGGAACAGGTGAAATCGGTGGACAGAAATGTGCTCTCTTTATTATGGATTCATCATTCATGATGGGTAGTATGGGAACAGTTGTCGGCGAAAAGATAACAAGACTTTTTGAAATGGCAACAGAAAATAACCTCCCCGTTGTAGGCTTTACAACATCGGGTGGCGCTAGAATGCAGGAAGGTATCTACTCACTTATGCAGATGGCGAAGGTCAGTGGTGCTGTTCATCGTCACAGTGAATCAGGAAACCTCTATATCGCAGTTCTCACAGACCCGACAACAGGTGGTATCACAGCAAGCTTTGCTATGCAGGGCGACATTACAATCGCAGAACCCAAAGCACTCATAGGCTTTGCAGGACAGCGTGTTATCGAACAGACAACAGGTGAAAAGCTCCCTAAGGGATTTCAGAGAGCAGAATTTATGCTCGAACACGGCTTCGTTGATATCATCGAAGAAAGAAAAAGACTCAAATACACACTCACAAGACTGCTTGAACTTCATAGCAGATAAAAATACTTTTAAGATAAGGAAGATGAATTATGTATAACGAAAAATCTTCATACGAAAAGGTAAAAGCTGCCAGAAGTAACGACAGACCAATGGGCGGTTTTTACATCAGGAATATGATAGACGATTTTATTGAACTCCACGGTGACAGAAGATTCGGCGATGACGGTGCTATTGTTTCAGGCGTTGGCTATCTTGATGGAACACCTGTAACAGTTATCGCAATGGAAAGAGGAGATTCAATCGAAGAAAGAATGAGAAGAAACTTTGGTTGTCCCTCACCCGAAGGTTACAGAAAAGCATTAAGACTTATGAAGCAGGCTGAAAAGTTTTCAAGACCTATAATCTGCTTTATCGGAAGTTCAGGTGCTAACTGTGGTATCGACGCTGAAAAGAGAGGTCAGGGCGAGGCTATCGCTGAAAACCTCGTTGAAATGATGGGTATTAAAGCTCCTATCGTTTCTGTTGTAGTCGGCGAAGGTGGAAGTGGTGGAGCACTTGCACTCGGAGTATGCGACACAGCAATTATGCTTGAGGACTCTGTTTATTCGGTTATTTCTCCCGAAGGATGTGCAAGTATCTTATGGAAGGATTCAGCGAAAGCTCCCGAAGCTGCTGATGCTTTAAAACTTACAGCAGGTGACCTCTACAACTTCGGTATTGTTGAATATGTTATCGAAGAAAAGGACAGAACTCCCGAAGAAATCTGTTCAGCACTCAAGAAGTGCATAAAGAAAGAAATTGCAAAAAAGCAGGCTTTGACTATTGACGAATTGCTCGATGGAAGGTATAATAAATTCCGTAAGATAGGAAACTGCGAATAATAAGAATAACGCATTTCTGTTTTTACAGAGATGCGTTTTTTGTTTGAAAAAAATATGCTTTTTAAATTGTATTATAAGTGAGTATTTTTAAGGAGGAATGAATTTGAAAAAGATTTTTTCTGCTTACTGCGATATGTGGAAAAGAACAATGGATTTCAAGGGCGTTACAAACCGTGCTGATTTCTGGTTTGCTTTTCTTGTTCATGTTGTTATAATAGTTTTACTTTTTTTGATTTCTTACATAATCGTTATAAACACATTCTTTATGCCCGTGTTTCTTTTCCCTTTGGGTTATATTTTTGTTTCATTCCTTTCATTTGTTTCTCTTTGTATGAGAAGACTTCACGATGCAGGTAAAAGCAGATGGTGGGCGCTCCTTATCTTTTTGGGACTCGGAATAGTAGCCCTCATTCTCTGTGCCTCTGCAACAACATCGTGGTGTATTTCTAATGTAGCACAGGGCGTTTATGGGCCTCCCCCTGCAACTGCCCCCGTTTACGGCCCGCCTTCTGTATGGGAAGAAGAAACCAATATGAATCAGACAGTTTACGGTCCACCTGAATGGTTTGCCGATACAAACATAAATGTCGATGTTTATGGCCCACCCGAATATTTTGAAGAACCCGATGTGGAGGAAACTTCTGTTTCTTATGCCGAAACAACAGCTCCCGATGTTATGTATACAGAAATAACGGAAGAGGTTGTTACTCCTTCTGAAACAACTCCCGATGAAGTTCCGGAATGGTCAGAGGAAGAAAATGTTCCTATGCTTGTTTACGGACCACCTGCATATTTTGAAAGCATTTCAAAAGAAAGGGAGCAGACTGCCTTTGATGAAGAAGCAAATGTTCCTCAGGCGATTTATGGTTCGCCTAAATTCTATGAAACAATAGAATCGGAAAAGAATAAAGACGGTGAATAATCATGTTTAAAAAATCACTGAAACAGAGTCAGATGACGACTCTTGCGAAATATAAAAAAGAACTCCGTAAAAACCCGAAACTTAAATTTCTTTTTCTTGAACTCACTCAGCTTTGTAATGAACATTGTCGTCATTGTGGAAGCAGATGTGGCGATTTTATGCCGAAAGACACTCTGACAAAAGAAGAAATTTTCGCATTTCTTAAAAAGACCTCAGAACAGTTTGATTTGAAATCCGTTCAGCTTTGCATAACGGGTGGAGAACCACTTCTCCGTGAAGATTTTTTTGAGATAATGAACTATGCAAAGTCTTTGGGATTTAATTGGGGAATGACCACAAACGGAACACTCATTGACGATGAATGTGCAGAAAAACTCTATAACGCAGGAATGAAAACTGTTTCTGTAAGTATAGATGGTCTGAAAGAAACAAACGACTGGTTCAGACAAAAAGAGGGTGGCTATGAAGCTGCTATGAAGGGTGTTAAAGCGCTCGTTTCACTCGGGAAATTCCATCATGTTCAGGTTACAACTGTTGTTACCAAAAAGAATATTGATGAACTCCCCGAACTTTATAACATTATGCTTGGAATGGGAATAAAATCCTGGCGTGTTATAAATATCGAACCTATCGGCAGGGCAAAGGAACAGAAAGACCTTATTTTAGATAATGATGACTACAAGAAGATGTTTGACTTTATAAAAGAACATCGTTTCAAGAATTCTATGGAAGTGGTCTATGGTTGCAGTCATTATTTAGGTGAGGAACTTGAAAGAGAAGTCCGCCCCTGGTATTTCTTATGTAACGCAGGAATATACGCAGCAAGCGTTATGTATAACGGAGATATAGGTGCCTGCCTTGATATTGAGCGTCGCCCCGAACTTATTCAGGGGAATATCAGAAAAGACGATTTTAAGGATGTATGGGAAAATAAGTTTGAAGTTTTCAGAAAAGACTCTCACAAATGTAAAGGCTGTAAAGAATACAAATACTGTGGGGGAGATTCTTTTCACACATGGAACTTTGATGAAAATCGTCCCGACCTTTGTTTTAAGGGAATACTGTTTTAAAAATAAAAACTGTCGGAAAATCTTCCGACAGTTTGTTTTTTATATGTTTTCAACCTTATCAGCAAGTCCGTCAAGCCAGTCACCGTCGAAAAGTTCGATAGCGCCCTTGTCACAAGCCTTTGCGAGAGAGGGATTCATAGGAATTTTTGAAACCGAATGGATTTCATATTCTGCTGCTAAAGCTTCAATGTTGCTTTCACCGAAAATGCTGTGTCTGCCCTTGCAGTCAGGACATTCAAAATAAGACATATTCTCAACAATTCCGATAACGGGAACATTCATCATCTTTGCCATCTTGACAGCTTTTCCTACAATCATCGAAACAAGTTCCTGAGGGGATGTAACAACGATAATTCCGTCAACGGGAAGCGACTGAAAAACAGTAAGAGGAACATCGCCCGTTCCGGGAGGCATATCAACAAACATAAAGTCAACATCGCCCCATATAGTGTCTGTCCAGAACTGTAAAACTGTCCCTGCAATAACAGGACCTCTCCATACAACAGGGTCAGATTCATCTTCAAGAAGAAGATTTACCGACATAAGTTTTGTTCCCATTTTTGAAACGCAGGGGATAATTCCTTCTTCGCTGCCGTCAGCTCTTTCGTGGATACCGAATGCCTCAGGGATTGAAGGACCTGTTATGTCGGCGTCGAGAATAGCTGTTTTATAGCCTTTTCTCTGCATAGAAACTGCCATCATAGAGGTTACGAGGGATTTTCCTACTCCACCCTTACCACTTACAATTCCTATAACTTTTTTTACTTTTGATTGCTTATTGGTTTCTTTTATAAGACTTTCTTCTGAACATTTTGAAGAACATTCAGAACAGTTATGACTGCAACCCATAATTCTTTTACCTCCAAAAAAATACGGGAGAAATTCTCCCTCTGATATAAATCTATCATAAAACGGGGATAAAGTCAAGAAATAAAACTATTTACAAATGTGGCATTTTGTGTTACAATCAATTACAGAAAATTTCATCGGGAGTGAAGAAAATGATATATTCGGTAATACCATACCCCGTTGTCAATTATTATACAAGAGTAAATAATCTTGAAAAGGGTAAAGATACAGAAATCGAAAAATCGAGAGTGTTTATAGGCGATGGAGGAATACATACCTCAGTTATGCTCGGTAATCTCGGATATATGAATATGACAGTCGGATTTATTCCCGATGATGTCGGTCGTTTTATCGAAGAAGCACTTACAGAAAACGGTTGCTCAACAGGCTTTATAAAGGTAAAAGGCAATGGCTCTGACTGCGTTAGTATTATGCTCGATGGCGTTAAACCCACAAACCTTATCGGAAAGGGAATAAGTGTTAACAAAAAGGATATAGAACACCTTTACGGAAAACTTGACTTTTTAACAAAAGGAGATACACTTATCCTTACAGGAAAAATTCCTTCGGGATTTCCGAAAGATTATTATACCGATATCTTGAAAACTTTCGGCGACAGAGAGATAGATATAGTTATCGACACAGAAGATGATTCTTTCAAAGAACTTTTAACATACAGCCCATTCCTTGTAAGAACGGATAGGGAAGGAATAGAAAAGTATTTTGAAACAACCTTGAAAGACGCTTCATCTGCTGCATGGTATGCAGGAAAACTCGTTGAAGAAGGCGCACAGAATGTCATCGTTTATTTAGGCGCAGAAGGAACAGTTCTTGTTTCTAAGGACGGAAAAGCGTTTCATTCTCCTGCACCAAAAGGAAATGTCGTGAATACAATCGGTGCAAGAGAAAGCCTTGTTGCCGGTTTCCTTGCAGGGTATTTTGATAGCGAGGGTGACCTTTACTATGCTTTCAATATGGGGCTTGCAGCTTCTAACGCAACAGCTTTTACAGAAGGAATAGCAACAGCTGAAAAGGTGCGTTCACTTATGTAACTTAATAAAAAAATAAAACCCGATAACGATTTTGTTATCGGGTTTGTTTTTTTATTCTTCTGATGTATAGTCTTTAAAGCATATGTTCATATCAACTTCGCCTTCTATTCCGTCAACTGTTCCTGTGCAGGAATACTGCCACATATCAAACTGATAGAACATAGTCGGAACATCACCGTATTCGGCAAGCCATATGTCATATTCGGTGAGCCTTGATAAATCAAACTTGAAATATCCCATTCGCCTTGACATATAAACCATAGGCTTATAGCCTTCGTTTTTCATCATCTCACAGAAAACAACAGCACAGTCGTTTACTGTTTCAGCAGAAACCGTATCTGTTCTTGCAGGGTCGGTTCCGATGATTTCCCAGTCGTAGACAACGGGGTAGTCAAGTTCTTCTCCGTCAAGCATTTCTATAACAAACTCGGCCTCTTCAACAGCCTCTTCAAGAGATACTGCCTGAGAGAAGAAGTAAACGCCTACGGGAAGCCCTGCTTCTTTAGCACCTCTTATATTATCCCTGAATTTCTTGTCAAACGATATATTTCCTGTTTCGTATCCGCGATTACCGATTCTTATCATAACAAACTCGACACCGTCGGCTTTTACTTTTTCCCAGTCGATGTCGTGCTGATGAACAGAAACATCTATGCCGAATTTTGTGAGCTTTTCGCCGTTTTCGGCGTAATAAATCCTGCCTTTATCATCTGTTTCAAAAGACATTCCGTCAAGAGTGTTCTGAGGAACTCCCTCGATAACAGGAAGCCACGCTTCACCGAGTAGCCCGTCCTTGAAATAAAATCTGTTGTCGCTGACAGGAACAGGGGAACGGTCCTTCGCTTTTATGATAGCCTCGTTTTCTTCTTCGAGATTTGCTATCTCGGCAGAGGTGTATATAACCTTGTTATGTTCCTTATAATAGGATATACCAAGTATTATCGCAACTATAACAGCGATGACAAGAATAATGCAGAGAATTACAATTATTTTTGTGTGTCTGTCTTCTTTTTCAAACACCTGCTCGATTTCGTCAAAAATATCGTTTTCAAAATTATCGGGCATAGCATTCTCCTTAGCTTACATTCAGGAATTTTTCAGAGAATGTATTTTCATCGAGAGGCTTTCCGAAAAGATACCCCTGAATAAAATCTATTCTCATAGGAAGAACAATCTTGTATTCTTCTTCTCTTTCAACGCCTTCAAGACATACTTCTATGCCGACATCATGACAGAGCTCAACAACGAACTTTATAAATGTTCTGTCAAAGTTGCTTGTCCTGATATTCTTAACGAAAGCCCTGTCGATTTTAACTATATCAGCAGGAACTTCCTTTAAAACTTCGAGTGAAGAATAACCTGTTCCGAAATCGTCCATAGCGATTTTGATGCCTTTTTGTCTGATGTTTTCAAAGGCTTCAAAAACAATTCCTCTTTCTTCGATAAAACAGCTTTCTGTAAATTCAACGATTATGTTCTTAGCGAGAACTCCGTGTCTGTGCATTGATTTATCGATGAACGAAAGGAATGAATCGTCAAGCAGCTGAACATAAGAAACGTTTATGCTCATCTTGAAATCGGGATTGTATTTAATGCATTTTGCGCAGATTCTTACAGATTCATCGAATACCCATTTTCCGACGGGTGCTATCATACCTGTTTTTTCAAGGATAGGTATGAATTCAACAGGGGATACAGGGCCGTATTCGTCGCATTTCCAACGGAGAAGCGCCTCTCCACCCTTTATGAAACCACTGTCTGCATAAACCTGAGGCTGACAATGAACTTCAAATCCTCTGAAATTATGTTTGATGCTGTCGTGAAGAAGTTCTGTCAGATGAAGCTCTCTCGAACGGATTTCAGTGAGTTTCGGGTCATGGAAGATAACTCTCGCCTTGCCCTTTGCCTTGGCAATATCAAGAGCACTGTGTGAGTTTGCAACAAGCATATCAAAACTGCCTGCGGATTCTTCGTTGTATTTACAGCAACCCGCAGAAACTGTGCAGTAGTATTTATGACCGTTGTATTCGTGCTGGTCGGATGTTCTGTTGTTGATGTTTGTGAAAACCTGTTTTATGTCTGATTTGAGCGCATCGACAAAAATGATACCGAATTCATCACTGTCAAGGCGATAAGCCGAGCATTTATTCGGCAGACATTTAACAATAGACTGACCAATGGCACGAAGAGCCATATCACCGAAATCTCTGCCGTAAAGAGCATTGATGTTCTTGAAATTATCAATGTTGAGTATCATAATTCCGAACTGTTTCTTTTCAGCAATACAGAGCTTTATACGGCTTTCAAATTCTCTCTTTTTGGGAAGACCTGTGATGCTGTCGATGTGGTCTTTTCTTCCGATATTAGAGATTGTTCCGAAATAAAGTGAGGGTTTACCCATTCCGTCACGGATGACTTCGCCTCTTTCTCTGAAATGAACCCAGCCACCGACCTTATCCCTTACTCTGTATTCAACATCGTGAGTATCCGAAATCCCTCTCTTGATGTTGTTTGAAGAAATGTTTATGTTTTCTATGTCTTCATCGTGCATAAGTTTCATCCAGGTTTCGAAAAAACCTTTCGGAGTGTCGGTTGAAAAACCGAAGGTTGTCTTCATCTCTTCGGGAATTTTTGTAAGACCTGTTGAAAAATCATGTATGACGACATAGTCGTTTGTGCGGCGTGAAACCGCTTCAATGAGTTCGTTTTTATTGAAGTCGAACGATGCGGCCATTTTCGCCACCTCCCTGATTTTTTAAGATGTGTTATAAATACCTATTAATACCTGATTTTAGTATATCACAGGTTTGTTTAACTTTCAATAATTTCTTTTTTGAATAATGCCCAATTTTCATTGAAAATATTTATATAATATGATATGATAATAGTACAAAGTAAAAAAAGGTGATAGAGTTGTCTGAAAAATACTACACACCGGGTGAACTCGAAACAATAGAGGAACTTTCTTCTTCCGAACTCTGTAAGGTTACTCTTGTAAGAAATTCAGCCGATGGTAAAAAATATGTAAAAAGAGAATATAACTGTGATAAATCTGCCTTGTTTGAAAAACTCCGTGATGCAGATAACGAAAATTTTGCAAAGACCTATGTCATTATGCAGAATGGTGGAAAAACAACAACGATAGATGAATATATCGAAGGCGATACACTCCTTTATCTTCTTGAAAATGATAAATTTTCTGAAAGCGATATTCCGAAACTTGCTGTATGGCTTGTTTACGCAATAGGAATACTTCATAAAAACGGAATTGTCCATGGTGATATAAAACCGGCTAATATAATAATCTGTCCTGACGGAAGCCTTAAACTCATTGATTTCGGCGTTTCAAGACTCGTAGGGGATGATGGTAAAAACTATTTCGGAACCTTAGGCTATGCAGCACCCGAACAGTTTGTTGCGAAAGACCACGATTTCAGAACGGATATTTATTCTCTCGGTGTAACACTTCAACGTGCATCTGAAATAACAGGCTATGAAGGGTATATAAAAAAGATATACGAAAAATGTGCTAACTGTGAGCCTGAAAAAAGATTTCAGTCGGCACCTGAAATTTTAGAAGCAATAGTCCGTCATAATCGTATGAAAAATGCGTTGATTACTATCGGAACGGTCTTTTCTGTTGTCTTTCTGATAAGTCTTATTGCTTTTCTTATATCACTTTTCTGATTTTTTTGAAAAAAGGTATTGACAAACGATTTCTCTTGGTGTATAATCTTAATGTTGACAAAAAACATTGGGGTGTCGCCAAGCGGTAAGGCAGTAGACTCTGACTCTACCATTCCCTAGGTTCGAATCCTAGCACCCCAGCCAAATTTTTCCAAAAGCGTTCTGATTAAGTTCGGAACGCTTTTTTTATTGCTATTTGAAATTTAAATTTGAGGTTGCATTTTGCATTTGTTCCATTGAACTATGCACATAAATTTGAGTGGTCGTTATGTCTGAATGCCCTAATAATCGGCGTACAGTCTCAACATCAGCACCATTACGCAGTAAAAAGGTAGCGTATGTATGACGGAGCTTATGAGGGGTTAAATACTTTAAATCAGGGTGCTTTTTTTGTTGCTCTTTAAAGTATCTTTTGTACCTTTGATGATAAGTTTTGAATCTTATGGGAAAATTTCCATTTTTATTTGGAAAAAGGTAACCCGAATTACTGTCATATCTCTTTATATCGTTCAAGATTTCCAAAGCGTCAACGCTCAATGGAATCAATCTGTCTTGAAATGATTTTGTTTTCTTCTGTATCTTCTCGCCGTTTGCTGTTCTGACGAGCGTTTGACAAACCAAAATATGTCTTTTATTGAGATTGATATTATCCCAAGTCAGAGCGAGGAGTTCGCCACGCCTTAAACCTGTCCACATTTCAAGCAGTAACATTCTTGATGTAGCGTTGTATGTATCGAAAAGCATTTCTATTTGGTCAGTTTCAAAGGATTGAACTTCCTTTTTGACTTTTCTCGGCGGTCTTACCTTACTAACGGGATTCTGATTAGTAAAATCATTTATAATCGCCTCGTGGAATACCTTGTTAAGCAGGTAATACACTTTTCGCTGTCGTGATGTGCTGTATTCCAATGCGGTTTTTAAACATTCTTGTATGTGCATAGGCTTTATATCGTTTAAATCGAGGTTATACAGCGTTGCAAGATGATATTTATAAATCGTTCTGTATTCATTAGAACAATCATAAGACAAAACCCCGTTGCAGTATGTTTCAAAGAATTTTGAAAACCATTCACTAAAAATCACTTTTATCATTCCTTTCCGTTTTATAATCTACAAACTTAAATTTTGTATGCGTTGCTTGACACTCATACTCTTTAGCCTCTATGGTATCATAGTCAACATCAAATATGACTTGTTCGGGATTTCTGATTAGGCTACCGCCCGAAAGATAGAATTTCCCGAAAATCTTTTTGACATCTTTCGTTATATACTTTGTGATGTATTTCGCACAGTTTTCGGTTTGTCCGTATATTTCGACAACCTCTGAAAAGCCATACGACCAATCACTCATATTATAGACGATTCTGCCGTTTTCAAGCGGTATGTGTAGCCTTTGCATAGTCGATATTTTTAAGGGCTTTTTATGCCCTTTAACTAATCGCGTTCCGCTATCGACTAATTTTAAATCCCCACTTATCAGAGCGTGAATATGTATTGCCTCGCCGTCTTTGTGGTATTCTGGTACAAGGACATATTTAAAACCCTGCCGTTGAACACGATTTTTAAGATAATTGGATAGTTTATTTAATATTTCTTTTTCGTTAGTTCGGTTTATTTTTTCGCCATTAAATGTAAAAGTAACGAAATATTTAAAATTATTAAGCATAACAATATCAAATATTTTCTGTTTCGCTCTCTTGACACTATCTTCTCTCGGTTCGTTACCTTTCGTCTGTGGCTTACTTACTTTTTCCGATTCATCATTATAGCACATTGATTTTTCATATCCGTTCTCTCGATAAATAGGTTTATTTGCAACTTTTAGTTTTGTATATCCGTTTGGATATATAACCTCTTTTGCATTATGGTATATCTCTACACCATTAACCATTAAATTATTAAATTTTAAATTGCTCAACTTACACTCCTTTCTGAAATTTTGAGAACATTCTGTGTCTATAATCAAGTAGAGGGGAGACCGCTCACCACTTGGAGAGTTGCAATCGGTTAAGAGGGGGTATTATTCCCCCCCTTAACAATTCCCCACGCAATTTATTGCATTTTTGCGGTTGTTTGCAGTTCTATGAATTAGTCGGAGAGTTCCGCCCCCGTCTTTGCCCATTCTGTTATATCATTTTCAAAAAGGCTGGTAAAGAGGCTCGTTTGATGTTGTTATTGAGTTTAAGCAGAACACAACCGAAAGCATAGAATCGAGTTGGTAACGAAAATTAAGAAATACGGACAACATCAAACGGCGGTTGTATTTTCTACGAAAATCTCCACCGTCGGCACGACCTCTTGACAAGCCTTTCCGAAAAGGAACGATAGCAATTAGGCAAAGTTCGAGGGTTGGGAACGGGGCGGTTGATGTGTCGGGATTTCGCGATTCCGTTAACCGAAAAATACAATGAATTGAGGACATAGGCGATTGCAACCCAAGGGTTACCTTTTTTAAGAACAACTGAAACAACAAGTAGCGAGAAAAACTCCACTGCAAGTATGCCCCTTGACAAATTTTTATTTAAACAAGGGTACGAGAATTTAACACAATTTTATTATAACATAATAGCAAACTATTGCAATATGAGTAATAACTAAAAAACAGTAGAAAATATTTGAATTTTAGTAAATATCTATTATTATCTCGGTCATCCTCTGTTTTTTATTCTTTTTTAAAAAAACATTATTGCAAAATCGGTAAATATGATATATAATAACTCGTGAGGTGTTGCAAAATGGCTGATAAAAAATTAACTCCCCAAGAAATAAGAGAAGAAATTTTAAGATGTAAATGGGATAAATACAGAGTTTTAGAGAGTAGATATGCCGAATACACACAAGAAATTATCCCTATGATGAATCCAAAAGAACGAACTAAATTGATAGGGAAGAAAATAGCGGAACTTCGTAAATCATTACGATTGACACAAAAAGAGGTAAGCGAATGTATCGAAATACCGCAACAGACATACGCAGGGTATGAGAGCGGAAACCACGAGCCACCCGTTGAGGTGCTTGTTCGTATTGCGTTTCTTTACAGAACATCAATAGATAACATTGTTTGTATGTATGATGACATAATGCCTTTTGACGAAAACCCACGATTTGATGAATTGCTCGAAGAGGAAGAAGAAAGAGCGGATATGTCTGCACAGTTAGAATTGATAAAACTTCAAATTGAAGATTTGGAAAAGAAATTAAAGAGCCAAAAATAGTATTGTTTCCGCTACCGCACAGGAACTCAAAAAGCGTTGGAAACATCGTCATATAAGTATGTAGATTAACAATACAAAACGCCCTACCGCCGAGGCGGAGGGGCGTTTTTGTATGTGTTAATTCTAGTATGCTTATTTAACAGAGAATCTCCTAATTTTCCTAATTTTTTACTGTAAATTTTTGGATTATTCGGGTTTCGAATCCTAGCACCCCAGCCAGAAAATTACAGTCTGTAAATGTTGTTTACAGACTGTTTTTTGTTGTTCAAAGTGGAACTGCTCAAATATTAACAAAATATGTTCTCATGGTTTCTAAAACGTTAAGCAGAGGCAAAATAAATAAAATTCAAAAGTATTTTTCTTGTGGTATGTGCATTGACGGCAATCGGCATAATCTGTTATAATTCATAGTAGATTAAGTTATGTTTGTAACTTAGCTAATTATTTTCATTGTTACCCTATTACTCTCTCAATAATTTTCATAACACCTGAAAAGCCTTGCGTAACAGCAGGGCTTTTAGGTTTTATGTGCTTAAATCAAGGAGAATATTATGAAAAAAAGAGTTGAAATTTTCACAGACGGCGCTTGTTCGGGAAACCCCGGTCCCGGTGGATACGGCGCCATTCTCAGATATGGCGAACATATAAAGGAACTTTCGGGTGGCGAGGAACAGACAACCAATAACCGTATGGAACTTACTGCTGTTATTACGGCTCTTGAGGCACTGAAAGAACCTTGCCTCGTTGTTCTTACAACCGACAGTAAATATGTTGTTGACGGAATAGAAAAAGGCTGGGCGAAATCATGGAGAGAGAACGGCTGGAAGAAAAAAGATAAGAAACCAGCCCTTAACCCTGATTTATGGGGAAAACTTTTAGACCTTTTAGAAGTCCACGAAGTAAAATTCAACTGGGTAAAAGGTCACGCGGGTCATCCCGAAAACGAAAGATGCGACGAACTTGCCGTTAATTTCTATACAGAAAATTATCTTAAGTAAAAAATGTCGAAAAAAATAAAAAAATTATCAAATAGTATTGATAAATCTACCAATATGGTATATAATAGTTTTGATAAAAGATTAACAGGTTGATTTTTTATAAGTCGGCTTTTACGGAGATGATATTATGGAACGCAGAATTTACGCAGATAATGCTGCTACAACAAGGGTTACAGAACCTGTTTTACAGGCTATGCTTCCTTATTTTACAGAACAGTATGGTAACCCTTCAAGCATTTATAAGCTCGGAAGAGATGCACACAGCACAATAAAGGATGCAAGACAGAGAATTGCGAAATGTCTTGGTGCCGAAGAAAATGAAATCTATTTTACAAGTGGTGGTTCTGAAGCTGATAACTGGGCGATAAAGGGTGTTGCTTTAAGACTTTCCGAAAAAGGAAAGAAACATATAATAACATCTGTTTTCGAACATCACGCAGTTCTTCATACTTGTGAATTCCTTGAAAAACAGGGCTATGAAGTAACATACCTTCCTGTTGACGAAAACGGTCTTGTAAATCCTCTTGATGTTAAAAATGCAATCAGAGAAGATACAGCACTTGTTACAATTATGTATGCGAATAACGAAATAGGAACAATCCAGCCCATAGAAGAAATCGCTGCAATCTGTAAGGAAAAAGGTGTTCTTTTCCATACAGACGCTGTTCAGGCAGTCGGAAATGTAGAGATTGATGTTAAAAAGCAGGGCATAGATATGCTCTCTCTTTCAGGTCATAAAATCCACGCACAGAAGGGTATAGGCGTTCTTTATGTAAGAAAGGGAATACTTCTTCCCAATCTTGTTCATGGTGGCGCACAAGAAAGAAACCGAAGAGCAGGAACAGAAAATGTGCCTGCAATAGTAGGTCTTGCAAAAGCTCTTGAAATCGCAACAGAAAATATTCCTGAAAAGATAGCAAAGGTTACAGAAAAGAGAAATCACCTTATCGACGGACTTCTCACAATCCCCAGAACAAGACTCAATGGTGACAGGGATAAGCGTTTGTGTGGAAACTGTAACATTTCAATCCTCGGAATTGAGGGAGAGTTCCTTCTTCTTTCGCTTGACGCAAAGGGAATAGCAGCTTCATCAGGCTCAGCCTGCACATCTGGCGAACTTGACCCTTCACATGTTCTTCTTTCGTTGGGGCTCTGCCACGAAGTAGCGCACGGCTCACTCCGTCTTTCTATCGATGAAACAATAACTGATGAAGAAATTGATTATATCATTTCTGCAGTAAAGGAAGTTGCTGAAAGAGGAAGAATGATGTCACCCTTATGGGATAGTATCACAAGTGGAAAAGTTGATTTTGAAAAGATTTAATTAAAGGAGAATAAAAATGATTTACAGCGAAAAGGTTATGGACCACTTCACAAACCCCAGAAATGTAGGAGAAATCCCCGATGCTGACGGCGTTGGCGAAGTAGGTAACGCAAAATGTGGCGATATAATGAAAATGTATATCAAAGTTGAAGGAAACATCATCACAGATGTCAAGTTCAAGACATTCGGTTGTGGTGCTGCTGTTGCAACATCATCAATTGCAACAGAAATGATAAAGGGCGCATCTCTTGATGATGCTCTCAAGCTCACAAACAAAGCCGTTGTTGAAGCGCTTGACGGACTTCCTGAAGTAAAGCTTCATTGTTCGGTTTTGGCAGAACAGGCTATAAAATCAGCACTTTCAGATTACTATCGCAGAAACGGTATTGACCCACTTCCGATAGTAGGGGAGATAGGCGACTGCGAAGCATGTCATTAAAACGAAAAATCCCGCACTTTCTACATCGTTAAACTCGCTCGGAATATCCGCATATTCCGTCGCTCGTTTGCCTTGTATAAAGCGCGGTCTTTTTGTTTTGTACGAAGGACGCACAAAACATATCGTTTCGTAATTTGTCTTGAAAATAAAAAATGGCTCGGTAACCATATTTTTTGGTTGCCGACACCTACGGATTATGTATTAAAAAAAGACGGCTTAAAGCCGTCTTTTTTAATATCCTTCTGAACCGTTTATCGAGTCGTCGTTTTCAACCCAGTCGATTACATTGAAAATCTTGTATTCTGTTTTTGATGTTCTTACGATTACCTTTTCGATACCTGCATTGATAATCGCTCTTTTACACATTGAACAGGGTTCTACATCACCATAAAGTTCGTTTGTTTTAGCGTCATGACAAGCGAGGTAGATAGTAGCGCCTATCATATCAGAACGCGATGCTGAGATAATGGCATTCTGTTCAGCGTGAACAGAACGGCAGAGTTCATATCTCTGTCCCTTTGGAATATTGAGTTTTTCTCTTGTGCAGTAGCCGAGGTCAACACAGTTTGCTCTTCCTCTCGGTGCACCGACATAACCTGTTGAAACAATTTCATCATTGTTTACTATAATAGCGCCAAAATTTCTGCGAAGGCATGTTCCTCTTTCGAGAACAGTTTCAGCAATATCGAGATAGTAGTTGATTTTATCAATTCTTCCCATAATTATCACCCTTTCGGAATGTCTTTAAACCAATATAACATTTTTCGATACTTTTTGCAATACCTTTACAAAAAATGCCTTGTGTGGTATAATTTTTTAGAAATAATATTTTTGGGGGCATTATGCAGAACTTAACTAATATATCGGTTGTAAAAGATATTCTTTCACGTCATGGATTTACCTTTTCAAAATCATTGGGACAGAATTTTATAATAAATCCTTCTGTCTGCCCGAGGATTGCAGAAGAGGGAGGAGCGACATCAGGAACAGGTGTAATAGAAATCGGAACAGGAGTAGGAGTGCTTACTGCCGAACTTGCAAAAAGGGCAGACAAGGTTGTTGCTGTTGAAATTGACGACAGACTTATCCCCGTTCTTTCAGAAACGCTTTCAGATTTTGATAATGTAAAAATCATCAATGAAGATGTTTTGAAAGTCGACCTTAACAAAGTCATTGAAGAAGAATTTAGGGGTATGGATGTCTACGTATGTGCAAACCTGCCTTACTATATAACATCGCCTATAATTATGTCGCTTTTGGAAAGCCGACTGAATATAAAAGCGATAACCGTAATGGTTCAGAAAGAGGCTGCAACAAGACTCACAGCAGAACTCGGCACCCGTGATGTAGGCGCAGTAACTGTCGCAGTAAGATATTATTCAGAGCCTAAACTTCTTTTCAATGTTTCGAGAGGAAGCTTTATGCCGTCCCCAAATGTTGACAGTGCCGTTATCAGACTTGATATAAAGAACGAGAAGAAAGTCAATGACGAAAAACATTTCTTCAAGGTTGTAAGGGCGGCATTTTCTCAGCGAAGAAAAACTCTTTCAAACTCACTTTCATCAGGTCTTTCTATGGATAAGAAAGTAATCGCAGAAGCTATAAAGTCAGCAGGACTTCCCGAAAGTGTCCGTCCTGAACAACTTTCTATGGAAGATTTCATAAATATTGCAGAAAGCGTCAGAAAAATCTGACGCTTTTATTTTTTCGATATTTTTTGATGTCCTTATCCGACAAGGATTTTTAAAACTTTATGTTATTATATGTTTTACGGATTTTTCAAAGGGGAATGACAAACCGTAATTCTATAATACGGAGGAAGTTTAAAATGCAAAGGATTTCTGCATTAAAATCAAACGCTGTCGCAAGACATACTGTTTCTTCGATACTGCGTGGAACTGTTATTTTTCTTTTGTCAATGTTATTCGCTTTTTCAGAGATAAGAGGTATCGTGTCACCCTATATTGCTGTTTTTTCCGGTATACTTCCTGTGAGCTACGGAATGGTTTCTTTCATGGGTGCTATGCTTACATATTTCATATCGGGTAAGATAG
Source organism: Oscillospiraceae bacterium (assembly GCA_045590375.1). GTDB lineage: Bacteria > Bacillota > Clostridia > Oscillospirales > Ruminococcaceae > RGIG4131. The sequence continues at coordinate 33,506 of JAZNQY010000026.1, read as the reverse complement.
GTTTTTCGATACCCGAAATAACCTCAATGCTTGTTATTTTCATAGTCAAGATTTTTGTCTGCGAGGTTCTCGGAAAAAATCTTTCCTATAAAGGAACAACTATTATAACATCATCCTGCTATGTTGTCTGTTCGTTTGTGGTAACATTCCTTCTTTCGCCGACGCCTACGGCGTTTGCAGTAATTGCTATGAAATCACTTCTGTGCGCTGTCATAACCTTTTCTGTTTCATATATCGCAGAGAAAAAGTCGTCATCCGAAAAACTCTGCCTTGAGGGAATAACAGCAGTAACGCTTTCTGTTTTCTATATTTTTATCGTTTCATCGCTTTGTTCTCTTTCTGTATCTTTTTTAAATATCGGAAGGATTTTTTCTGCATTTATGATACTTTTTTTTGCAAGAAGATTTCGTTCATCAGGGGCGTCTGTTCTTTCAGCACTTTCTGTTGCATCGTTTATGCTTTTTTCAGATAGCTTTGTCAGTATTTCTGCTATACTTATCGTGTCTGCGATAGTGTGTGGATTTGTTTCCGAAAAGGGAGTTATGATAACCTCTCTTTCGTTTCTTCTTATAAACGTCATAGGTGCGATTTCTTCTGGGATGAATACCGATACTGCCAAATATATCGCCGATATAGCGACAGCTTCAGGTGCTTTTATGCTCTTTCCCGAAAGGATACTTTCAAAACTTTCAGGCTCTGCGACGCTCTCTTCATCGGGGAATATTCCTGAAAATATTTCGGGCAGACTTTCTTTTCTTGCAAACTCAATAGGTGAGATAAGAGAAAAGGCAGAAAAACTCTCGGTAGCACTTGAAAAGAAAACGCCCGAAGAAAATCTTTCGATAACGGTCTGCGACAGGGTGTGTTCTGATTGCAGAGGAAATATGCGTTGCTGGGAAAATGATTTCGACAGGACAAGCGACAGCTTTGACAAGGCTAAAAAACTGACCTATATAAACGGAGAAATTTCTGAAAATATGCTCCCCGAAGGGCTTTCGAGCTGTTACAGAAGAAGTGCTGTTGCAAAGGAATTCACAAACGCTTTCAGAGAGAGGAATATCTGTATAAATACCAAAAGAAAATTCCGTGAAATGAGAGGGCTTTTATTTGAAGAACTCGATATGACGGAAAACCTTCTTTCATCACTTTCAAAGGATATTTCCTCTTTCGGAATAACAGATAAAAGACTTTCTGATGAGGCTAAAAAATACCTCGTAAAAAACGGTGCAGAAGATGTTGTTTCAACTGCTTTTACAGATAAATCGGGAAAGACTTTTTTAACAGGATATTTCACAGGAAAAGAGCCTGATAAAGCTGATTTCTGCGAAAAAATATCCGACTTTGCGGATGCCGATTTTTCACTTCCTGTTTTCTCTTATGCAAACGGACTCATAAGTTTTTCAATGGAAGAAAAGCCTCGTTTTGATATTGATTTTTCAGTATCATCCGTATCGTCAAAAGAGGATGAACAATCGGGCGATACAGTCAAGAGTTTTTATGACGGAAAGGGAAATTTCTATGCCGTTCTTTCTGACGGAATGGGAAGGGGAAACCGTGCTGCGATAGATAGTATTTTTGCATCTTCTTCAATAGAAAAACTTCTTTCGGCAGGTGCTGATTTTTCATCGGCTGCAAAACTTATAAACTCTGCTATGCAGGTCAAATCCGAAGATGAAAGTTTCGCTACTTTAGACCTTGTGAAGATAGGTCTTTCAGGTGGAGAAACAAGGATAATGAAACTCGGTGGAAGCACTGCTTTTCATTGTTCAAAAGGACAGATAAAAAAATACACTTCTTCATCATTTCCGATAGGAATTCTGAGTAAAATTTCTCCCGAAGAATATTCTCTGAAACTGCGTGAAAATGATACCCTTGTTTTTACATCCGATGGGGTATCGGAAGAAACATATCCCGTGATATCAGAAATTTTAAGACGTTCATCAAAGCTTTCATCCGATGCGATAGGAGAGAAGATAATGTCGGCACAAAAGACCTTTTCAACTGCTTTTTCAGACGATACAACGGTTGCTGTTGTAAAACTTAAAAGAAATTGACAGATAAATTTCCATAATCAGCACAAAATCTTTGTCATATTATACAAAAACATAACAACGCATACAGTTAATTTATAGAAATTCTGCAAAAAAACTTGTAATTATTATGGCTTTTTGGTAGAATGTATATTGGAATATAAAAGGTATACCTATGTGTATGCGTTGTTATAGGAGGATTATTTTATGGCGAAGATAAATTCTGCAGATTATGAATTACCGCTTTATCTCTTCCACCAGGGCAAAAACTATGAGGCTTATGAGTTTTTCGGCTCACATCCCGCTGAACTCGACGACAAGAAGGGCGTAGTGTTCAGAGTATGGGCGCCTAATGCAAAGTCGGTTTCTCTCGTGTGTGATTCTAACGACTGGAACAGAGATAACTCACCGATGAATAAGATTGCCGATGGCATATGGGAGATTTTTGTTGAAGGTTTCCCCGAATTCGGTGCTTATAAATACAGCATCGAATCCCATAACGGAAGAGTTGTTATGAAGTCTGACCCTTATGGCTTCCATATGGAAACAAGACCAAGCACAGCTTCAAAGTATGTTGACATCGAAAGCCATTACGAATGGAAAGATGTCAAGTGGCGCGAAGAAAAGAAAAAGAAGAATATCTACAAGAGTCCGATGAACATCTATGAAGCACATATCGCTTCATGGAGAAGATATGAAGATGGCTCACCATTCAGTTACATAAAATTTGCTGAAGAAATGGCGCCTTATCTCAATGATCTCGGATACACACATATCGAACTTATGCCCCTTGCCGAATATCCTTTCGATGGTTCATGGGGTTATCAGATAATCGGTTATTATGCCCCCACATCCCGTTTCGGAACACCATGGGATTTTATGCAGATGATTGATATTTTCCATCAGCATAACATAGGCGTAATTCTCGACTGGGTTCCCGCTCATTTCCCTAAGGACGAATGTGGTCTTTATGAATTTGACGGAACATACTGCTATGAATATTCAGACCGTTTCAAGCGTGAACATCGCTCATGGGGAACGAGAATTTTCGACTACGGCAAGCCTGAAGTAATTTCATTCCTTATTTCGAATGCAGTTTACTGGCTTGAAAAATATCATATCGATGGTCTTCGTGTTGACGCAGTTGCATCAATGCTTTACCTCGATTATGACAGACGAGATGGCGAATGGGCTCCTAACGCCAAGGGTGGAAAGGAAAACCTTGAGGCAATAGCATTCTTACAGCAGCTTAACTCTGCAGTGTTCGGAAGAAATCCCGACATCCTCATGATTGCTGAAGAATCAACAGCTTGGCCTCTCGTTACAAAGCCTACTGATGTCGGAGGACTCGGATTCAACTTCAAGTGGAATATGGGCTGGATGAACGATATGGTTAAATACATTTCGCTTGACCCTTATTTCAGAGCGTTCAACCACGACAAACTCACATTCTCATTCTTCTATTGCTTCTCCGAAAACTATATCCTTCCTCTCTCACACGATGAAGTAGTTTACGGAAAATGCTCACTCCTCGAAAAGATGCCGGGCGAAAGAGAAGATAAATTCAAATCTCTCCGTGCGTTCTTAGGTTACACAATAGCACATCCCGGAAAGAAGCTTCTCTTTATGGGACAGGAATTTGCTCAGGGCAAGGAATGGGATTATAAGAAAGAACTCGACTGGGATTTATTACAGTATGAAGGACACGCAAACAACAAGAAGTTCCTTTCAGCACTCAATAAATTCTATTTAAGCCGTCCTGCATTCTGGGAAAACGACGACAGCTGGCAGGGCTTCAGCTGGATTTCACACGACGACTACAAACAGAGTATCATCGCATTCAGAAGAATCGATGATAACGGAAACGAAATCGTTGTTGTATGTAACTTTGTTCCCGTTGAAAGAGAAGACTATAAGATAGGCGTTCCTTATAAGGGCAAATACAAGCAGGTTTTCTCAAGCGATGACAAGGCATTCGGTGGAACAGGCGTCGATAACGGAACACTCAAGACAGAAGAACTTGGTATGCATGGATACGAACAGTGTATCTCACTTAAAATTCCTGCACTTTCAGTAATGTTCTTCGAAAAGCTTCCCGATGCACCCAAGAAGAAAAAATCAGAATCTTCGGGTGAAAAGAAGGAAACAAAGAAGAAAACAACTTCAAAGAAAACAACAGCAAAAAAGTCTGACAGCAAGAAAAAATCTTCAAAGTCAACCGAAAAGAAGGCGACAGAAAAGAAGGCTTCGGACAAAAAATAAGTAAACCAACAAAATTCAAATAAAATCGGAGGTACAAAGTTATGTATACCAAAAAAGAATGCGTTGCTATGTTACTTGCCGGCGGACAGGGCAGTCGCCTTTACGCTCTCACACAGGACATGGCAAAGCCTGCCGTTTCATACGGTGGAAAGTACAGAATTATCGACTTTCCTTTATCAAACTGTATCAACTCTGGCATAGACACAGTCGGAGTTCTTACACAGTATCAGCCACTCGTTCTCCATGATTACATCGGAAACGGACAGCCATGGGACCTTGACAAGATTCATGGTGGCGCACACGCTCTCCCTCCTTTCCAGACAGCACTCGGTGCTCAGTGGTATAAGGGAACAGCAAACGCTATCTATCAGAACATCAACTTTGTTGACAGATACGACCCTGACTATGTTGTAATCCTTTCGGGTGACCATATCTATAAGATGGACTACTCAAAGATGCTCGCTTATCACAAGGAAAAGAATGCCGATGCTACAATCGCTGTTCAGGAAGTTACTCTTGAAGAAGCAACAAGACTCGGTATTATGATCTGTGATGAAAATATGGGCATTACAGACTTTGAAGAAAAGCCTGCTAAGCCTCGTTCAACACTCGCATCAATGGGTATCTATATCTTCACATGGAAGAAGCTCCGTCAGTATCTTATCGACAACGAAAACAATCCCGAAGAAGATAAGGACTTTGGTAAGGCTATCATTCCCAATATGCTTAATGCAGGTGAAAAGCTCGTTGCTTATCCTTTCGAAGGCTACTGGAGAGACGTTGGTACAATCGACAGCCTCTGGGAAGCAAATATGGACCTTTTAAACCCCAACATTCCTCTTGACCTTTACGATCCCGACTGGAAGATTTATTCAAGAACAGCAAATATGCCTCCTCAGTATGTAGGTTCATCAGCGAAGATTGAAAACTCTATGATTTCTGAAGGCGCTGTTGTAAACGGCAATGTTGATTTCTCAATTATCTTCCCCGGCGTTACAATCGAAGCAGGTGCTACTGTAAGAGACAGTATCATTATGCCCGGTTCTGTAATCAAAGCAGGCGCAGTGGTTGAATATGCCATTGTCGGTGAAGAATGTGTAATAGGCGAATACGCAACAATAGGTGCTCGTCCCGAATCTGTTACAGATAAAGACAGTTGGGGCGTTGCAGTTATCGGTCATAATTTAACAGTTTCTGAGGGCAAGAAGATTGCTCCCAAAGAAAATGTAACGGAAAATGTTTAAGGGGGCGATAGAGATGGCTGGTAAAACAAAAGTACTTGGTATGATTTTTGCAAATATGCATGACATTTCCGTTGTTGAACTCACAAAGGAAAGAACAATGGGTTCTGTTCTCTTCGGTGGAAGATACAGAATGATAGATTTCCCACTTTCTAATATGGTAAACTCAGGAATAGGTGAAGTGGGCGTTATCACAAAGTCAAACTATCAGAGTCTTCTTGACCATTTAGGATCAGGACGCGAATGGGACCTTGCAAGAAAGCAGGGTGGTCTCCATCTTCTTCCTCCTTTCGGTCATGTTGACAGTGGTATGTATCGTGGCAGACTTGAAGCACTCTACGGCGTTATCAATTTCGTTAAGAATTCAGACGCTGAATATGTTCTTCTTTCAGACTGTGATGTTATTACAAACATCGACTATACACCTATCGTTGAACAGCATATCAAGACAGGTGCTGATATCACAGCAGTTTACGCAAAGAGCGTAATCACAATGGAACAGGCTAAGAACTCAACTGTTTTCGGAATCAATGAAGAAGGCAGAGTAACAGATGTTCTTATCAGACCTCAGATCAGTGGCGACTGCGATGTAAGCCTCAATATGTTCCTCATCAAGAAGGATTTCCTTCAGGATATCGTTCTTGAATGTGCAAGCAAGAGTCTTTACAGCTTTGAAAAGGATGTTCTTCAGGCAAGAGTAAAAGAATATACAGTAATGGCTTATAAGCATGAAGGCTACTACGCAAAGATTGACTCTATCGACACATATTACAAGGCTAATATGGAAATGCTTTCAACAGAAACAAGAGATAAGATATTCCTCGAAAAGAGACCTATCTATACAAAGATCAGAGATAACGCACCTGCTAAATACGGCATCGGCGCAAGCGTTAAGAATTCACTCATTGCTGACGGTTGTATCGTTGAAGGAACAGTCGAAAACTCAATCCTCTTCCGTGGCGTTAAGGTAGGAAAAGATGCTGTTATCAAGAATTCAATCATTATGCAGAACACAGTTATCGGCAAGAAGTGTGATGTAAACTATGTAATCACAGACAAGTCGGTTGAAATTCAGGATTTCAGAAATCTTACAGGCTCACAGTATTACCCGCTTTATGTAGGTAAGGGCGCAAAAATCTAATTGAAACCATAGGCGGTGTAGGAATTTTCTATACCGCTTTTGCCCTATAAATAAAAGAAAGACTATACATAGGAGGATTTTTTATTATGAGAATTCTTTACGCTTCAAGTGAAGCACTCCCTTATATCGCTTCAGGCGGACTTGCTGATGTAGCAGGTTCACTTCCTGCTGCTATGAACAAAGCAGGACACGACTGTCGCGTTGTAATGCCCCTTTATAAAAACATCAAGTGGGAACTTCGTGAAAAGCTCACATTTGTTACAAACTTCACAGTTGATGTTGCGTGGAGAAAGCAGTACTGTGGAATTATGAAGGGCGAAGTAAACGGCGTTACATACTACCTCATCGACAACGAATACTACTTCGGAAGAGACGGACTTTACGGTTTTTATGATGACGCTGAAAGATTTGTATTCTTCTCAAGAGCAATTCTTGAAATGCTCAAATATCTTGATTTCAAGCCTCAGGTTATAAACTGTAACGACTGGCAGACAGCTATGGTTCCCGTTTACTACTCAACAATCTATCGTTATCAGATGGGCTATGAAGACATCAAGACAGTATTCACAATCCATAACATTCAGTATCAGGGTAAATACGGCCTTGAACTCGTAAGCGAAATTTTAGGGCTTCCCATGTATCACGCAAACGTTGTTCAGTATGACGGATGCGTTAATATGATGAAGGGTGCTATCGAGTGCGCCGATAAGATTACAACAGTTTCACCAAGCTATGCATGGGAAATTCTTGACCCCTGGTATTCACACGGACTCGACAGAGCACTTGCTAACAAGCAGTATAAACTCTGTGGTTTCCTTAATGGTATCGACCTTGAAAGATACAATCCCGAAACAGACCCCGTTATCCCTGCAAACTTCTCAACAAAGGATAAGAAGGGTAAGGCTATCTGTAAGAAACAGCTTCTCGCTGACCTCGGTCTTCAGGAAGGTAACGAACCCGTTATCGGTATCGTTACAAGATTTGTTTCGCATAAGGGACTTGACCTTATCAAATATGTATTCAGCGATATAGTTGACCTCGGATATAAGTTTGTAATCTTAGGCTCAGGCGAAAAAATCTATGAAGATTTCTTCAATGAAATGGCTTGGCGTTATCCCGACAGAGTAAGCGTTACAATCGGATTTTTCCCCGACCTTTCAAAGAAAATCTATGCAGGCTGTGATATGTTCCTTATGCCTTCACAGAGTGAACCCTGTGGTCTCGCACAGATGATTTCATGTCGTTACGGAACAATTCCGATAGTCCGTGAAACAGGAGGACTCCGTGACTCTATCCAGGACGCAGGCGACAAGGGTGGAAACGGATTTACATTCAAGACATACAACGCTCACGATATGCTTGACGCTTGCAGAAGAGCTAAGGAATATTATGACAAGAAAGCACAGTGGGGCAAGCTTGTCACACACGCTATGAAGAGCGATTTCAGCTGGGATACATCAGCAGAACTCTATCTCGGTCTTTATCGTGAACTTACAGGCGAATACTAATGGATGATAAGCGTTTCCGTAAATTCGTTATTGCCTATATCGTGAATTTTTCGGTGATAGCGATAGGAGTAATTCTTATGATACTCGCCTCAAACGGCGTTATTCCCGAGATTTTTCAGAAAATCTCACTCGTCGCCGTGATTGCAAGTGTTATCCTTTTCGGAAAATTTGCAAACAGTTATAAAAGATAGAAAAAACCCGATAACTTTAAAAGTTATCGGGTTTTATTTTATCCGTTCTTTTCGACAAGGGTGATGAGCTTTTCTACATATTCCTTTTTGAGAGTCTTAGGAGAAACTATTTCAACATCTGTTCCGAAGCTGAAAATCCATCCCCAGAAAGTAGGGCTGGGAGTGACATTAACGGTAACTGCAAAATGTTCGCTGTCGGGGGATGAGATATATAAATCACTTCCGAAACGGTCAACAACAACGCCTAAAAGTCTGTTGTCTTTTTTGAATTTCAGCTTTACTTCTATTTCTTCGCCACTGAACATTCCGAAAGTTTTCTTTGTATATTCGGCAAGATTGAAATTCTTAAAATGTTCAAGACCTTCTCTTTCATCATTTGTCATTGTAACATCGCCCATTTTATCAACTCTGAAATGAGAGATATCATCTCTTTCGCCGTAGTATGCAACAACATAATAATTTTCATCGTTCCATATAAGCGCAAACGGACTTATAACATATTTCTGTCCGTTTTTCTTGACACTTTTCTGCGCTCTTGCACTGTTCTGACTCCATTCATAATATTTGAATGAGAGCTGTTTGTTTTCATAAATGGCTGTGTGGATAGCGTCGATGTTATAATAGGTGTTCTTTTCTGTTTTTGCACTGTTTGTTATATAGAGCTTTCTTTTGAGTTGCTTTGCCTGTGCCTCGCTGACAAGAGAACTGAGTTTCGATATCAGTTCTGATGATTTCTTTTCGCTTATAAATTTTGATGACTGAACAGCGTCAACTAAAATTTTAAGTTCGGCAGGTTCGAATTTTCTTGATGAAACATAATATCCGAAAGATTTTCCTCTTGTTGATTCTATGTCCATTCCGAAATCACGGAGAAGCCTTATATCGTCATAGAATGTTTTTCTTTCGATATCAATATCATTGTTTGAAAGTATATCTTTTATTTCTGCAAAGGTAAGAGGATGATTTTCGTCTGTTTTTTCATTCAGTATTTTAGCAAGATACATAAGTTTGAGTTTCTGGTTTATTCCACCCATCTTCAGTCGCCCCTTATTTCGTCATAATATTCTTCAAGAGTTATGCCTTTTTCTTTAATCTGTGTTGCATGGTAAACGCCTATGAATCTGTAATGCCATGGCTCGTATCCTACACCTGTAATTCCGAGCTTGTCCTTAGGATATCTCATAATAAAGCCGTATTCATGCGCATGCTCTGAAAGCCATCTGAAAGCATCACTTTCATCAAAACTTTCATCAAGACTGTTAAGGTCAACAGCAAGACCTGAATTATGCTCACTCTCTCCGGGGAGCGCTACCCATTCTCTTGCGTATTCAAAAGCCTCTTCGTCAGACATTCCTATTTCCTTGTAAGACTCAACCTCTTTGTCGAAAAGTTGCTGCTGATATTGTCTTGACCTTTTTGCAGAGATAACAGTAAGTTCAATTCCGTCAGCGGCAGCAGCTTCTTTCATATCGAGGAAATAGTTTGCGGCACGATAATCCATTTCATAATCGCCCTGAATTTTTTTGGGATAAACGACAAAATCTTCAGGAAGAGGATATTCTTTGCTTACTATATAGAAAGCCCATGGATTATCTGCTTCGACTTCGGGTTCTTTTTTCTTTTCTGTTGTAGTAACTATCGGAGTGGTTTCTGAAACAGAAGTTTCTGCGTTCTTTTTTTCTTCAGCCCTTTTTCTTCCCGGCATAGTCGTGAAAAAAACGAGGGTTATCAAAAGCGCTGAAAGAAGTATTACAAATATAAATTCTTTTTTCATAGTAAATTCCTTTTATAAATTTTCATATACATATAAATTATATATCATATTGTAAGTGTTTTCAAGACTATTTTATGATTACTGTTTCAAAAAATACATAGTAATTCAAGATTACGATAAAACCGTTGACAAATTGGAACATATGTTCTATAATAAAACCCGAGGGATTTCGGAATATAATTTTCTTGTTTTTGCTTTGATTATTTTAAATGTAGGTGAGTAAACTTGGGAAAAATTCGTATTCCATTTGATGTATTCTGCCAGAAGGCTGTGAGCAATGAAAGTTTTTTCACCGATGCCCCGTCGGAAGAAAACGGAATTGATATGAAACTCATAAAAAAAGCACTGGCACATGTTATTAATCAAGAGCTCAGCCCTAAACAGAGGCAATATGTCGTTATGTATTATAGCGAAAATTTTAATATGGAAGAAATCGCGAAACGCTGTAATGTTTCAAAATCAACCGTATCGAGAACTGTTTCAAGGGCAAGAAAAAATATTGCCGACAGGATAGGAATTCTGATTAAATTCAGAAAAACAGAATAATTTCAAGAGGTTTAAACTATGACAACACCCATCATTGATTTTCTTCATTCTTACGAAAAAAATATTTCTTTAAGACTTCATATGCCCGGCCATAAGGGCAAATTCTGGATTCACCCTCTCGCCGGATGTCACCTTATGGATATAACCGAGGTCAAGGGCGCAGATAGTCTTTATGAATCAGAAGGTATTATTGCCGAAAGCGAAAGAAATGCAGCAGAAAATTTCTCCGTTAAGCATACATTCTATTCAGCAGGTGGCTCAACTCTCGGAATACAGACAATGCTTACAGCCGTTGTCGGTGAAAAGGGAAGGATAATAGCAGCAAGAAACGCTCATCGTGCGTTTGTGAATACCTGTGCGCTTATTGATGCCGATGTTATCTGGGTGACGGGCGAAAACGCCGATATTATTTCGTCTTATGTTACTCCTTATGATATCGAAAAAGCTCTTTCAGAAGAAAAAAACGTTTCTGCCGTTTATATAACCTCACCCGATTATTACGGAAGAATTGCCGATATAAAGGGAATTTCAGAGGCTTGTAAAAAGTATGGCGTTCCTCTTATTGTTGATAATGCACACGGTTCACACCTTGCTTTTCTTGAAGAAAATATCCATCCGATAGCGCTTGGCGCTGATATATGCTGTGATTCAGCACATAAAACCTTACCCGTTCTTACAGGTGGGGGATATATTCATACAAACAGTGATAAATATGCTTCTTTAATAAAGGAAAAACAATCGCTTTATGGTTCTTCGAGTCCTTCATATCTCATTTTAGCATCACTTGATTATTGCAATTTCACACTCTCTGAATCAGGCAGAAATCTTATGAAAATGCAGTCTGAAAATATGAAAAAGCTTAAAAGTCGACTTTCTGTCGCATGGAGCTTTATCGGTGATGATGTTCTTCATTTAACGGTTGAGGCTTATAAAGCAGGTCTTTCAGGATATGACCTCTCTGAAAGACTTCGTGAAAACGGGATTGAATGTGAATACTCAGATGAATATTATGTAACATTCCTCTTTTCACTTGTGAGCGAAGAAGAGGATTATGATGCACTTGCAGATGCCATGGAAAAAATAATTCAGCCTAAAATTCTTATAAGAAAAGACGAAACTCCTTTTGTTCTTCCCAAAAAAGCGATGAGAATAAGAGAGGCTACATTCTCTGAAAGTGAAAAAATCCCTGTTGATAACGCTGAGGGAAGAATATGCGCACATAACATAACCCATTGTCCACCTTGTATTCCCATAGTTGTCGCAGGGGAGATTATAGATGAAAATTCCATTAATATTTTAAAAAGGTATAGCATTTCGGAGATAAATGTGGTAAAATAAAATGTAACGGAATTTTTTCGATTTTGCGATAAGGGGTGGTATAATGAAACTTATATATGCCATTGTCAGTAATAACGACACAAAAAGCGTCGGAACAGCGCTTATAAACGCAGGATATTATGCTACAAAACTTGCGTCAACAGGTGGTTTTCTCTCTTCGGGGAGTACAACTTTCTTAATAGGCGTTGAAGATGAAAAGGTTGACAGCGTTATCGCGATAATTTCAGAAAAAAGCCGTAGAAGAAAACAGTTTGTTCCGTTTGTGAATTCATCTTTCGGTGGTGGCGCTATGCCATCTCCTCCGATTGAAGTTTCCGTTGGAGGAGCGACGATTTTCGTAACCGATGTCGAAAGGTATGAAAAGGTTTAGTATGGAAAAAATATACGGCAACGAAGATATTTTGTCATCTATTGATGCAATGTTTTCTTCGGAAAGAATACCTCATTCCTTTCTTATTTTCGGAGAAAAGGGGCTTGGCAAGAAAAAAATTGCCGATTATATCGCATCAAGGCTTGTTGAAAGTGAAAGAATACATGCTCATCCCGATGTAATCTATGCCGAACACGAAGGCAAATTACAAGGGTTTAAAGCAGACCATGTCCGTCATCTTATGGCAGATTCTTTCATCACTCCCAACGATGCCGAAAGAAAGGTTTATATCTTTACCGATTGCGATAATATGTCATCTGTTTCACAGAATGCGCTCTTAAAAGTCGTTGAAGAACCACCACGGTTTGCTTATTTTATCTTTACCGTTTCTTCGAAGGATTTAATGCTTTCTACAATCCTTTCGAGAGTTGTTTCTATGGGTGCAACCGAATGCAGTGAGGAAGATACTAAAAAAGCACTCAGAGAAAAAGGTTTTTCAGAAGAAGATATTCAGTCGGCAGTTTCTGCATTTCACGGAAATATAGGAAAATGCGAAAGCTATATTGCTGATGAAAAAATAAGGGCGAGAATAGAAAATGTGAAGAATATAGCAGATTCTATTGCAGAATGGAATGAATACAATACACTTAAATTTCTCTCTGCCATTGATGGTGAGCGCTCGGATATAAAAGAAACACTTTATGCACTTGCTAAAATAATGAGAGATGCATCGGTTTCGCGTTTCGGTGGAAAATATATCAGTTGTTACCCCGAAGGTGCAAAGAAAATATCATCTAAAATATCATCTAAAAAAATTGAGGGAATTTATCTTATCATAACCGAAACGATAAAAAAACTCGATACCAATGTTTCTGCAGGGACAGAACTTGCATCCCTCTGTGGACAGATATATAATCTTTATCTATAAGGAGTATCAGGATGGCTGAAATTATAGGAGTCAGATTTAAAAGCGTCGGGAAGATTTATTATTTCGCACCCGGCAAAGAAAAGGTAGAAAACGGTCAGAAGGTTATCGTTGAAACAGCAAGGGGAGTTGAGTGTGGAACAGTAGTTGTTTTAAACAGAGAAGTTCCCGATAGCGAACTTTCAGCACCCTTGAAACCCGTTATCAGAATAGCAACAGAGAAAGACCTTGAAACTGTTGAAGAAAACAAGAAGAAGGAAGAAGAGGCTTTCAAGATATGCGAAGAAAAAATCGCAAAGCATAAGCTTGATATGAAACTCGTTGATGTTGAATGCACATTCGACAACAACAAACTTCTCTTTTATTTTACAGCAGAAAACAGAGTCGATTTCCGTGAACTTGTAAAAGACCTTGCATCTGTTTTCAGAACAAGAATAGAACTCCGTCAGATAGGTGTTCGTGATGAAGCGAAAATGCTTGGTGGACTTGGTATCTGTGGCAGACCATTCTGTTGTAACGGTTTCTTAGGAGAATTCCAGCCTGTTTCAATAAAAATGGCTAAGGAACAGGGACTTTCACTTAACCCCACAAAAATTTCGGGAACATGCAGCAGACTTATGTGTTGCCTTAAATACGAACAGGAAAGTTATGAGGATTTAATAAAAACAACTCCCAAGGTGAATGCTTATGTCAGCACACCAAACGGAAACGGGGTTGTTGAAGAAGTAAACCTCATAACAGGAAAACTCAAAGTAAAGCCCGAAAATTCAGATGGTGCATCATTCATCATTCATAAGAGTGAAGTTTCAATCATCAGAGATGGTGAGGCAAACAAACTCAGTAAGGATGAGATACGAGCGCTTAAAGGCTTGGAATAAAATAAAAACAAAAAATCTCACACTTTTTACTGTGTCAGTTCCCCTTGTAGTACAGCAGTACAACTTCGGGGAACTTTCTTGTAAAAAGATGCAATCTTTTTCGTTTGACATAAAAAAACCACCCACAACTGTGGGTGGTTTTTGTGTTTTAATTCTTAATCTGCTTTGAAACAAGGCTTTCACCGCAATAAATCTGACGAAGCTTTGGTTTCTCGATTTTACCTGTGGGGTTTCTGGGAACTTCCGCGAAGATAATCTTGTGAGGTCTCTTATATCGGGGAAGTTTCTGACAGAATGCGTTTATGTCATCTTCTGTGCAGGCTGAATTTTCTTTGAGTGAAATAATAGCAGTTGCGATTTCGCCGAGTCGCTTATCGGGGAGACCGATAACAGCAACATCCTTTATATCGGGATGACTGCGTAAGAAATCTTCAATCTGAACGGGGTAAAGGTTTTCGCCACCACTGATGATAACGTCTTTCTTTCTGTCAACGAGATAGATAAATCCGTCTTCATCCTGCTCTGCCATATCTCCTGTGAAAAGCCAGCCGTCCTTTAATGTTTCGGCAGTTGCCTTTTCATCACGATAATAGCATTTCATAACGCCGGGACCCTTTACGCAGAGTTCTCCGACGCCACCCTTCTCAACGATTTCTCCGTTTTCGTCAACTATCTTTACTTCCCAGCCGTATCCGGGAACACCGATAGCGCCGACTTTATGTATGTTTTCAACACCAAGGTGAACACAACCGGGGCCTATTGATTCTGAAAGACCATAGTTTGTGTCGTAAGAATGGTCGGGGAACTGTTTTTTCCATCTTGCGATAAGCGAGGGAGGAACAGGCTGTGCGCCTATGTGCATAAGTCTCCACTGTGAAAGTCTGTAATTATCTGCGTTTACATCGCCTCTGTCGATAGCGTCTAAAATATCCTGCGCCCAGGGAACAAGAAGCCATACTATTGTGCAGAGTTCATCAGAAACTGTCTGTAAAATTGTTTTAGGGCTGACACCCTTTAATATTACTGCCTTTGAACCTGAATGTAAACTTCCGAACCAGTGCATTTTAGCACCTGTATGGTAAAGGGGAGGAATACAGAGGAAAACATCATCCTTTGTCTGACTGTGATGCTTCTGTTCAACAGTTGCAGAATGCATAAGGCTTCTGTGGTCGTGAAGAATAGCCTTGGGGAAACCTGTTGTTCCCGATGAGAAATAGATAGCGGCATTATCTTCGTCTGTAAGCTTTATATCAGGCTTTTCACCCGAACAGTTGCATACAAGGCTGTCATAATGTTCCGCGAAAGAGGGGCAACCTTCACCGACATAGAAAAGAAGTCTGTTTCTGCTGATTTCTTCGGCGATTTCTTCAACTCTTCCTATAAATTCAGGACCGAACATGAGAATGTCAACTTCGGCAAGGTCAAGACAGTATTTTATTTCGTCTGATGTATATCTGAAATTAAGGGGAACAGCAAGTGCACCTGTCTTTAAGATTCCGAAATAGATAGGTAACCATTCAAGGCAGTTCATTAAAAGAATACCGACCTTATCGCCTTTTTTAACCCCTCTCTGTAAAAGCAGGTTAGCGAAACGGTTTGCCTTTTCATCAAAAACCTTCCATGTGATTTCTCTTCTGTAATGAGAAATAGGGTCGGTTTCGATGAGTTCATATTCTTTCCAGGTAATTCTTCTTTTTTCCTTGATTTCGGGGTTTACTTCAACGAGTGCAACGTCACTTCCGAAATCCGTGGCGTTTCTTTCAAGTAATTCTGTAATAGGCATTTTAAAAATCCTCTCATCTATATTTTAAAACATAAAAACTTTTATGCGTTAAATCATACAAGTGACATTATACCACATTCCGACAAAAAAGTAAAGAGTAAAAAAAGATATTTAATAGTGGGAATTTTTCTTCTCACAGACCATATCTCACCTTGACATTTAAGGTTTACTAATGTAAAATTATCGGTGTAGGAAAGTATATGTGCATTTATCTTTTAAACTTCGCATAAATTGTTATAAAAAAATATTTTTGCGGAGTGATTTTGTATGAAGAAAAAGAAGATAAACGGCTACACAAAACCCATATGCATTATGATGTCTCTGGTTCTTTGCTATACTGCTGCATACTATGCCGTAAACAGTATTGAAATGACAGTTCCGACATCTCTTACATATCCCGATGAAGAACTTTATATCGTTCTTGACGCAGGTCACGGTGGAATGGACGGAGGGTGTTCGACAGCCGACGGCGTTCCCGAAAAGGGGATAAACCTTAACATTGCAAAAGAGGTTAAAGAACTTTTAGAACTTCAGGGGTATAATGTCGTTCTTACAAGAGAAACCGACACATCCATCCACGATAAAGGTGTTGAAGGGATAAGGGCACAGAAAGAATCCGATATGGAAAATCGCCTTGATATCTTCAATGAACATAATAATGCAATATGCGTTTCCATTCATCAGAATAATTTTACCGACCCCTATTATAGTGGTGCGCAGATGTTCTATTCAGAGAATAATCCCGAAAGTGAAACGCTCGCTCGTATTATGCAGGAGAATTTTGTGAGAAATATTCAACCCGATAATTCGCGTGAAATAAAACTCTGTGGAAAAGAACTCTATCTCTGCTATTTCTCTGAAAACCCGACCGTTATGGTTGAATGTGGATTTTTATCAAATCCCGATGAGGCTGAAAAACTTAAAAACCCGATGTATCAGAAAGAGGTTGCTTTCACGATATTTTCAGGTATAAATGAATTTATTGAAAAACGAGGATAATAAAATGTCAGGAAAAAACAAAACTGTTTTTATGTGTAACGAATGTGGATATGAAAGTTCGAAATGGAACGGAAAATGCCCTGCCTGCAACGGCTGGAACACATTTGAAGAAATAACTCTTAAACAGACAGTGAAATCGGGTGCGAGAAAACCTGTTTCTGTTGCCGAAAAGATAGAAGAACTTTCTGAGATAGACATTGAAGGCGACATCAGATACTTCACAGGCAGTAAAGAACTTGACAGAGTTCTGGGTGGGGGACTTGTAAAGGGAAGTCTTGTCCTTTTAGGAGGAGAACCAGGCATAGGAAAATCAACTCTTCTTTTACAGATATGTCAGTATTTCGGCGATGAACATACAATCCTTTATGTATCGGGAGAAGAAAGTGTAAGACAGATAAAGATAAGAGCACAGAGACTCGGTGTAAACACAGAAAACCTCTATCTTTTGTCGGTTACAGATGCCGAGGCTGTAAGCGATACGATTTCTGCCGAAAAACCCGAAATAGTCATTATCGACTCTATTCAGACGATGGCTATTTCCTCTTTGCCATCAAGCCCGGGAAGTATCACTCAGGTAAGAGAATGTACTAACCTTTTTATGCATACAGCTAAGGAAGAAGAAATCCCCATAATTATAGTAGGTCATGTAAATAAAGACGGCGCAATAGCAGGCCCTAAGGTTATGGAACATATAGTAGACGCCGTTCTTCATTTCGAGGGTGATCGTAATCTTTCTTATCGTATACTCAGAGCAGTTAAAAACCGTTACGGTTCAACAAATGAAATAGGCGTTTTTGAGATGAAGGATACAGGACTTTCAGAGGTTGAAAATCCATCAGAAATGCTTTTATCGGGAAGACCTTTAGATGTTTCTGGAACATGCGTTGCCTGCGTTATGGAAGGCTCACGCCCCGTTCTTGCCGAAGTTCAGGCACTTTCTGTAAAAAGTGGAACATCATCACCAAGAAGAACAGCAACAGGCTTTGATTTTTCAAGGCTTGCGATTATCCTTGCTGTTCTTGAAAAGAGGGCAGGTCTTTTCTTCGGAACTTTAGATGTATTTATAAATGTAGTAGGGGGACTTCGCCTTGACGAACCCTCTGCTGACCTTCCCGTTGCGCTCGCTCTCTATTCGGGAATAATAGATAAACCTCTCGATAATTCGCTTATTGCGATAGGAGAAATAGGTCTTGGTGGAGAGATAAGAAGCGTATCCCATATCGACCAGCGTATTGCCGAAGCAGAAAGACTCGGTTTTACAAAATGCATCATCCCTGAAAGCTCTGAAAAGAATGTAGAAAAGGGAAAACATAAGATAGAAATCATAGCCGTTTCGGATTTAAAACAGGCTTTTGAAAAAATAGTATAAGTTTATTAACACTCTTCGGGGGATTTCTCCGGAGAGTTATTTTTTTCTTCAAAAAACCAGCAACTGTTGTTTCCGACATATACAACAGACGGATTTTTTAAGGAACAGTATCCGTTTTCCTGATATCTGCAATTTTCCGAACAGCAAATAAAGTTCAATTAAAACACCTCTTTTCAAACTATCTTTTACAGAAAACGCTAAAAATATTCTTATGAAAAAACTTATAATCAAAAAACAAGTGGTCAATAATATTTTGTGAAAATGTGTTTCAAAGGAGATTTTTATATGAAAAAGACCATTGTTTTTTTATCGGCATTTATTCTCTCTGTGGGAGGTGCGATAGTTTCTCCGATTGCCTGGAAAAATTCTCTCCCCAGAGCGAGTATTACCGAAATAAAAAAGATAAATTATAAGGATTATGTTTCAGCTTCGGGCGAACTTTATGTAAAAGGCGATAACGCCATAGTAACGGCACTTGTTTCCGAAAACAACATATATAAGGTTAAAGAGGGACAGAAAGCTGTTATAACAGGAAACGCTTTTCCTGATAATTCTTATGATGCAGATGTAATAAGCATATCGGGAACTGCTGTTAAAAGTGCTAACGGAGCAGTTTTTGTTCCTGTTGAAATAAAACTTTCTGAAACAGATGAAAATATCCGTTCGGGATACAGCGTCAAGGCTAAAATCCTTTCTGATGACGAAAAGGAAATTTCTGTTCTTCCTTATGAAGTAATAAAAGCCGATGAGGATGGGAACGAGTTTGTGTATGTCTTAAATAGTGGAGTTGCCGTAAGAAAAGATATTGAAACAGGTCTTGAAACTAAAGAAGGCGTTGAGATAACCGACGGAATAGACGAAAACGACTGTATAATCTATGGCGATGACGAAATAGAAAACGGAAAATATATAGTTATCGGAGAAGAATAAAAAAGGGGGACTTTCAGGTTGTTTGAATGTATAAAGCAAAGTTTTCGTGTTATAGGAAAAAGCAGGTTGAAAGCTTTTTTAACTGTCGGAGGAATAGCGATAGGAGTCAGTTCTGTTGTGATAATTTCTTCGATAGGAGAAATGGGGAAATCTGCTGTCGATAATCAGCTGACAGATATGGGAATGGACAGCTTTGTCGTTACAGGAACAGAAAGCAACTTCGATGGCCTTTGGGAAGCAGACCTTGCAACATTAAAAAGCGTTCCCGATGTAAGAAACGCTATGCCACTCATAAATTACTTTACCGAGATTTCTATGAGAGGAGAAAATTCGCCTGCTATGATATGGGGTGTCAATGAAGATGCCGATGATGTCATAGAGCTTAAAACAGTAAGTGGAAGGCTTATAAATAAATCCGATGTTCTGTCGTCGAAAAAGGTCTGCGTTGTTGATGAACAGATAGCTATGAACAGATATAAAAGAAATACAATAGTAGGAAAAGAAATAGGAATTTCAATAAACGGAAGAGTCGAAAATTTCGAGGTCATAGGCGTTGTGAGTAACGGCGTAAATCTGCTTCAGAATATGTTCGGCGACCTTGTTCCGTCTTTCGTTTATATTCCATATACAACGCTTTCGGAAGAAACAAACAATCGCTATTTTACTCAGATAGCAGTTAAACTTGATGATGAAACCGATAGCGACAGCGCTTTCAATGCACTTTCTCACGCTGTTTTGTGTCAGCGTGACGAAAAGACGGAAATCAGGGTTGAAAACCTTCTGAAACAAAAATCCCAGATGAATAAAATTGCCGATATAACATCAAAGGCTTTAAGTATTGTTGCAGGAATTTCACTTGTTGTTTCGGGGCTTTCCGTTATGACTGTAATGCTTGTTTCCGTTAAGGAAAGAACGAGAGAAATCGGAATAAAAAAATCCATAGGTGCAAAAAACTATGATATTCTGACAGAGTTTTTAACAGAGTCTGTTCTGATAACTTTAATAGGTGGAATTATAGGTCTTTTATTCGGGATTTCGGTTTCGGCAGTTGCAGGTTTTATAACGGGACTTCCTTCTTTTATGGGGATAGAGGGAATTGCTTTTGTACTCATTTTTGTAATGCTTGTCGGTGCTGTTTTCGGTGCATATCCTGCTTATAAAGCGTCAAAACTTTCTCCTGTCGAGGCACTTCGCAGTGAATAGAAAAATCCCCTTATAAAGAGGAAATCTCTTTACAAGGGGTTTTAAATGATGAGGCTTATTTAGCAGCCACAACCACAGTTATTATCGCATCCGCAGTTGTTGTTGCATCCACAGCTGTTTCCACAGTTGTTGCTGCAGCCGCAGCCACCCCAACCGCCGCCCATAACGATAATAATGAGAATGATAATCCACCAGTATCCACCGTTAAATCCACAGTTCATAAATCAAGCACTCCTTTTGTAAAAATGTATTAAAACGAGTTTTGCGTTTGTTAACGCTTTCGTTTTATACTACATTCTATGGCAGGATGAAAAATGTGTTACAGAAAATTCTTTACTGCTTTCGACAGGCATTTTTCTTTATAAGGAGTAAAATAATAACAGTATAAAATAATGTCAGGAGGTATCACAGCGTTGTACTGTAATGATGATTTCACAAAACTCGCGTCACTTGCCATAAAAAAAGCATTTGATTATGCAGGCGAATCCGGACACACATATATAGGAAGTGAACATCTTCTCTATGGAATTTCAACCGAGGGGACAGCAGGAGTAATTCTTCGTTCATCGGGCGTTACTGACGAACGGATTAAAAAGCGCATAGAAGAACTTGTCGGAAAAGGAGTAAGGACAAAACTTTCAGAAGAATGTTTAACGCCTACATCATCGAGAATACTTGAAAACGCAGTAACTCTTTCAGAAGAAACGGGTGCAAGACTCTCGGGGACAGAGCATATCTTAATGGCAATCTTAAAGGAACGTGGTTCTTCTGCTTATGGAATAATAAAGGATTTAGGTGCAGGAATACCGAAACTTCATTCCGATTGTGCAGATGCTTTTGCAGCAGACGATTCTTCTATGAGAACAGCAGTCAAACTTCCTAATTTGAGCAAATTCGGGAAAGACCTCAATGCCCTTGCAGCCAAAAACAAATGCGACCCTGTTTTTGCAAGAGAAGAAGAAACAGAAAGGGTTATGCAGATACTTTCAAGAAGAACGAAAAACAATCCTTGTCTTATCGGTGAGGCAGGGGTAGGAAAAACGGCGATTGCAGAGGGCATAGCAAGACTTCTCTCATCAGGAAAAGTTCCTGAAACTTTACGAGGAAAACATCTTTTCTCACTTGATATTCCCTCGATGGTAGCAGGCGCAAAATACAGAGGTGATTTTGAAGAAAGGATAAAACTCTGTATAGAAGAGGTTTCGAATGCAGGAAATGTAATTCTCTTTATCGACGAAATCCATACGATAGTAGGTGCAGGTGCTGCTGAGGGTGCTATTGATGCTGCAAATATCTTAAAACCCCGTCTTGCGAGGGGAGATATACAGATTATAGGCGCTACAACCGAAGATGAATACAGAAGATATATCGAAAAGGACGGCGCTTTGGAAAGAAGATTTCAGCCTGTGAGAATAGAAGAACCATCAGAAGAAAATTCTGTTAAAATTTTAAACGGAATAAAAGAATGTTATGAAAAGCATCATAAAATAACTATTTCTGAAAGTTCGATAAAAGCAGCCGTAAATCTTTCAAAACGCTATATAACCGACAGATTTCTTCCCGATAAGGCTATTGATTTAATCGACGAAGCCTGTTCACGAAAAAAGATGAAAACAGAAAGAAATATTTTCTCCGATGACTTTTTCTGTGAGGTAAAACCCTCTGCTGAAATAACCGGGGATGATGTTGCCGAAGTTGTTTCTATGAAAACGGGAATACCTCTCACAAGACTCACAGAAACAGAAACCGAAAAACTTTCTCTTATGGAAGATACAATAAGAAAACGCATAACAGGTCAGGAAAAGGCAGTAAAGACAGTCTGCGATGCTATAAAGAGAAACAGAACAGGTCTTAAGGATGAACAGAAACCGATAGGAACATTTCTTTTCTGTGGGCCGACAGGCGTTGGAAAGACAGAACTCACAAAGGCTCTTGCCGAAGCCTTTTTCGGTGATGAGAAAAATGTTATTCATATAGATATGTCTGAATATCAGGAGAGCTTTTCTGCATCAAGACTTATAGGTTCACCACCGGGATACGTAGGTTTTGAAGACGGAGGGCAACTGACGGGTAATGTCAGAAAAAAGCCTTATTCAGTCGTTCTTTTCGATGAGATAGAAAAAGCACATCCCGATATTTTCAACCTTATGCTTCGCGTTATGGATGAAGGCGTTTTGGAGGACAGCCACGGCAGAAAAGCAGATTTTAAAAATTGTGTTATAATAATGACATCAAATATCGGTGCAGATGTTATAACAGGAAATAAAAAACTCGGGTTTACGGATAATATTTCAGAAAGTAAGGAAAAAGAAGTCATATCCGAGATACGAAAAAAATTCAGTCCCGAATTTATAAACCGTATTGATAAGATAGCAGTATTTGAAAGTCTTAAAGAAAACGAACTTCATAAGATAACAGAAAGACTTCTTTCAAAACTCAGAGAACGTGCTGAAAAGATAGGAATTTCTCTTTCTTTTGATGACTCTGTTATATCAGAAATCTGTAAGATTTCTGAAACAGAAAAGTATGGTGCAAGAGCTTTGAAAAGAACGATAACCGAATATGCCGAAAATCTTGTTTCCGAAAAAATAATATCAGGAGAAATTTCATCGGGAGATGATGTTCTTCTTACATTTTCTGAAAGTGAGTTTATGGTGAAAATTTTGTCTGCAAATGTATGATTCTGATTGACAACCGATAAAAACGGTGATAAAATAATTGAAAAATAATGGTTTTTATCGGAGGAAAATATGAAAATAACCTGGAAAACCTGTCTGAAAATAGGAGTAACTCTTTTTCTTCTCTATATAGCGATAGTTTGCTGGGATAATATAGCAGGTGTCTTATCGGCAATACTTGCCGCTGCATTTCCACTTCTTATCGGTGGGGCTATCGCCTATGTGATAAATATTCCTATGACATTTTATGAAAAACACTACTTTCCTAAACAGAAGGGAAAATTCTTTGCAGTAACCCGTCGACCTGTATGTATGACTGCTGCTTTTCTTACAGTTGTTGCGGTTGTGGTTCTTGTTGTGTGGTTGATTATCCCGAAACTCGGTGAATGTGTTTCTGTTATCGTTGCAAAATTCCCTGCGCTTTTCGAAAAAGCACTTCTGTTTGCAAAAAGTCTTGATGTTATGCCTGAAGATATAATCAATTCTCTTTCAGAAATAGACTGGCAGTCAAAACTTACAGACATAATAGGAACAATCACATCAGGCGTAGGCAACGTTGTCGGAGGGGTTATTTCGGTAGTAGCAGGTGTATTTTCAGGACTTGTTACGGTCGTTTTAAGCATCATCTTTTCGATTTATATCCTTGCTGCAAAAGATAGCCTTAAAAGTGGTGGAATAAAAATCCTCAATCGTTATGCAAGCGAAAAATGGAACAAGAGAATAAAATATGTTCTTTCTGTTCTTGATGAGTGTTTTCACAGCTATATTGTGGGACAATGCACAGAAGCTCTTGTTTTAGGCGTACTCTGCACACTCGGTATGCTTGTATTCGGTTTCCCTTATGCACTTATGATAGGTGCACTCGTAGCATTCACTTCACTCATCCCTGTGGCAGGGGCATATATCGGCGCAGGCGTCGGTGCGTTTATGATACTGACAGAATCACCCGTTAAGGCACTTCTTTTCCTCCTGTTCATAGTTGTTCTTCAACAGCTTGAAGGAAATATCATCTACCCCAAGGTTGTCGGAACATCGATAGGCTTACCTGGTCTGTGGGTTTTAGCAGCAGTAACAATAGGTGGAGGAATTTTCGGAATACTCGGAATGTTGCTTGGTGTTTCGATAGCAGCTGCTGTTTATCGTATTGTCGGTGATGATGTTAAAAAGGCAGAGATTGTTTCCGAAACAGAAACCTTGCCGACAGAAGAAGCCGAAGAAAAACCTTCTGAAGAAAAATCAGAAGAAAATCCCGAAGAAGAGAATAAAGAATAATAAAAAGACCGATAGGGAAAAAATCCTTATCGGTCTTAATTTTATGTGTTTTGTAATTCACCGTGTGAGAGTGCGACGAGATAAGCGTTTATAAATCCGTCGATGTCACCATCCATAACCGAGCCTATGTTGCCCGATTCAAAAGATGTTCTGTGGTCTTTGGCGAGGGTATATGGCATGAATACATATGAGCGTATCTGTGCACCCCATCCGTTGTCCTTCTGTGCGCCCTTGATGTCGTCGATTTTATCAAGATGTTCTCTTTCCTTGATTTCAACAAGTTTCGCTTTAAGCATTTTCATAGCATAATCCTTGTTCTGAATCTGACTTCTCTGCGTCTGGCATGCAACAACGATTCCCGTCGGAAGATGTGTTATTCTTACAGCACTTTCTGTCTTGTTGATATGCTGTCCACCGGCGCCACTTGCACGGTATGTATCGATTTTAAGGTCCTCAGTTCTGATTTCAACTTCCATATCGTCAGAAATTTCAGGAGTAACTTCAACCGATGCAAAAGATGTATGTCTTCTTCCCGATGAGTCGAAAGGAGAAATTCTTACAAGTCGGTGAACGCCATGTTCTGATTTCAAAAATCCATAGGCGTTGTTTCCTTCTATAAGAATAGATGCACTTTTAAGACCTGCTTCATCGCCATCGAGATAATCAAGAGTTTTAACCTTGAAATTGTGTCTTTCAGCCCATCTGTTATACATTCTGAAAAGCATTTCAGCCCAGTCCTGAGCTTCTGTTCCACCTGCGCCTGCGTGGAATGTTAAAATTGCATTTGATGAATCATATTCACCTGAAAGAAGCGTTGTGAGTTTACAGGTTTCGTAATCATTCTTGAAATCCGTGGCATTTTTCTGGATTTCAGCGAGAGTTTCTTCGTCAGGTTCTTCATCGCCTACAATTTCGATATAAGCAAGACAATCCTCAAGCTGAGAATCGAGATTTTTATGAAGAGCAATTTTGTTTTCGAGCTTTTTTATCTTAGAAAGAACCTTCTGTGAGTTTTCAAGGTCGTTCCAGAAATCAGGGGCTGCCGAAACTTCTTTGAGTTCTTCGGTTTCTGATAAAGCCTTTTCTATTTCAAGAACAGAATAAAGCTCTTTTATAAGAGGACGGTATCCTTCGAGTTCAATTCGTAAATCGTCAAGTAAAAGCATACTATTGTTCCTTTCGTTAAAGTCATTGATAATTGTAACAAAAAATCCTCTCAAAGTCAATATCATTTGGCGAAAAGCATTGACATTTTATCTGCCGTTTGTTATAATTAAATGATGAAAAATAAGGCTTTCTGCCTTGGTTTTGTTCGGAGGATAATATGTCTTTATATACAGGTTTAAAATGTAAAGTCTGCGATAAATCTTTTATCGAAGAAGATGATATAGTAGTCTGCCCCGATTGTGGAACGCCCTATCATCGTTCTTGCTATAAAGAAAAGGGTGAATGTATAAATTACGAGCTCCACGAGAAAAATCAGAGTTACAGCGTCAACGAAGAAAAAGCCAAGAAGATAGGCGATAAAATAATCTGCGAAAAGTGTGGAATGCAGAATAAATCGCTTTCTATTTTCTGTGAGCGTTGTGGAAACCCGATAACAATTGAAAAATCAGCTGCTGATGAAAGAAATGTAAATACAGAAGAAAACCCTTTCCCCAATATGATAAAAGTCGATTATAACGATAAATATTGTGGATTTGACCCCGATGAAGATTTCGACGGTGCAACAACTGCCGAACTCGCCGATTTCATCGGTGATAACAATAAATTCTTCTTACCCATTTTCAAACTTATGAAAGAACGTAAGAAGAAGGGAACATTCAATCTTTCAGCGCTTTTATGTCCGCCTGCATATTTTGCTTACAGAAAAATGACAGGAACAGCGATAATGAGCCTTATAGTACAGCTCATTCTCTGGCTGCCGTCGATAGTTTATTTTCTGGGTTCGATGATTTCAAAATATAATGTTCCCGATAATGCTCTGGTGGCATTCATTTCAACTATTGATATAAACAGCCCTTTGTTTATGGCGATATATAACATCGGCTGGGTTTTAGGATATGTCTTTATATTCTACTGTGCTTCAATGGCAAACCATATCTATTATCGTTTTGCAGTAAAGAGAATTAAATTTTTGAAATCAAAAAATGCTTTTAACGAAAAGAACATAAAGCGTTTCGGAAGAACATCAAACGCAGGGCTTGTCATAATGATAATAGCATATGCGCTTATCGCATTTCTTCTTACCTTTGCAATCGCCTTTGTATCATAAAACAACAGGAGGTCAACATCATGATTGAATATATCGTTTCCGATTACCTTAATTTTCAGAGAGCCATAAGCGAAAAAGACGCAAAAGATATTGTAAAGGGATATAAATCCCACAACGAAAAACTCGGAACAATCGCTCTCAATATGAATCTTCTTACAGAAGATCAGGTTGATGAAATCCACGATAAGCAGAAAATCGTCGACAAGAAATTCGGTGAAATCGCAGTTGACTCAGGTATGCTTACAGAAGAACAACTGAATGATGTTATCTGTATGCAGAGAAAGGCGATGGACCCGTTTGAATTTGCTTTTGAATGTGGAATTATCAATATGGATATGGCAAACGACCTCAGAAATAAATTCAAGGAACATTACAAACTCACAGATGAAGAATTTTCAGGCGTTATGTCAGATGATGTAACAATGATTTCATCAATGATGGTTGATACACGCGATTTCTATACAAATTATTACTATAACATAGCGATAAGATTTCTTGTAAGATTTTTGGGGCTGAAAATCGGTCTTTCAAAAACAACCCCCGAAAAAACACATGAAGCCGAAAGAATAATAACCCATAAAATCAGAACTATGAGAAGAAATTTCATTATAGGATTTTCTGGAAGCAGGGAAGCTATGCATGCTTTGAGCGAAAGCCTTTCGGATTTTGATTCGGCAGAATTCAAAAACGATGTTTACGCACGCCTTAAAAACTTTGTAAACTGCATAACCTGCGTATTTGAATGCGGAATTATGAGAGAAAGCCCCATAAGAAGTATCAGCTGTGTAAAACTCTATAAATCGGCTGAACTCATCTTCAACGAAGACGGTTTTGTTCTTCCTGCAAATATATGCGGATATCCCATAAATATCATAGTTGCGTCGGGCGCAGAAGAGGATTTCACAAAGGTTGTTCACAATGTATAATAACATCACTTTGTAAAAATCTTCATTTTGTCGAAATTTAATACTTGACAATAAAATGATGGTATGCTAAAATATTTTCAAATGCTAAGACGAAGAAGGCAGGAAAGAAAACCTTTCAGCGAGTCGGTGGCCGGTGAAAACCGACAGGCGTATTTCCATAAAAGCCTCTCCCTTCCGAGCAGAAAATGCGAAAAGAAATGAGTAGTGTTTTCCGTCAGTGCGACGTTACAGCAAAAGGGCTTGTTAGAGCCTTAAGTGGCATGAGAATGCAATTTGAGTGGTACCGCGGAATCGATATTTATTCCGTCTCAAAGAATTATCTTTGAGGCGGATTTTTTATTTTCGCCTCTATAAAAAGAAAGGGTGTATTTTAAAATGAAAATCAGTTTTTCAACACTTGCCTGTCCCGATTACGAATGGTCAGACATCTATTCAATGGCGAAGGACTTAGGCTTCGACGGAATTGAAATCAGAGGCCTCGGCGATGATATTTTCGCCGTTAAAGCAAGACCTTTCACAGAAGGTCAGATTTCAAAGACAGTAAAGAAACTTTCTGAAATAGGCATTGAAATTCCCTGCCTTTCATCAGGCTGTTGCCTTAAGGATAAGAATAACCTCGATGAAGTTATTTCAGAAATTTCAAGCTATATCAATCTTGCTGTAAAACTTAAAACTCCTTTTATAAGAATTCTCGGCGACAGAGAACCTATGCCCGTTGACGAAGTTGATGACAGCTATGTAGCAGAAGTTCTCGTTAAACTCGCTGATATCGCAAAGGATAAGGGTGTAACTCTTCTCGTTGAAACAAATGGTGTTTACGCTGATACAAAGCGCCTTAAAGCACTTCTTGACAAGGTTGACAGAATTGAAGTAGCAGCGCTCTGGGATATGCATCATCCTTATCGTTACGCAAACGAAAACCCCGATGAAACAGTTGAAAACCTCGGCGCTTATATCAAATACTGTCATGTAAAGGACAGCGTTATGGTTGACGGCAAGGCTGAATACAAGCTCATGGGCGAAGGCGATATGCCTCTTTCTGAAATGTTTGAAGCACTCGGAAAAATTGGCTATGAAGGCTATATTTCACTCGAATGGGTTAAGCGTTGGGCGAAGAACATTTTCAGTGCAGGCGTTGTATTCCCTCAGTATGCTGACTTTATGAAACCTTACAGAACAAAGCATAAGCATCCTTTACAGGATGACCTTCGTCATCAGGGAAAATATATCTGGCCCAAGGAAAAACTCATCGACTATACATTCCCTGATGTTCTCGACAGAGTATGTGAAGAATTCCCCAACCAGTATGCTTTCAGATATACAGAACTCGACTATACAAGAACATACCCTCAGTTCAGAGATGATGTTGATACATTCGCAAGATCACTTCTCGCTATGGGTGTTAAAAAGGGCGACCATGTTGCTATCTGGGCAACAAACGTTCCTGCATGGTATATAACATTCTGGGCAACAACAAAAATCGGCGCTGTTCTCGTAACTGTAAATACAGCTTATAAGATTCACGAAGCAGAATACCTCTTAAAGCAGTCTGATACAAATGTCCTCGTTATGATAGACGGATATAAGGACAGTAACTATGTTGAAATAATGAAGGAACTCTGCCCCGAACTCGCTACATGCGAACCCGGTAAGCTCAACAGTGCAAAATTCCCGTTCCTCAAGAGCATCATAACAACAGATTCAAAGGTTGAAGGATGCTATACATGGGATGAAGCAATGGCACTCGCTAAGGATGTTCCTTATACAGAACTCGAAAAGGTAAGAAAGACAATCGACAAACACGATGTCTGCAATATGCAGTATACATCGGGAACAACAGGTTTCCCCAAGGGCGTTATGCTCACACACTACAATGTTGTAAATAACGGTAAGGCAATCGGTGACTGTATGGACCTTTCAACAGCCGACAAGATGATGATTCAGGTTCCTATGTTCCATTGTTTCGGAATGGTTCTCGCTATGACAGCCTCTGTTACTCACGGAGCGACAATGTGTCCTATTCCTGCATTCTCACCCAGAAAGTCACTCAACTGTATCAATAAAGAACAGATTACAGCATTCCACGGCGTTCCTACAATGTTCATCGCTATGCTTGAAAACGAAAACTTCGCTTCAACCGATTTCTCACATATGAGAACAGGTATTATGGCAGGTTCACCTTGTCCCGTTAAGGTTATGGAAGAAGTTATCGAAAAGATGCATATGCCCGAAATCTGTATCACATACGGTCAGACAGAAGCAAGCCCTGCAACAACAATGAGTAAGACATCAGACTCTATAGAAGCAAGAGTAAACACAGTAGGTGCGTCACTCTTCGGCGTTGAAACAAAGATTGTAGACCCCGAAACAGGAGAAGAACTCCCCGATAATGTTGACGGCGAATTCTGCGCAAGAGGATATAACATCATGAAGGGCTACTATAAGATGCCCGAAGCAACAGCAGCTGCTATCGATGAAGATGGTTGGCTCCATTCAGGCGACCTTGCAAGAAGACTTCCCAATGGTTACTATAAGATTACAGGAAGAATCAAGGATATGATTATCCGTGGGGGAGAAAATATCTATCCCAAGGAAATCGAAGAATTCCTCTATACAAATCCCAAGGTAAAGGATGTTCAGGTTATAGGCGTTCCCGATAAGGATTACGGCGAAGAAATTATGGCTTGTATCGTTTTAAAACCCGATGAAACAGCAACAGAAGATGAAATCAAGGATTTCGTTCGTTCACATATGGCAAAGCATAAGGTTCCCCGTTATGTTGCATTTGTTAACGATTTCCCGATGAACGCAGCAGGAAAGATTCTCAAATACAAAATGCGTGAATGGGCAGTAGAACTGCTTAATCTTCAGGCAGCAAACAGCATTGAAACAGCATAAAACGAAAAATCCTGCACTTTCTACCGAGTTAAACTCGCTCGAAATACCTGTGTATTCCTTCGCTCGTTTGCCTTGTATAAAGCACAATCTTTTCGTTTTATGTGATACAATTTCTGTTTTTAAAAGAAGAAAAATCCCCTCGCAAGAGGGGATTTATTTTATCTCTATACTGTCTACTATGTTCATTATTTCCGGAATTTCTTCCTTTGTTTCAACATCAAAGAATATACACATATATTTGTAATCATCAAAGGTCGCAAAGGTCGGCATTCCGTTTTTGTCATAATAAATTATCAGCCCGTAGCCGTTCTTTGTTGTGAAATTTTCTTTTTCGTATTTATCGTATCCTGCATCATAAGCATATCTGTCTGCAAAACCGTGAGTGGCAACTGCGATATAGATATTACCGTCAAGCACTTCGAGCGTTTTGGGAACTTCTCCGTTGAAAAGCTGTATTCCCATAAACTGAGTATCTGTTGTTACAAGGTATTCATTCCATTCTTCAGGGAAACATACATTGATTTCATATCCACAGACATCGGAACTGATTTTTTTATATCCTGAATAATCATCTTTAGCATTATTTATTTTTTCTTTATAAGAAATCGAATCCACAACTCTTGTAGGTGTTTCTGTTTTGTAAACAGTGTCGCCAAGTTCTTCATCATAATAGATAAAAACAGAATCCCCGCCTGTTATGGTGTTTTCGTCAACAAGAGTATATCCTGTTCCCGAATAATTGCCATCGGTTTCAATCCAATCTGTAAAGATAAAGCTGACATTATAACTTCCGTCGCTTGAAGATTTATTTATCGCTTTATATTCATATTTTTTTGCATATTCTTCAGCTCGTTTTTCTGCAAGTCCTGTCATTTTGGAAATGTATTCGTCATCCTTCGTATCTCCCGGCTCATTTCCAACCCATGCATATTCAAGATAATCCACATTACACAACTGAATAGTATCTTCTGTTACATCAAGATAATACTGTTCTGTATCGCCGTCTATGTAATATCTTCCGATTTTAAGTGCGGGACCTTCTCTGTTGATAAGAACGTCTTTTTTGGTGTCGGCGTTGATTGAAACTTTCGCTCCGACAGTCAAAACAATGGTAACTATAATTGCAAACACAGATATTATAATCCATTTTAAAGATATTGTCTTTTTCATAGAAAATCCCCCTTATCCCATGTTTTTATACCTACATTATATCACACGATATTCTGATGTCAATATAAAAACAAAAACTCCCACTTGGAAAAGTGGGAGTTTTATTTGATAAACTATTTGAATTCACTCATAAGGAACACAAGGGGAGAGTTCCAGTAAATTGTGATTTCGTTTGTTGAATAACTTTCAGCGTTATCGGCATAACATTTTGCCGAAGGCTGACCACGGAGTGTAAGCTTTACAAATTCGTCTTCAAAGTCATCATCAGGTCCACCAACGAGCATTCCGGGCATTGCTGTTTCCTTAACCTGTGAAGGTCTGTGGTGAGGATACTTAGGCGAAACAGTACCTGTTCCTGTTACATAAGAAATACCCATAGGGTTAACGCCGAAAATGTAGTTGAGATGATTTTTGGCAGCTTCCTTATAGCTGTTGTTTCCTGTTATGTCAAAAGCGTAGATAAGGTGCATAGCGTTGTTTGCGATGTGCATATTGCTTCCCCAGATATAGTCATCTTCGAGGAAAGAAATCATATATCCGTCGTTGTCTGCTATTTCCTTGAATGTATCTGCTTCTGCGATGAAATTGTCCTTGATTGATTTATAAGTGTCAGCAGGGAGCATCTTCTTGCAGTTATCTGATGTAAGGATGATAGCCGAGCCGTAAGAACCTACATACTGCCAGCCGAATTCGAGGTCAATTTTCTTTTCTGTGTATTTAACGATAGCATCTGCATATTTCTGTTCTCCTGTAACATCAAGGAGAGCAGCAGCAGCATAATATCTTTCGTCGATATCCTTTGAGTCACCGTAAGCACCTGTTGTTATCGCACCGATACTCTTGTAAACGAGAACATCGTGTTCTTCAAGATAACCCCATGCCTTCTTTGAAGCTTCGAGACATTTTTCAGCAAATTCCTTGTCTGTGTCGAGGTATGCCTTATAAGCTATTGCCATAACTGCTGCGAAATCGCCTGTTGCAGTTGATGAAACGGGTGAGAGGAAAACTTCGCCTTCTTCATCGGGCATAATTGTCTGTGAGAATTCTTTTACAGTAACCTTATGGTAAACGCCACCGTCAGTAGCCTGCATTTTAAGGAGCCATTCAATCTGTGTTCTTGTTTCGTCTAAAACATCAGGAATTCCGTTTCCACTTTCGGGGATACCCGAATCGTCTGAGAATGCCTTAGGATTTCTTTCGTAAGCGAGAAGAAGGTCAGCAGCAGCCTTTGAGCCTGCAACTGTGTATTTACCATAGTCGCCTGCGTCATGCCATCCACCTGTTGTGTCGACCTTTTCGCCTGTTTCATAAACGGTTGCATCACCTGTATGACAAGCAGCGTGAGCAAAATCGCCGGCGAGGTCAGATGTGAGTTCTTCACCACAACGCTGTAAATAGAACATTCCCAAAACCTTGTTGAAAGAATCTGTATAGATGTCATTTCCGATTTCAAAGGTATATGATTTTCCTGCTTTTTCGTGTTCTATGTAGTATTTTCCTGCCTTTGTAACAGAGCTGAAATCTGCGAAATAGTTGAATTCATCGGCAGTTTCGTTTTCCATATAAGGAGAAAGTGTTCCTGCATATACAACTTCGTCATTTTCAGCATTTATAACTCTGAAATCTTCAGAAAGATTTTCACCACGAAGAACAGCAATCTTCTTGACATTGGACATATAGCCTATATGATTTATGTTTATATCGGGAGCGATGATTTCTTCAACAACTTCCATATTGCTGTCATCGATAAGTTCGAGAACAACATTGTCGATGTAGATATGATGGATAGGAAGTTCCTT
>JAZNQY010000025.1:0-2145 GCA_045590375.1 Oscillospiraceae bacterium | reverse complement strand
GACAAGACATTCAGCCTCTTCTCATTCGCTGAATGGTGCCTCTGGGATGCTCAGGACGACTGCACAAACTTCCAGAGAAACTTCTCAACAGGTAGAGTTGAAATCGACGGTTCAACAATCTATCATAAGACAGAATACCGTGACAGAAGAAACCACTATGCATTCTATACAGTAAACGATTCTATCGACGGTTACGATACAGACAGAGATTCATTCATAGGTCTCTATAACGGATTTGACAGCCCCGAAGCAGTCAAGGCAGGAAAATGCACAGATTCAGTTGCTGACGGTTGGTCACCTATCGCTTCACACTATAAGAGCATTACTCTTAAGGCAGGCGAAACAAAGACACTCGTTTATATCTTAGGTTACGTTGAAAACCCTGTTGACAAGAAGTTTGAAGCAGACGGACAGACAATCAACAAGGAAAAAGCAATTGCAATGATTGAAAAATACAACACACCCGAAAAGGTTGCTGCCGGTCTTAAAGAACTCGGCGAGGCTTGGGAAAAACTCCTCGGTATTTTCAATGTTGCAACACCCGATGATAAGGTTAACAGAATGGTCAACATCTGGAACCAGTATCAGTGTATGGTTACATTCAACCTTTCTCGTTCAGCATCATACTTTGAATCAGGTATTGGTCGTGGAATGGGCTTCCGTGATTCAAACCAGGATATTTTAGGTTTCGTTCATCAGATTCCCGACAGAGCAAGAGAAAGACTTATTGACCTTGCTTCAACACAGCTCCCCGATGGTGGATGCTATCATCAGTATCAGCCCCTTACAAAGAAGGGTAACTCTGATATCGGTGGCGACTTCTCAGACGACCCACTGTGGATGATCCTTTCAGTAGGTTCATATATCAAGGAAACAGGCGACTGGTCAATCCTCGATGAAATGGTTCCTTATGATAACGATGAAAAACTCGCAAAGCCCATGCTCGACCACCTCACAGTTTCATTCTATCATATTGTTGAAAACTTAGGCCCTCACGGACTTCCTCTCGCTATGCGTGCCGACTGGAACGACTGTATCAACCTTTCTTGCTACTCAGATACTCCAGGTGAATCATTCCAGACATATACAAACCCCAAGTTTGCAGCAGAAGGTGGTTACTCAAAGATTGCTGAATCAGTAATGGTTGCAACACTCTTTACATACGCAGGCCCCTCATATGTAGGAATTCTTCGTCACCTCGGAAAGAACGACGAAGCAGACAAGGCTCAGGCTGAAATCGACAAGATGAAGCAGAATGTTATGGCTCACGCTTTCGACGGCGAATGGTTCTTAAGAGCTTATGACGCAGAAGGCAAGAAGATGGGTTCAAACGAATGTGAAGAAGGAAAGATCTTTATTGAACCTCAGGGCTTTGCAGTTATGTCAGAAATCGGCAAGGCTGAAGGCGCTGACATCAAGACACTCAATTCAATAGACAAGTACCTCAACACAAAATACGGTCTTGTTCTCAATAACCCTGCATTCACAAAATACTATGTTCAGTATGGTGAAATTTCAACATATCCAGGTGGATACAAGGAAAACGCAGGTATCTTCACACATAACAATGCTTGGATCATCTGTGCCGAAGCATATGCAGGCCGTGGTGACAAGGCATTCGAATACTATTCAAAGATTGCTCCTGCTTTCAACGAAGACATTTCAGACCTTCATAAGACAGAACCTTATGTTTACGGTCAGATGGTAGCAGGTAAGGATGCAAGCAGATTCGGTGAAGGAAAGAACTCATGGCTCACAGGTACAGCTGCTTGGAACATGGTTGCTATTTCACAGTATATTTTAGGCGTTCAGCCCGATTTCGACGGACTTAAGGTTGACCCCTCAATTCCTCACGAATGGGATGGCTTCACAGCTACAAGAAAGTATCGTGGCGCTGAATACAAGATTACTGTTAAGAACCCCGACCATGTCTGCAAGGGCGTTAAGTCAATGACAGTTGACGGAAACGCAGTAGAAGGCGTTGTTCTCCCCGTATTTGAAGGCGGCGTTCACACAGTAGAAGTTACCACGGGTTAAGGGGAGAGCCTCCGTAGGCGTTAAAATATCCCCCTCGCAAGAGGGGTATTATTTTTTAACTTTTAACTTTGCAAGGTATAAAACAAAAATCTTGCACTTTCTACCACG
>JAZNQY010000024.1:0-16291 GCA_045590375.1 Oscillospiraceae bacterium | reverse complement strand
GTAGGAATTAAGCCAGTTGATAGCAGGATAGTGTCTTGAATAGGCAAGGGATTTATCCAGCGCCCAGAAGCAGCGTGTGAAGCGTTTGGTGTTCTGGGTGACCGGCTCGGAGAAGTCTGAGCCCTGAGGCGAAACCGCACCTATAATTGTAACTGAACCTTCATTGTCATTGAGAGTCTTCATATATCCAGCACGTTCATAGAATTCTGATAAACGTGAAGGAAGGTAAGCAGGAAATCCTTCTTCAGCAGGCATTTCTTCAAGTCTTCCTGAAATTTCTCTCAATGCTTCTGCCCATCTTGAAGTAGAGTCAGCCATAATCGCAATATGATAACCCATATCGCGATAATATTCAGCGAGAGTAATGCCTGTATATATAGATGCCTCTCTGGCTGCAACAGGCATATTGGATGTATTTGCGATAAGAACTGTTCTGTCGGTAAGATGTTTACCTGATTTAGGGTCGATAAGTTCGCCAAACTCTTCAAGAACCTGAGTCATTTCATTTCCACGTTCACCACAGCCGACATAAACAATTATATCAGCATCACACCACTTTGCAAGCTGATGCTGAGTCATCGTCTTACCTGTTCCGAAACCACCCGGAACAGCTGCCGTTCCACCCTTTGCAATAGGACAGATAGTGTCAATAACCCTCTGTCCTGTAACGAGAAGTCTGTTTATAGAAAGACGTTCTTTTACTGGTCTTGCCTGACGGATAGGCCATTTCTGACAAAGAGTAAGAGGAATAATAGTTCCGTCGTCGGTTTCGAGTTCTGCCACTTTATCGTTTATTGTATATTTACCGTTTTCTGCAACCCATGTGATCTTCCCTGAAAGATAAGGAGAA
The DNA here is from genome assembly GCA_045590375.1 of Oscillospiraceae bacterium. Classification (GTDB taxonomy): domain Bacteria; phylum Bacillota; class Clostridia; order Oscillospirales; family Ruminococcaceae; genus RGIG4131. Next base: position 15,441 of record JAZNQY010000024.1, on the reverse strand, counting down.
ATCATACATCTATGTTCTATAAGGGGAGTTTCTGGACAAGTAGCATATATATCGCCAGCCTTGACTATATCCCCTACTTTAACTTTTAATGTAACATCAAACTCCCTCTCTTCGTCAAGTACTGTTACTACTGAGCCTTCAGATATAAACGCACCACTTGATTCCTGAAGTTTTTTCAGAGGGCGTTCTATTCCGTCAAAAATATTTGAAAGTATACCAGGGCCGAGTGTCGCACTCATAGGAGAACCGGAACCTACTACAGGTTCACCCGGTTTAAGACCTGTTGTTGATTCATAAACCTGAATTGTTGTAAACTTTTCATTTATGCCGATAACTTCGCCTATAAGCTTTTTATCTCCGACATAAACCATCTCAAGCATAGCAAAGTCTTTTGTATCTTTTATTTTTACAACGGGACCGTTTACAGAATATACAGTATTGTGCAAAAATATCGCCTCTATTCGTCATCAAGCATCAGTGTTCCACCTGATGCAAAAATTCTTTTTTCATCACCGAGAAGTGTGTCAAATGTTTTATCAATAATAACTGATTCATCAGGATAGCACACTGATAAACCACCAAGTTTTATTGATGTATCAATTTTAAATTCAACATCAGCAATTTTACTGAGTATGTCTTTATATTTCATATCATCAGACATAAGATAAACTATCATATTGTCTGTTTTTTTCTCATTCTCAAGAGATTTTTCAAGAAACATCCTGTATTCATCGGTTTTTCTGAATTCAGATAACTTATCTTCCACTTCGGAAAAAAGTTTATCTATAAGAGAATTTCTGTATCTGAGAATTTCTTTATGTGCTTCAAATTCGGCCTTGTTTGCAAGAAGAGCATATTTTCCACTGGACTTTTTAGCGCTGTCTTTTACATCATCATACGCTCTTTTTGTAAATGTATCGTTAGCCTTTTTTACTATTTTTTTCTTTTCTTCTTCGCTTTCTTTGATTATTGCATTTGTTTCTGCTTCAACCTGAGCATTTACAGCATCGAAGAAAAGTTTTGTTCTTTTTTCATTTGCAGAAGAATAATCAACTGCTATTTCCTTTGCCATAATATTCCTCCTAAATGCTGATACCGATAGATTCCTTCAGATATTTCGATATAGAATTCGTTATATCAGATGTAGCATGGCGATCGGGTATTTCAACAATCAAAGGCTTTTTACGATTAAGTTTGAATTCATAAACATAATCATAAGCCATTTCAACAATCTTATTTGTAAGAAGTACAACAGCAATTTCATCATTATCAGAAGCGTTTTCGAGTTCTTTGATAACACTTTCCTTATCGTGAACGACTACGCCGTCGATGCCGGAAAGTCGCATACCTATGCGTGTATCAACATTATCGCTTATAAGATAGAACTGCATATCATCAACCACTTTCTTTATTATCCGAGTTTACCTAAAATCATAAATGAAATAAGGAATCCATAAAGTGCAACACCTTCACCGAGAGCAACGAAGATAAGTGCTTTAGAGAAAGCCTTGGGTTCTTCAGAAACTGCACCGATAGCAGCAGGAGCAGCTGAAGCAACGGCAATACCACAGCCGATTGAACCAAGACCTGTAGCAAGTGCTGCAGCAAGATAGCCAAGTCCATCGCTGCTCATTCCTTCTGAAACTGGTGCTGTTTCAGAAACAACTGCCTGTGTTTCATCAGCAGGAACTTCTGTATCAGCATTTACCTGAATTCCTAATGGAAGAACGATAGCTAAAAGCATAACGCCTGCGAATGTACAGAGATTAATTTTAAAAGCTCTCTTCGCTTTGTCAACAGTAGCATTCTTTGAAAGTGAATAAACTACGGGTGAGATGATAAGTGCAAGTGCAACGAGTGGTAATAAATAAATAAGCATAATATTTTCCTCCAGAATTATTTAGTGTTTATATTTTTAATTTTCACATTTACGGGTTCAAACATTCTTCCGTCTCCATCGTAAAATCTCGAAAATACTTCGTAAAATTCAAGTCTTAACGACTGAATGCCGACTATAAGCCCTTCCATTCCTATAACGAAGATGTTTCCAAGGATGATGACGAGTATCGAACCTGATTTACCTGCCATTTCAGCAAGAAGCATTACAACTGACATCATTCCCGCATGAGAAAGAATAAATCCGCCTACTCTGACAAACGAAAGTGTATTTGTTGCAAATCCAAGACCGAATTCAAAAACTTCAAAGAAGTTTGATGCGATAAAGTCACCTATTCCTACTTTTTCAATCGGCTTCTTCATAAGAAGGCAACCAAGTATTTCTCTGAAAAACATAAGCAAAGCAGGGATTACAATAAGGAACACTACATATACAGGTGTAAGAAGATTCATTCCTAAAAGAAGATTTCCTACAAGTCCTCCTAAAATCGCAACAAAGAACACAAGACCTGCTATACCGTTATTTGAGAATAATGCACGCTCATAATCTTTCTGTTTGAAACCTATGCATATATTTATGATAATTGTTATAACTATAAAAACAACTCCGAGTGCGATAGCACCATAAAGGATGGTATTTATGTTATCCATAACTTCAAATGGTTTTTCTTCAAATCCCATCTTTTCAAAGACGGGATCCAGAAGGTGTTCAAAACCAAACACGCTTCCGAAAATAAATCCGAATACAGCACTTGATATTCCTACTCTTTCAAGAATTGCACCGAGTTTATTCTTTTTAACATGCCATAAAAAAGCGCCCACTATCGCTATTATGATACCTTGTCCGAGGTCGGCAAACATAAGCCCGAAAAGGAGAGTATATGTTATAGCAACAAGCATTGTAGGGTCAAATCCATTATGTGAAGGCAACCCATACATCTCGACAAACATAGAAAAAGGTTCTGCAAAGATATTATTTTTCAGTTTTGTCGGTGGATTCAATCTGTTATCACGCTCACATGGTCTTGATAATACGGTAACTGTATCAAGTTCATCGAATAAAGAAGTGAATTCTTTTGCCTTTTTAGAGGGAACATAACCTTTAATGAGTATATACTTATCATCATAGAGAACCACTTCTCTTCTGAGTTCAAATATACCAGATAAATAAACAAGCTTAGAATAAATCATATTGAGTTTTTCTTTATTTTTATCAATAGATTCATCAATCTGTTTTTTTAACGTTTTAAGTTCTTCTCTTTCACTGAGAATTGCTTTTTCGTTGTTTATCTTTGCATCCTTTCCTGTTCCTTCAACAAAATCAGGGAGTCGTATTCTTTCAAAATAAAGTTCTGAAAAAATATCGTCAATTTCATCTTTCATAGATGAAGGAGAAAGATACATTCCTCAGTAATATTCACCATCATTATCATAAGTATTGAAAATAATAGGCTTTTCTTTATGATACGAAAGTTTTTCATAACTTTCTATCGGAAGTTTTCCGAATCTGACGGAAACATTCTTGCAGGAAAAAAGTTTCTGGTAATCCTCGTCTATTCCCTCAAGATGTGAAAGATACATAGCAACTTGTCTTCGGTACTTTATATCTTCTGAAAGTTCTTCAGTATGCTCTATATTCTTCAGAATATCAGATTTGATTTCGTCCGTAAGCACCGAAAGTTCTGCTACGCTTTCCTCTTTGATGGAAGAAAAGTCCTTTTCTTCATACTTTATCCCTACTTTCGAAAAGAAAGAAGAAAGTTCTGCAATAAGACTTTCATATGGATTTTCTTCGTTTAAAAGTGTAAACTTGTCTCCCTTGTTGTTATCAGGTAATTCGATATGAAAACAACCACTCTGACAACATTTTTTCAGAACCTCGTTCAGATCCTCGATATAACAGGTTATATCGACTACTTCGAGTTTCTCAATAGCCATTCAATTCACCCCATCGGCTTCAAATTTAAACTATAACAAGCATTTCTTCTATGCTCTGAGCAGGAACACCATAGCGTATCCCCTCGATGATAGTTATAATATTTTTCACTTCTGTTGTAAGCAGAAAAAGAATTGTATAGATACTTACAGCAGCATTTGTACTTTTTCTGAGATAATTTTTTGCAAATCTGTTTCTCAGAACTTCAATATCGTGATTTATAGATGCTCTTGAAATATCAGGATTATCAACAGTCATCATTCTGCCATATCCTGTATTTTTCAGAATATCAATGTATTCTTCTGCAGTATTCGTGTTCATGAGTTCATAAAATCTGAACTTCGTTATATTGCTCGGAACAGGAAAAAGAATATTTGAAATTTCTTCATAATCAGCACCTGAAAACGCTTTATATCTGAAAGCATTATATACATTAGATAAATCATAAAGCGTTCCTGTTATCTCAAGCATATCTTTCTGAACAGAACCGGAAAAATCCCTTTTTATAGCATCTTTAACCCAATTCACATAATAGGTTTTAAGCAAAATATCTATTTCTGTACAGTTATAATTCCCGTTATCATCGGGTTTCTGATCCTTTATTATATCGTAATAAGGAGTTTTTTGCAGTATATCAAGCAAATCGTTATATGTTCTTACCTCGCCGAGTCTCATCATATCAAATGACGCATGTTTCGCAAGATAAGGAGAAATTGTATCAATAAACTTTTCGATTGTACCTGCGTTTATATAGATTATGCATCTGAGTATTACGTTGATTTCGCTATTTATATATCTGTAATTAAAAAACGAAATTTCATTGAGTTTCTGAAAATTACAGAGTCTTACATATTCATTGAAAGTTTCTCTGTTGAGGATATCTTCGAGGTAACCTCTATGAACTGAATTTGTATCTATATTTGAAAGACAATCAGAAAAATGTGTATTTCTTTTAAGATACTCTGCTATTTCAGGGATTGTTGTTTTTTTGAGGAGTTCACGATAATCTTCTTCTTTAAGTCTTTTTCCGTAAAATGTTCTTGCTTTGGCAACTGTTGCGTTATATGAATAATCAATCATCGTTTTCACCCCTTTTTAACAAAACAGTAAATTTTTACAATACTACAGGCTGTTTTGTTATTCTGTCAAAAATCTCTTCTGCCCACTTATTATGATTTTCAGCATAGAATTTATCATATTCAAGCATTTTATCTTCTTTTGCTTTTGTGATTTTTTCTATCTTCATTTCAGAAGCTTTCTGTTCAACATTATCAACCTTTTCGCTATACTCTTGCGAATGTTCAAGGCTCTTATTGTAAATCGAAACTGCCTCTTCTTTTGCAGAAATCATAATCTGTTCGCTTTTTTTACGGGCTTCGTCTATTTTCAGATCAGCCTGTCTGTCAAGTTTGATAATCTCGCTTATAATATTTTTTGCCATATATAAAGCACTCCTGTATTTAGTTCTTAAGACTATGGAGAGGTGCCGGAATCTGACCTCCACGATTTATAAACTTCGAAGGAGAATTCTTATTGATTTTCATAACAGGACCACAGCCAAAAAGTCCACCCCAGTCAAGTTCTTCTCCGACATCCATGCCTATTGCAGGGATAATTCTTACTGCTGTTGTCTTTGAGTTAACCATACCGATAGCAGCTTCATCGGCAATAATTGCAGAAATTGTATCTTCTGTAATATCACCAGGAACAACTATCATATCGAGACCTACTGAACATACTGCTGTCATTGCTTCAAGTTTTTCAATAGAAAGCGCACCACATTTAGCAGCATCTATCATACCTGCGTCTTCTGATACGGGAATAAAAGCACCCGAAAGTCCTCCTATTCTTGAGCAAGCCATTACCCCACCTTTTTTAACTGCATCGTTAAGAAGTGCGAGTGCTGCTGTTGTTCCGTGAGAACCACAATGTTCAAGACCGATCTCTTCAAGTATATGTGCAACGCTATCTCCTACTGCAGGAGTAGGTGCAAGAGAAAGGTCAACTATTCCGAAAGGAACGCCAAGTCTTTCAGACGCATTAACACCAACAAGCTGACCTACTCTTGTTATTTTATAAGATGTCTTTTTGATAACATCGGCAATTTCTGCTATATCAGCATCAGGATGTTTAGCAAGAGCTGCTCTTACAACACCAGGACCTGAAACACCAACATTTATAATGCAATCAGGTTCGCCTACACCATGAAATGCCCCTGCCATAAAGGGATTATCATCAGGAGCATTACAGAAAACAACAAGTTTGGCTGCACCAAAACAAGCGTTATCAACAGTTTTTATCGCAGACTGCTTTACTATTCTTCCCATGATCTTACAAGCATCAAGATTGATACCTGTTTTGGTTGAACCTACATTTACTGATGAACATACATTTGATGTTGTTGCAAGTGCTTCGGGAATTGATTCGATAAGTTCGATATCACCTGCAGCAAAGCCCTTCTGAACAAGTGCCGAATATCCACCAATAAGGTTTACACCAACAGCTTTGGCTGCTTTTTCCATTGTGACTGCAAATTTAACAGGATTCTGATTTTTGCAGGCAGCAGAAACTATTGCTATAGGTGTAACCGAAAGTCTTTTATTGATTATAGGAATACCAAATTCCTTTTCAATCTTTTCAGCAACAGGAACAAGGTTTGCAGCGCATTTTGTTATCTTATCATAAACCTTATCACATGCCTTATCTATATCACTATCGATACAATCGAGAAGTGAGATACCCATTGTTATTGTACGGATATCAAGGCATTCGTTCTGAATCATTCTTATGGTTTCAAGTATATCGTGAGCGTTAATCATACTATCCTCCTATATTCTGTGCATAGCATCAAAAATATCTTCGTGCATTGTATGAATAGAAAGGCCGAGTTCTTCACCGAGTTTTGTCATTCTGTCAGCGAGAACAGTGAATTCAACATTAAGATCGGAAATATCAACCATCATTATCATAGGAAACATATCCTGAAGTACAGATTGTGTTACTTCAATAACATTCCCGTTATACTCAGCACAGATTGTGCTTACTTTCGCAAGAATACCTACTGTGTCTTTACCGATTACAGTTAAAACAGCTCTCATAAAAAATCCTCCTGAATCTTATAAATATTATAAATATGTATAATAAAACATTATCGTTTAGATTATAACACATTTAAACAAAAATGTTAACGGCATAAACATACAATTTTGTTATTATTTTTTCTGAAAAATATGTCATTAAAGTATAAAGTGTGATATAATAAATATAGTTTATTTATTTTTTCTACATAAAAAAATTACCGAATCTTTACTTTTGGAGGAAAGACATATATGAACCTTATAGATTGTCATTCACATTCACATAATTCACCCGATGCAGACAAAAGCGCATCATCACTTGCTATGATTGAAAGGGCAAAATCACTCGGGCTTTCGGCATATGCAATAACAGACCATTGTGAAGTAAGTCAGTGGTATTCGATAGAGCATTATGGCTTTGAACCTAACGGATATGATGATTACAATTACGACAGAATGTTTGAAGCATCTATGCAGGAAAACACAAAAGCAAAAGAAATTATCGACGATAAATTCAACTTTATCTGTGGAATAGAACTTGGTCAGGCAACACACGATTTTGAGCTTGCTGAAAAAATCGTTTCTGATAAAAGACTTGATTTTGTAATTGGTTCTACGCACAAGCTTCCCAATTATGATGATTTTGCATTTATTGACTATTCAAAATATGATATCCCCGACCTCATGGAAAAATATTTCGACGAAACATACAAACTCTGTAAATGGGGAAAATTTGATGTTCTCGGTCATTTAACATATACACTCAGATATATTGAAGGTGATAACGGGATCAAAGTTGATATGAATCCTTATGAAGAGATTATAAGAGAATCATTCAAACTTCTCGTTGAAAACGGAAAAGGCATTGAAATAAACACAAGTGGACTCAGACAGAAATACGGCAAAACCTTCCCTGATTTTAAGTGGGTAAAGATTTTCAGAGAACTTGGTGGAGAAATAATTTCAATAGGCTCTGATTCTCATTGTCCCGAAGATGTTGGCAAAGGAATAAAAGAAGGCGCAGAAATCGCTATGGAAGCAGGATTTGAACATCTCTGTTATTTCAAAAAAAGAAGACCCGAGTTTATAAAAATCAGATAGACAAATAACCAACAATATGATATAATTAAATAACTTTATTTATGGAGGTATTACTCATGGAAACACTTCTCAAACTTCTCAAACAGAATTCCAGACTTTCAAACGCACAGCTTGCCGCGATGACAGGAACGACAGAAAACGAAGTCGCCGCCAAAATTGAAGAACTTGAAAATTCAGGAATTATCAAGGGATACAGTGTTATTCTTGACGAAGATAAAGCTGATAAAGATGTTGTTACAGCTATTATCGAACTTAAAGTAACACCTCAGGCCGATGTAGGATTTGATGAAATTTCAAGAAAAATAGTTGCTTATGAAGAAGTAACCTCTCTCACTTTAATGTCCGGTGGATACGACCTTGCTGTAACAGTTACTTGTGCCGACCTTAAAGAAGTTGCGCTTTTCGTTTCTCAGAAACTTTCAGCCATTGAAGGTATCCTCTCAACAACAACTCATTTTATTCTTAAAAGATATAAAGAAAAGGGATTTCTCATTTCAGAAGGTGAAACAGATGAAAGAGAATTTGTTTCCCCTTAATTAAAATACAGAGGTAAAAAATATGGATTATAATAAAATTTTGTCTGACAAAATTAAAAACATCAAACCTTCTGGGATAAGAAAGTTCTTTGATATTGCTGCTCAGACAGAGGGTGTTATTTCTCTCGGTGTCGGAGAGCCTGATTTTCCTACTCCATGGAGTGTCAGAAAAGTTGCTATTGATACAATAGAAAGAAAAAGAACAGTTTATACTGCAAACCCTGGTCTTATCGAACTCAGAAAAACAATATGTGACAGACTCGATAAAAAAATGGGACTTAAATACGATACAGACGAAGTCATTGTTACAGTTGGTGGATCTGAAGCTATCGATCTTGCTATAAGGGCGATTATAGATCCCGGCGATGAAGTTCTTGTTGTTGAGCCGAGTTTTGTATGTTATGCTCCTATAACTGAACTTTCAGGTGGAGTTGTTGTTCCTCTCGAAACATCTGCTGATACCGATTTTAAACTCACGGCAGAAACTCTGCGTTCAAAAATAACAGACAAAACAAAAATGCTTATACTTCCCTATCCTAATAATCCAACGGGTGGTATAATGACAAAAGAAGAACTTATGCCTATTGCTGAAGTTTTAAGAGATACAAATATTGTTGTTCTTAGTGATGAAATCTATTCCGAGTTGACATATGGTGGCGAAACACATACTTCCATCGCTCAGCTTGACGGCATGAAAGAACGCACAATTATAGTAAATGGATTTTCAAAAGCTTACGCTATGACAGGATGGCGTCTTGGGTATGTTACAGGTCCTAAACCTATTATAGAACAGATGCTTAAGCTTCATCAGTACGCTATTATGTCTTCACCGACAATAAGCCAATATGCAGGAATAGAAGCAATTAAACATTGTGATGAAGAAATCGCAAAAATGGTTAAGGAATACGACGCAAGAAGAAGACTTATTGTCAAGGAATTCAACAGAATGGGGCTTACTTGTTTTGAGCCTAAAGGTGCATTCTATGTATTCCCCTGCATAAAATCAACAGGACTTTCGAGCGAAGAATTCTGTGCAAGACTTGTTGAAGAATATAAAGTTGCTATCGTTCCCGGAAATGCTTTCGGAACAAGTGGTGAAGGTTATGTAAGAGTTTCTTATGCTTATTCAATAAATCACATTCTTGAGGCTTTAAAAAGAATCGAAGCATTTTTAAAATCTCTTGAGAACGGAAAATAATATGAACAGAATTTCAGTTAAAGCAAATGCTAAAATCAATTTAGGTCTTGATATTGTAGGAACAAGAGAAGATGGTTATCATCTTTTAAAAACAGTAATGCAGTCTGTATCTTTATACGATATTATAACTCTTGAAAAATCAGACAGCATTTCAGTTATATGTTCTGATGAAACACTCCCCTGCGACGAACATAATCTCGCTTTTAAAGCAGCAAAATTGTTTTTTGAAGAAACCAAACTCATCGGTGGAGTTAAAATTAAGATAGAAAAAAACATTCCATCACAAGCAGGGCTTGGTGGTGGAAGTGCTGATGCCGCAGGAACAATTTTTGCTCTCAACAGATTGTATGATACAGGTTTATCAGAGGAAAAACTTTGCGAAATCGGTGAAAAAGTAGGTTCTGATGTTCCCTTTTGCATTGTTGGTGGAACAAAATTATGTGAAGGTGTCGGCGAAAAGCTCACTTTATTAAAGCCTGTTTCAGATGTAAAAATAGTTATCGCAAAAGGTGCTGACGGAATTTCTACTATCGAGGCTTATAAAACCTATGATAAACTTCAGGGCATTAAACACCCCGATGTTGACGCACTTATAAATGCAATCAATAACGGAGAAAAATTCTCACATCTTTGCGGAAATGTTTTAGAACTCACAGCTTTTCTTGCTACTGTTGATGAAATCAAGGAAACTATGATTGAACTTGGTGCTGAAAATTCTGTAATGACAGGAAGTGGTTCAGCAGTTTTCGGAATATTTGATAACGAAAGACTTGCTGAAAAATGCTGTGAAAATCTCAAGAAATCAGGATTTTTTGCCACTGTTTCAGTTCCGACGGAACAAGGAATCGAAATTATATAATCAGGTGGTGTAGAAATGGCATCGACTAAAAATTATCTTGATTTTATCTTGGAACAATTATCTGACCTTGATGATATTTCATACAGAGCGATGATGGGTGAATATATCATATATTATCGCGAAAAAATTGTTGGTGGAATATATGATGACAGATTTCTTGTAAAACCCGTAAAATCGGTAATTTCACTTATACCTGATGCGATTTTCGAAAAGCCTTATGATGGTGCAAAAGAAATGATTCTGGTTAATAATGTAGATGATAAGAATTTTCTGACGGAATTGTTGAACGCTATGTATGATGAACTTCCCACTCCGAAAAAGAAAAAATAATAAAAAGGCATACAGTTTTCTGTATGCCTTTTCTGTTTTATATCAATCACCAAGTTCTGTAAGAATTCTGTCTGTACTCCAGTAGAAATTATCCGAACCTACTCTTGAAGAGAAACCACTTCTTGAGAAGATTTCCATAACATTCGGCTGAACAGCTGTGAAATAAACTGTTTTATTATTTTCATGAAGTCTTGCAACAAGATCATCAAGTGCCTGAACGCCCGAAATATCAGCAAGAGGAACACCTCTTAATGAGAATATGTAAATTTCTTTATCTTCAAGTTCTTCAACCTTTTCCTGAAGTTTACCTGCTGTTCCGAAATAAAGAGGACCTGTTACATAAATAACACTTGTGTTTTTGATTTTATCATTCATTTTAGAACCATCTGCAAGCTTTTCAGGATTTACTTCACTTGTTGTAACCTGAATATTTGAAATTTTTGCAACAAAGATAACAAGTGAGAATACTATACCGATTATGATAGCAACTGTGAGGTCGAAAACTACTGTTGCTGCCATTGTTATAAAGAACTGTGAAATTGCAGAACGCATCTTTCTTTTGAAAATATCATTAATAATTTCCCAGTCATTCATTCTCCATGCTGTAACGATAAGAACACCTGCTAAAGCTGCAAGAGGAATCGCAGACATTACTCCACCGAGAACGAACATAGAAAGTAAGAGTACAAGTGAATGAATAATGCTTGTAAGTCTCGTCTGACCTCCTGCTTTTATAGCAACGCTTGTTCTTGCGATAGCAGCTGTTGCAGGAACTCCTCCGAAGAAAGGAATGAGCATATTTCCTATTCCCTGTGCTACAAGTTCTCTGTCAGCATCAAGTTTTTCGTTTTTCATTCTTCCTGCTGAAGCGCCACAAAGAAGGCTCTCAATAAGTCCGAGTGCTGCAATACTGAATGCAGGAACTATAAGAGGTTTTATTGTTTCAAGACTGAACATAGAGAATTCAAGTCTTTCTTCAAGGAATATTGTTTTAGGAATAGAACCTACTGATGCAACATCAAATTTAAAAATAAGGTTAGCTATTGTCGCAAGAATGATCGCAACAAGTGATGAAGGAACAACTGCGTTTGCTTTTTTAGGATAAACAATCATAAACACAATACCAGCAAGTCTTATTATAAGTGCTGTGATATCAAGTGTCTGAGGTGTCATAAAATAGCTGAGAAGTTTTTCTATATTGTTAAGACCTGTTCCTTTAAGACCTGTTGCATTGTCTATCTGACCAAAAGCAATAATTATCGCAATACCCGATGTAAATCCTGCAATAACAGGAAGGGGAATAAACGAAACAAGTCCACCGAGTTTCAAAATTCCTGCGATAAGAAGAATTATTCCCGAAAGGAAACAAGCGATAAAAACCCCTTTAAGACCATACTGTGCAACAAGCGATACAAGAATTGCTGTCATAGCACCTGTAGGTCCACTTATTTGATAAGAACCACCTGAAAGTCCACCGATTACAATACCTGCAATAATCGCCGTAATGAGTCCTGCTGCTGCAGATGCACCTGAACTAACACCAAATGCGAGTGCAAGAGGAAGTGCCACTGCGGCAACCGTTACCCCTGAAAGAACATCCATACCGAACTTCTTGGCGTTATAGCCTTTAAATTCAGTCTTCAACGAACTGACAAATTTTTTTACCATACCAAACTCTCTCTTTTCATTTTATAATTAACGATGTTATTGTTTTTGCATAACACTGTCTTTAACAATTTTCTTCCAATGTCCCATAATGTAGTACGCAAGCGACATTGCTGATGCGATAATCCATCCTATAGGCCATGACATCCATACGCCCGTAACACCAAAATGTGGTGAAAGAATATAAGCAAAGATAACTCTCAGCACAAGATCGGCAAATGTGGCTATCATAAATTCACGCATTGATGCTGTTCCCCTTAAAATAGCATCGGCAGAAAGTTTTATAGCAACTGTAGCATAAAAAGGAACTACGATTTTTATAAACTGTGCGCCTATCGCTATCGCTTCAAGATTGTCTGCTGCTTCAGGGTCCATAAAAATTCCGATAAGTTGCGAAGGAAAAAGAAGGAAAAGAATCATAAAAGGAGCAGTTACAATTCCTACTATAAGGAGACCGTTCTTAAATCCTTGTTTTATTCTTTCTATATTCCCTGCGCCTGCATTCTGCGCTGCAAAACTTGATATACTATTACATACAGTCGACACGCACGAAATTGCAAAAACATTTAATTTTACTGCCGCTGCAAAACCTGCAACAGCATTATCTCCAAACCCATTCACTATTCCCTGAACAAAAATATTTCCGACAGAAACAAAACTCTGTTGAAGAATACTCGGAATCGCTATTACGCTTACAGTTTTAAGCATTGTTCCTGAGAAGAATTTATATTTAGTCTCTGTTTTTATTCCCGAAAGTCTTATAAGTAAAAATATAAGCGCAGCTAATGCACAGACGCCTTGGCATACGAATGTTGCCCATGCAACACCACTTACACCCATCTCAAAAAACACTACAAATACATAGTCAAGTATTACATTTGAAACAGATGATACAATAAGAAATATCAGGGGCGTTATAGAATTACCGAGAGCAGTAAATATACCTGTACAGATGTTGTATAAAAACAGGAATGTAAGTCCCCACACGTAAACATTGAGATAAAGTTCTGCATCTGAAAGAATATTTTCAGGAGTTTCAAGAAGTTTCAATATAGGGCTTGTTATAAAAACTCCGACAGCTGTAAGTATTCCACCAAGACCTAATACAGAAAAAACAGATGTGAAAATCGCTGTTTTCATTTCAGCATATTGTTTTGCGCCGAAATACTGTGATATGATTACTGTACATCCGACATTCGCTCCCGTTCCTATTGATATAAAAATCATCGTAATAGGAAAAGATGCGCCGACCGCTGCAAGAGCTTCTTTATTTATGAAATTACCTGCTATGATGCTATCTGCGATATTGTAAAGTTGCTGAAAAATAACGCTGATAAGCATGGGAATGGCGAATTTCCAAAGAAGTTTTGCAGGACTTCCTTTGGTCATATCAGTTGTCATCAAATCGCCTTGCTTTCATTTTAAAATATACACTTTTAATAATACTGTTAAAATTATAACATACTATAAAAAGTATGTAAATTATCATTTTCAACAATACATATCAACATTTGAAAAAGTATATCTGCATTTTTCTAAAATTATTGACTTTTTTATTAAAAAAGTGTATAATAATTTTATTATTATTCATTTTTGAATTTTACATTTATTTCCTTGATATTACAAATTATTTTATTCTGCCAGTCAGGAGGTGTAGCCATATGTTCTATGTAAATACAGAAGATTTACTTCCGGGTATGTATTTAGGCCGTGATATACATTACTTTGATATGAACATCCAGGCTATGTCAGTCCTCACAAGAGGAATACACCTGACGGAAGAATCCATCAAAGCACTTGTTAATGCAAAAGTTGAAGGCGCATATATATCTCATCTTTCAACAGATATAAAAATGACTCAGACCATAGATGAAGAACTTAAAAGCCAAGCTGTAAGTGGTATTCAGAGTCTTGCAAAAGGATTCATGGGTGGTCATATAACAAGTGAACAGATGGACAGCATAAACGACACAACTGCAAACCTTGTTGAAACAGTTTCTGCTGATAAAGATGTAATGGTCAACATACTTGACCTCAAAATGTATGACGACTATACATACCATCATTCTCTCAGCGTTGCTGTAATGTCTCTGGCTGTCGGTATGGAATTCGGATTTGACAAAAACACATTAAACGAACTTGTTACTGCTGCTCTTCTCCATGATATAGGAAAAATTGCTATCCCGATAACCATTATAAACAAACCTTCAAGACTTACTCCTGAAGAATTTGAAATTGTAAAAAAACACCCTATTGCTGCAGGTGTTCATTTAAGAAAAAATAATCTTGTTTCTCAGAATACATTTATGGGAATTGTCGGTCATCACGAAAAATGGAACGGAACAGGTTATCCTAATGGTATTGACGGAAAGAATATACACATGTTTGCAAGAATAATGGCTGTTGCTGATGTTTTCGATGCACTCACCTCGCATCGCCCTTATCGTAAACCTGCACCGGCGCACGAAGTTCTTGAATACATAATGGCAAATGCAGGAACTCATTTTGACGAAGAAATAGTAAGAGCATTCCTTAAAAGAGTTGCTCCATTCCCTGTCGGTTCGCATGTAAGGCTTTCAAACGGAAAGCGTGGCATCGTTATCAGAAACTACCCAGAACAGCCCTTAAGACCTCAGATTGCCATTATAGGCGAAGACACTTCTTACGATTTATTTAAAGACCCACAATATTTGAACGTTATCGTTACGGGAATTGATGAGCTTGATAATATATCCACTCCACCTGTTAATTCAAGGAGTTAATCATGAAAGCTTTGATAACAGGTGCAAGTAGCGGAATAGGTCGTGATATGGCAATCGTTCTCAGTAATATAGGTTATGACC
>JAZNQY010000023.1:0-3536 GCA_045590375.1 Oscillospiraceae bacterium | reverse complement strand
ATTCTCTTATCTTCGCCATAATAAATTTAGCTTTTTCTTTTAAATCTTTATTCTGCATACCAATATTCTCCTTTAAAATACAATTCGCTATAACCATAGTTATTCTGCAAATACTCCCATTCTTGATATAGATAAGATGTTTTGTAGTCTTTTGGGGTTTGTGAAAAACGTATTCTTTTCCCTTTTTTGACCGCATCATCTATTGCATATTTATTAAACAAATCAAACATTTCATCTGTCATAATTTAGGCTCCTTTTTAATCATTCCTAATCGCCCTTATATCCCCAGATAACATCCACCTTTTTGTTACCATCCTCAGAATAAATTGTATCCCATTCATCATCCCAGCCCTGAGGTTTGCTTTCAGCTTCGCAGTAAACGGTTATGTTGTCTGTATGATTGAATACCGTTGCTCCCATTTCTGTTACACCTTTCGGAATAACAATGCTTTCAAGCAATTCACATCCATCAAACGCTGATTCTCCTATACTTTCAACTTCATCAGGAATTATAATTTCTTCGAGCGAACAGCAACTATAAAAAGCGTTATCGGGAAGATATTTCATATTATCGGGAAGAATGATTTCTTTCAAATTGTTACAACCCGCAAAAGCATATTCCCCATAGCCTTCAACAGTTTCGGGAACTATAATTTTTTCAACAACAGAATTGCGGTATTCCATATAACCGAAAGATTGCGATATATATTTTACATTATCGGGAATTGTCACTTCTTTTGAACTACCCTTATAATTTATCAGCACGCCGTTTCCGACAACAACAAAATCTTCGGGATATTCTCTCCAGAATGATGTTTCAAAAAATGCAAGATTTCCGATTTCTTCAACAGTTTCGGGAATTGAAATCCCTGCAAGATTTTCACAGTACATAAACGCTCCGTCGCCTATACTTTTCACACTTTCAGGAATATCAATTTCAGCAATCGGACACTCTGCAAAAGACGCGTCACCTATAAATTCAATCCCTTCGGAAAGATATACATCAACCAGATTTTCGCAGCCATCAAAAGCCTGAAAACCTATTGTTTTAACAGAAGAAGGGATTTCAACGCTTGTTATATCAGAATTCCAGCCGAATGCCTTTTCGCCGACAGAAACAACAATCTCTCCATCGGGATTTCTGCTCGGAATAACAAGGCGAGAATCGGTATATGTTCCCATTCCTGTAACTATACAGGTTCCGTTGCCGTTGCTCTTATATTCAAGTTGTTCTGTGTTTTCATTTATATCTGAAGTTTCTGATACCGAAACAGTTGTAATCTCTTCCTGTTTTACAGGCACGGATACACAACCTGTAAGCATTGTTATCATAAACAAAGATAAAATAAGTTTTTTCATTTTCTGCTCCTTTTGTCAATTTGTTTTTTGTTATACGCTTTCGTTAACGCTATTCATAGCTTCTGTATTTATCAATATTTCATCTGTCATAATTTAGACTCCTTTTAAAAATCAATTCTCATAATCTTCTCCCTCGTCGATTTTATGTTCGGGAAGTTCTGACGCAAGAACATCATCTTCGGTCTTTTCAAGTATCTCTTCTGTCGATAATGTGAGCCATTCATCGACTGTCATAGAAAGTGTTTTGATACAAACGGGAACAGGCTCTGTTTTCTCGTAAAATTCTTTGATAACTTTTTCGTATGTTTCTTTTGTTACAAGATTATCTTTTATCGGCTCGTGTTCTATCCTCGAATTTACATATTCTATCGGAGTGTCAAGACCTTCTGCGGCAATATCCCCAACAAAATAAAAGTAGGTCACTTCTTTTTTCACCCTGTCGTCAAAATATGCATTCCCCAATAAATATTCGCCGCCGACATATCTGCCGTTTTCAAACTGCGAATAAAAAAGAAACTGATTATCAGGCTGATAAATGTATATTTCTTCTCCTGAGGCTAATCTGTATTTATTCGCACCGCTTATATGTCCCCATTCCCTCATTTCTTCAACGGTTTTTGTTGCTTCATTATAGTTTTTTATCCATAATTCCGGATATCTGAGCGAGGCTTCATATTTTCCGTCATCATCAAAATCACAGAAAAAGACGCTGACTTCTTCCGTGGGATTTTCAGAATAATTATCTTTAAAATATTCCTTGTAATATTCTATATACTCAGAAAGAAGTTCTTTCTCTGAAAGTTCTTTGGTTTCAGCAGTTGTTACAACTTCTTCATCAGTTGTTGTAATCTCTTCCTGTTTTACATAACTTCTTTTTTCGGCATTGTATATGTAGGATATTCTGTTGTATTCCGCTGTTTCGCGATAGAAATACTCAACGACAATATTTCTCATATCAGTATCCGATTCTTCTATATTTACAAAAATCAGCGGATTATTTCTGATGTTGAGAAGAAAAATTTCATCTTCTAAAGGTATCAGTCCGTCTTCACCATCAACACTGACAGAAAGTCTGATATTCTTATCCTTGCCCTGAATCCACGGTGCTTCGATATATGAAATAATATCATCTTTTCCGTCTTTATTCATATCGCAGTAAAAAACTTCTATCGTTCCCACAGAAGAATTTGTTTCCTTTGCAAAGAGGTAATCTTCATTATAGAGTTTTTCCCCAAGCTCACTGGTCAAATCAAAGCTCTGCATTTTTCCGAGAATATTTTCGGCATAAAACGGAGAATCCGTTTCACAGATATCCCCATTTTCATTATACTTATACCAATCCATATCCACATTATTGACGCCGTTGCTGGCATCGGTTTCAACCGATATATGACGAAGATATTTTTCGTTTCCAAAAAAACTGTAATTTATAATATCCGCTTTTTCAGAATAATTCATATGATTATTTATCTCATATGTAATATAATTTTCATAATTATCATTTTGGTATGATTTTTCAGATTCAAGTTTATCTATATCAAAATAAATACAGAGTTCTTCGAAATCTGTATTTATTTCGTTTCTGCTTACAGGTTCTGATACACAACCTGTAAGCATCGTTATCATAAGCAAAGATAAAATAAGTTTTTTCATTTTCTTGCTCCTTTTGTCGAGTTATTTCTTGTTATACATATCCTCTGTTCTGACAAAATAATTTTCTGTAAGGCCGCTCCACATAGTGCAGTCATCAAGTTTCCACTTTCCGTTTTCAATAATTATTTCCTTAATAAAGTATCTTTTCAATATCTTTATCGAGTTCATGTTGTTCTTTCAGAGTCTTTTCGGCATAATCGTTAACATTCATTAAAATGCTGATATGCTGTTCAAGGTTATGTTCAAAGATTTTGGCATTCTGAGAAAAAGCATTGCAAAACTCACCGCTGGAATTAGACACAAAATTATTATTCTGTGTTTTGATTTCTTCAAGTATATCTGTAAGTTTTTCTTTGAGATTCCAAACACCTTTCAATTCCGCTTTTTAACGTATCGAGACTTTTAAAATCTGTATTTAACAATTGAAATTCAGTGTATTTAACGGGATATTCTTCTAACTTATTCAATTGTAATAAGATGTTGTTGTCGTACTCTTCAACATCATTGTAAGATACTATGTCAAC
>JAZNQY010000022.1:0-18681 GCA_045590375.1 Oscillospiraceae bacterium | reverse complement strand
GCAGCTTTTACCTTTTTAAGAAGATAAGCCAGCCCTCCTATATGCTCCTCGTGTCCGTGGGTTATAACGATACCACGGAGTTTATCGATATTCTGTTCGATATATGTGAATTCGGGGATAACGATGTCAACGCCATAGAGTTCTGTATCGGGAAAAGCAAGCCCGCAATCGACGATGAACATATCGTTTCCACATTCAAAGACAGTAAGGTTTTTGCCTATTTCATTGAGCCCACCTATGGGAATTATTTTAAGGGGAGTGTTCTTTCCACCTCTGTAAAGTGTTTCTAAAACCTCTCTCTGCCTTGAAGCGTATTCAGCATAAGAAATAGCTGTTTCTTTCTGCTTTTTGGGAGAAGCTTTCTTTGTATCTGCCTGCTTTGCCTGTTTTTTTATATTCTGTTTCTGCTTTGTGTTTTTTATGGGTTTGGCAGTTTTCTTTGAAGCCTTTTCTGTAACGGGCTTTTTCTTTTCCTTCTGCTTTTTCTTTTCTGCTTTTTTCTTTTCGTTCATCATAGCCTCGTATTCGGCAAAGTTTGCTGCTTTGGGCGCAAGAGGCTTTCTTGCTACCTTTTCGGAAGATTTTTCTGATTTTTTTCCGAATCCACTGAGTCTTGGATTGTTCTTTTTTTCCAAATTCTGACCACCTTTCAATCAGTCGGAAACCCCTTCTTTCCGTAAACGTCAACGGAGTGCCTCTGCCTCATGCATATCGCCTCTCCCCCGAAATAAAGGGATTTATGTAGTTTTTGTGTATGTATTTTATGTTTAAAGGGACTCTCCCCTAAAAAGTTCAGGTTAATCTATTTTAGTGTATCATAATATAGTATATTTGTCAAACAGATGAAAGTGTGGGAAATATGTCATATCCCACACTTTCATGCCGTTTTAAAGCGTTTTTATCTTTTTTTCATAGAAATCACACAGCTCGGAAGCCGTTTCTGTTCTGAAACTTTCTGCGATAAGAGTAAACCCACGCCCCGATTTAACGGGCTTTATGATAACTCTTTCACCGTTTTCGCATTTTGCTATACCCTCGTTTTTCCCTGCCTTTTTACTGCATATCTTTTCAAAGACATTTTCGGCATCTTCTTTGGGAACAAATCTTGTAACCGTTGCAAAACGGGGGAGAGTTTCCAGAGCTTCTGAAAGCGTCAGGTCGTTATCCTCAAGATATCTTAAAATCTTTGCGATAAGCGTTAAGGCATCCCGTCCGAAACGGCAGTAAAGGGCGTTTTTTCTTCCGTCGTTATCGGAATAGTCTTTTGTTCTCTCGTAATATCTTGTAACCTTCCTGCCGTATTCAGAGGCAATTTCGTCGATGATAACGGGCGATGAAAAGGGAAGAGAAATATCGTTGCCTTCTTTAAATTCTGCCAAAGAGCAGAGAAGAAGCAACTTTTCATAAAAGATATGCCCTGTTTTAAGAGAGAATGCAGAAACCTTCCTGCCGTCTGATGAGATATTGAAAACTATATCTCCGTCACCCCTGCAACGTGGAAAAATCCTCTCTGCCGCTGCCATGACTTCTCTGTCGGGAGAATAGATTTTCACAGCCGTTTTTATATTGCCGAGAAGATTTTTTATCCTTTCGGAATAAACCGATGAAACACCGTCTATACTGCGTATTTTTCCATATCCCGAAATCGTTGTGATTTCTTTTCCCGAAAGGACTTTTTCTATCTTCTGTTCGTCCTCTGATGAGAGGGGAAGCCCTCTTTCAGAAAAGAATTTTATCTTTGAAAAAACTCCACCCGAAACAAAACACCCTGCCTCAGCACCGATAAGCTTCATGGCGAGGTCGAAAGCAGGTTCGGGGAGAGAGGATGCAAAAAATACATCAGTGCCCTTTTCCGATGCCCCCGAAGCAACTGCCAGAGAAAGACATTCTGCCGATTTCTCTCCGTTATGTGCGATAACAACCTTTTTCGCAACCGACGCTAAGCATTTTCCTGCCAAAAGAGCGTCTGCCGAATTAACGCCTCTTCCGTTTTCAGAGCATAGCCCTTCGTCATTAAGATAAACACCGTAATTCATATAAAAACCTCCCGTCTGTTTCTTGGTTTATTATGGGCAGACAGAGGCGTTATATTCATTTTTACGCCTTTTATATATAATAAATGGTATAAAGACAGACAGTAAAAGGTATGAAAATATCAAAAGTGCACAAAATGTCTTTGAAATGCGAAATTTTCTATTGACAGCGCTTGTCCGTTGTGGTATAGTGTTATTACCTCGTTTCAGGGGTTTTATTTTTTGCGCCCATTTTTCAGTAGTGGGTTAAAAATCCCCTTTATATTCACGAGGGAGGCTTTCAGATTTATAGGAGGTGCCGAAATGAGAGTAAAAATTACATTGGCTTGCACAGAATGCAAGGAGAGAAACTATTGTTCAAAGAAGAACAAGAAGGACGACCCTGACAGACTTGAAATGAACAAGTACTGCAAGAAGTGCCGCAAGCATACTCTTCACAAAGAAACAAAGTAAGAGCGGAGGGTTTTGAGTTATGGCTGATAAGAAAAAAACAGCAGACAAGAAAGCTCCTGCTAAAAAAGACAACAAGGTTGTCAAGTGGCTCAAAGAAGCCAGAGTAGAGTTCAAGAAGGTTGTATGGCCTACAAAGAAGCAGGTCGCACACAACACAGGCATAGTGCTCACAGTAATGGCTGTATGTGCAATATTCATCGGTCTTATTGACGCAGGTCTGGCTGAACTTCTTAGAATCGTTCTCAGTGGCGGAAACGCTTAGTAGTATTAAGAAAGGGTGTTAAATAATGTCTGATACAGCAAAATGGTATGTTATCCACACCTATTCGGGATACGAAAAGAATGTTGCAAGAACAATCATGAGAGTTGTTGAAAACAAGAACCTTCAGGATTATGTTTTTGATGTTATCGTTCCTACAGAAACAGTTTCTGAAAAGAAAGATGATAAAATCAAAGAACACGAAAGAAATGTTCTTCCCGGTTATGTTCTCGTAAAGATGATTTTTGACGACGACAACAATGCGTGGTCGGCAGTAAGAAACATCAGAGGCGTTACAGGGTTTGTAGGCCCAGGGTCAAAGCCCGTTGCCTTAGAAGAAGATGAATTCAATAAACTCTTTAAAAAATTCGGTTCTGCCGAAGACAAAGCAAAGCAGAACAAGCTCGAAGTCGATTTCACAATCGGGGACAGTGTCCGCGTTTCAGGAGGTCAGCTTGACGGCTTTGTGGGTGTTGTCAAGAGCATCAATCTTGATGACCAGACAGCAGAAGTCATCGTTTCTATGTTCGGAAGAGAAACTCCTACAACAATCAGCGTTATGCAGGTTCAGAAAATCGATGACTGAAACAATCATTAACAAACGAAGTTAAAGGGGAGGGCCCCTTTGATGAGTACGCATAAACAGCGTACAAGTGGGAGAGTTGAAATATCAATACTCATCAACTCGCCTTACCACATTTTATGGAGGTGCGAAAGCATGGCACAGAAAGTAGTTGGCTACATTAAGCTGCAAATCGCAGCGGGTAAAGCAACCCCTGCACCACCTGTTGGACCTGCACTCGGTCAGCACGGTGTAAACATCATGGCTTTTACAAAGGAATTCAATGAGAGAACAAAGAACGACATCGGACTTATCATCCCTGTTGTAATCACTGTTTACGCAGACCGTTCATTCTCATTCATCACAAAGACACCACCCGCAGCCGTTCTTATCAAGAAAGCTTGTAAGATCGACAAGGCATCAGGTGTTCCTAACAAGAATAAGGTTGCAAAGATTACAAAGGCACAGATTCAGCAGATCGCTGAACAGAAAATGCCTGACCTTAACGCAGCTAACGTCGAAAATGCAATGAGCATGATCGCCGGAACAGCTCGTTCAATGGGTATCGAAGTTGTTGACTAATACACCCAAAATGTAGTGGGAGGAATATTCCGCTATCACCACTTATGAGGAGGATAATTTAATGAAACACGGTAAGAAATATGTCGACAGCGCTAAAGCAATCGACAAAAGTAAAATGTATGAGGCTACAGAAGCTCTCGATTTAGCTTGCAAGAACGCAAAGGCAAAGTTCGATGAAACAATCGAAATCCATGTTCGTCTCGGCGTTGATGGTAAGCACGCTGACCAGCAGGTCAGAGGCGCAGTTGTTCTTCCTAACGGAACAGGTAAGAACGTTCGCGTTTGTGTATTCTGTAAGGAAGAAAAGGAAGAAATCGCAAAGGCAGCAGGTGCTGAATTTGTTGGTGGCGCTGACCTCGTTGACAAGATCGTTAAGGAAAACTGGCTCGATTTCGATGTTTGTATCGCATCACCCGATATGATGGGCGTTGTTGGTAAGGCAGCAAGAGTTCTCGGTCCTCGTGGTCTTATGCCTAACCCCAAGGCAGGTACAGTTTCACCTGACATCGAAAAGGCTATAACAGAAGCTAAGGCTGGTAAGATTGAATATCGTCTTGATAAGACAAACATCATTCACTGCCCCATCTGTAAGGCTTCATTCGGTGCTGAAAAGCTCACACAGAACTTTGAAACACTTATGGAAGCAATCGTTAAGGCTAAGCCTGCAGCTGCAAAGGGAACATACCTCAAGTCTTGCACAGTTACATCAACTATGGGCGTTGGTATCCCCGTTGTAACAACAAAATACGGAGTTTAATTTTTAGATAGATTGAACTTTTCGCACCGAAGGCAAACCGTCTTCGGTGCTTTTTTATAAGGAGTTTTTATGGAAAGACTTGATAAATTCATCTCTAATCAGACAGGCATTTCAAGGGCAGATGTAAAGAAGGAAATAAAGGCGAAAAAGGTTGCCGTTGGTGGAGTTATCGCTAAATCGGGCGATATGAAGATAGACCCCGAAACCGATGTTGTTACCATTTCGGGAAAAGAAATCGCCTATAAAAGATACCTATATATAATGATGAATAAACCCAAAGGATATGTCTGTTCGACGGATGACAACACCTCTCCGACAGTTATAGACCTTCTCCCCGATGAGCTTAAAAGAAAAGGGCTTTTCCCTGCAGGAAGGCTCGATAAAGATACCGAAGGATTTGTTCTGATAACCGATGACGGTGAGTTTGCACACGACATTCTCTCGCCCTCGAAACATGTCGCAAAGAAATATCTCTGCCGACTTGAAAAGAAGGCTGAAAAAGAGTATGAAAACGCCTTTAAATCGGGCATTACAATATCTGGTGGAGAGGAATGTAAGCCTGCTCTGATAGAATTTACCGACGATGAAAATATGGTATATTTAACAATTTTCGAGGGCAAATTTCATCAGATTAAACGAATGTTTGAAGCCCTCGGAAACCGTATAATATACCTTAAAAGGCTCTCTATCGGTGGTCTTTTTCTCGACGAAAATCTCGCCCTTGGGGAGTGCAGGGAAATATTGCACAAAGAAATAGAAAAAATTAAGTCTTAATTTTAGCTATCGGTTAAAAAACGATTTTTCGCCTGTTTTTTTTCGTCAAAATAAATAAACACACTTTTGCAAGTTTGGGTATAAAGTGACTTGAAATAGGGGTGCATTTTTTGGTATTATATTTGTAAGGCGTAATATACGCAGACCGTAAGGTCGTAAAAATGCTAACTATTTTTACAAAATATTTTTGGGAGGTTTTTTAAATGGCAAATCTTTCTCTTCGCTCAATTTACAAGAAATACCCCGGCGGAGTAGTTGCTGTTTCGGACTTCAACCTCGAAATCCGTGACAGAGAATTCATCATCTTCGTTGGTCCTTCAGGATGTGGTAAATCTACAACACTTCGTATGATCGCTGGTCTTGAAGAAATCTCAGAGGGTGAACTTTACATCGGCGACCGCCTTGTAAACGACATTGCTCCCCGTGACAGAGATATAGCAATGGTTTTCCAGAACTACGCTCTTTATCCTCATATGACAGTTTTCGAAAACATGGCATTCGGTCTTAAGCTCCGTAAGGTTCCTAAGGACGAAATCACAAGAAAGGTAGAAGAAGCTGCAAGAATTCTCGACATCTCACACCTTCTCGACAGAAAGCCTAAGGCTCTCTCAGGTGGACAGAGACAGCGTGTTGCCCTCGGCCGTGCTATCGTTCGTGAACCTCAGGTATTCCTTCTCGACGAACCCCTTTCAAACCTCGATGCTAAGCTCCGTGCTCAGATGAGAACTGAAATTTCAAAGCTTCATAAGAAACTCGGAACAACATTCATCTACGTAACTCATGACCAGACAGAAGCTATGACAATGGGTGACAGAATCGTAGTTATGAAGGACGGTTTCGTTCAGCAGGTTGACTCACCTCAGAACCTTTATGAAAACCCCTGCAACCAGTTCGTTGCTGGATTCATGGGATCACCTCAGATGAACTTCATCGATGGTTACCTCAGAAAGATCGACGGTAAATACAATGTTGAATTCGGCTGGAATGAAAGAAAGCAGTCAGGAAAGAAATACTATGTTGAAATTCCTGAAAGCAAGGGTGGAGAAGAAGTTCTCGAAGAATACGTTGATAAGGAAATCATCATCGGTATTCGTCCCGAAAACATTCACGACGAAGAAATGTTCCTTTCAGCTGCTAAGACAGGTATCGTAGACGCTGAAGTTGAAATCACAGAACTTATGGGTGCTGAAACATACCTCTACCTCTCAGTTGAAGGTATCAGCCTCACAGCAAGAGTTTCACCTCGTTCAACAGCTCGTCCTCAGGATACAATCAAGGTTGCTCTCGATCCTAACAAGATTCACATCTTCGATAAGGAAACAGAAAAGACAATCATCAACTAATTATGATTTCAAAAACCCTCTCATTTTTGAGAGGGTTTTTTATTTTTGGTTTTAAGCATATTTTTCATTTTTTGCAAAATACTATCCATAGAATTCTTTGGAGGTATTTAAAAAATGAAAGATAGAATTTTCGGAGTTCTGCAAAGAGTCGGGCGTTCGTTTATGCTCCCTATTGCGCTATTACCCGTTGCAGGACTTCTTTTAGGAATAGGAAGTTCATTCACAAATCCCCGTACTTTAGAGGCCTATGGTCTTGACGCTTTTATCTATGAGGGAAGTTTTATCTACACCCTTCTTGATATAATGAGCAGAACGGGAAGCGTTGTTTTTGACAATCTTCCACTGCTTTTCGCCGTCGGCGTTGCTATCGGAATGGCTAAAAACGAGAAAGATGTTGCTGCCTTGTCGGGTGCTATCGGATACCTTATAATGAATGCATCTATCTCAACGCTTATCTCGGCGAATGGTGGGGTAGAGGCTTTACCTCTCAACACAACAACAACAGCCCTCGGCATAACAACCTTACAGATGGGCGTTTTCGGTGGAATAATAGTAGGTCTCGGAACAGCAGCACTCCACAACAGATTTTATAAGATAAAATTACCGACAGTTCTTTCTTTTTTCGGTGGAACAAGATTTGTTCCCATTATAACGAGCCTTGTCTATCTTTTGGTCGGAGTTCTGATGTTCTTTGTCTGGCCCGTTGTCCAGACGGGTATAGCAGCGCTCGGAAATCTCGTTCTCGGCTCGGGATATATCGGAACATGGGTTTATGGAATAATAGAAAGAGCACTTATTCCTTTCGGGCTTCACCATGTTTTCTATATGCCTTTCTGGCAGACGGAACTCGGTGGGTCTATGGTTATCGACGGTGAGGTTATAAAGGGTGCGCAGAATATCTTTTTTGCCGAACTCGCATCAAAATCAACAGAACAGTTTTCTGTTTCGGCAACAAGATTTATGTCAGGAAAATTCCCCTTTATGATTTTCGGGCTTCCTGCTGCTGCCTTCGCTATGTATAGGACAGCTTACCCTTCAAAAAGAAAGGTCGCAGGAGGACTTCTTCTTTCGGCAGCACTTACTTCTATGCTGACAGGTATTACAGAGCCTATCGAGTTCACATTCCTTTTTGTAGCACCCGTTATGTATGCCGTTCATTGTGTTTTAGCAGGGCTTTCATATATGCTTATGCATATATTTAATGTCGGTGTCGGCATGACTTTTTCAGGTGGACTTATAGACCTTACCCTTTTCGGAATTTTACAGGGCAACGAAAAAACAAACTGGATATGGATAGTAATAACAGGGCTTGTCTATGCAGTAGTATATTATTTCATATTCTATTTTATGATTAAAAAACTTCATCTCAAAACTCCCGGAAGAGAAGAAGAGGGCGAAGAAACAAAGCTCTATACAAGAAAGGATATGGAGAAAAAATCATCTGGTATTTCAGCACTTATCCTTTCCGGTCTTGGTGGAATTGAAAATATTTCGGATATAGATGCCTGTGCGACAAGACTTCGTGTTACTGTAAAAAATCCCTCACTTTGTGAAAAGGAATTTTTGACAAAAAGTGGCGCTAAGGGAGTTATCATAAACGGAAAAGGAGTTCAGGCGATTTATGGACCACAGGTTTCTGTTATAAAATCCGAGCTTCTTGATTTTCTCGAAAAGGGTGATTATAAAACAATTTCAGATATAATCTCTTCGCCCGTAACGGGAAAGGTTATTCCTTTATCCGATGTTCCGGATGAAGCATTCAGAACAGAAGTTTTAGGTAAAGGCGTTGCTGTTATTCCTTATGACAACAACCTTTATGCAGTAGCCTCGGGAGTGGTAGAAACAGTTGCCGAAACAGGACACGCCATAAGTATTCTTTGTGATAATGGTGCCGAAATACTTCTTCATATCGGAATAGATACAGTCAAACTGAAAGGAAGATGTTTTGAGGCAAAGGTTAAAAACGGACAAAAAGTAAAAAAAGGTGACCTTTTGATAACATTCGACAGGGAATCGGCTTTGAAAGAGGGCTTTAATATGACAATCCCCGTTATAGTCTGCAACTATGATGAATTCACCAAAATCGAAATTATCGGAAAAGGCGATATAGATAATGGCGATGACCTGATTAAAGTGATATAAAATCAAAAGAAGTGTGGTTTATTTTCCACACTTCTTTGCTTTTTTTAAAAAATTCACAAAATTTGTCAAAAATGGTGTTGAAATGTAGTAATCTTTGTAGTATAATCTTCGTGAATTATTTAATATTTATGAAAGGATGATAGTTGTGTCGAAACTTGGTATTTTCAAAAAATATCTCACACACCTATATGAAAAAGCAGGGAATTTCAATCGCAGTGGCCTTTATATAGCATTCGCCCTGATAGGTTTCTACGCGCTTGTGATGTCAATTGTCTGCTTTGTTCAGAAAGCGGTAATGATGGGCGTTGTTAACCTTGCTATAACAACATTTATGGTGCTTACCATTATCATCTTCGCAAAGATAAAATCAACAAGGGCTTTATCCTGGTTTGTCCTGATATTCATCTATGCGCTGATGATGTTCTTTTTAACAACAGGTGGCGCAGGTGGAATAAGTATCATGTGGCTTCTTTTCGTTCCTGCGGCAGCAACATATTTTCTGAATCTCTATTATGGTGGAATACTCAGTATATTTCTCGGCATAAGCGTTTCTGTATATATGTTTACACCCCTTCATTTCTATGGCTACCCTTATTCCGAACAGCAGATTGTGCGTTTTCCGATTATCTACTGGGCTTTTACAATCACATCACTCATTATTGCTGCAAGAATTGACAATGCAGAAGAAAAACAGAAAGAAATCATAAGAAGCGCAGAACGTTCAAACCGACTCAAATCAGAGTTTCTTGCAAATATGTCACACGAGATAAGAACACCTATGAATGCGATTATGGGTATGTGTGAACTTTCAAGATCCGAAGAAATGTCACAGACGGCAAGGGATAACAATGATAACATCTATACATCGGGCAGAACGCTTATGAATATCATAAACGACCTTCTTGATTTCTCGAAAATCGAATCGGGCAAGATGGAACTTGCATCATCTCAATACTGTCTTTCTGATATTCTTACAGAGGCTATAAATATGGCGTCTGCAAGAAAGGGGAACAAGAAAATCGAGTTCGCAGTTGATTGCGACCCTGATATCCCCGATTGTCTTCGTGGCGACCCTGCGAGAATAAGACAGATTATGATAAATCTTCTTACAAACGCAATAAAATATACAAACAAGGGTGGCGTTCTTTTAACTGTAAAATCACGAAAAGAATCTTATGGAATAAACCTTATAATCTCCGTTAAAGACACAGGAATAGGCATAAATAAAAAGGATATGAAAAGGCTTTACGATGCCTATAACAGATTCGATATCGAAAAGACAAATTCCGTTGAGGGAACAGGCCTCGGTCTTCCTATAACAAAACAGCTTGTCGAACTTATGGGCGGTATAATTTCGGTTAAAAGTATCTATGGCGAGGGAACAGAATTCAGAGTTACCATTCCTCAGAAGGTTTCAGTGAATAATCCTATTGCATATTTTGAAAAGAGAGATTACATAAGTGTTCTTTACTATGAAAAGGAAAAGAAGGACACTCCCGATTTCATCAGAGATACATATAAGAAAAATTTTGATATTGTAATAAAAAGACATAAAGCGAGAAAATATATCTGTGAAAATATCCGTGATGTAAAGAGAGAAGTCCGTATTTCAGAGTATTCACATATAATCATAGGTCAGGAAGAATACCTTGAGGATAAGGCTTATTTCGATGAAATTTCAAAGACACACAAGGTATTTGTTCTCATAGAGAGGGCAGATAGAATACAGACCTGTGAAACAATAAGAAATATCTATAAACCACTTGCTGTTTATCAGTTTGTCAGAATTATCAATGGCAAGGAAAAGGAAACTGCAGTTAAAACTCCCGAGGTTTCATTTACAGCGCCCAAGGCAAAAATTCTTGTTGTTGATGATAATGAAGTAAACCTTCTTGTTGCAAGAGGATTTATGAAGCGTTATGGTATCAATATCGAAATGGCAACAAGAGGTATTGATGCTGTCGAGATGGTAAAGAAAAAGAAATACGATATCATTTTTATGGACCATCTTATGCCCGGAATGGACGGTATTGAAACTGCCGAGGAAATAAGAAAAATTGATAATGACTATGCAAAATTCATTCCTGTTGTTGCACTCACAGCGAATGTTGCAGAAGATGTAAAGAAGATGTTTATGGATAAAGGTTTCAGAGGCTTTATGACAAAGCCGATACAATCTGATGTTTTAAGTAATATTCTTCTTAAAAATCTTTCAGAAGAACTTATTGTTGAAAAAGAACGCACTCACGAACGGGGGGGTATGACTTATGGTGACTAATATAGTTATTTCTGCTGACTGCACCTGTGACCTTCCCGAAAGCCTCGTAGAGAAATATAATATAAAAATCCTTCCCTTCTATATCAACTATAAGGGAACAAGATTTAAAGACGGCGACGAGGTTACCTCTTCTGCACTTGTTGAATATCTGAAAAAACAGGATGAAGTTATTTCGAGTTCGGCACCCGATATAGAGGAATACCGTGAGTATTTCAAGAGAATATCCGAAAACGGTAAAAAGCAGGTTATCCATATATCAATCGCAAGAAAACTCAGTATGGCATATAAAAATGCGATAGATGCGTCAAAGAATATGGAGCATATTCATATCGTCGATTCAGGTTCGGCATCACACGGAATGGGGATTTTTACACTTGCTGCCGCCGATTTTGCGAGCCGTATGAGTAATGTCGAAAGCATTGTAAAAGAACTGAAAAAGGTAAAAGGAAAGATAAACTGCAGCTTTATTTTAAGGTCAACATTCCATCTTGCAAACAACAGAAGACTCAATCAGTTTGTTTCAAATATGCTGATATTCTTCAAGATAAAACCTATAATAAGGATTGATAACGACGACCTTCGTGTAAATGGATTATACATAGGAAACCGTGAGTCATATGCAAGAAAATTTGTAAGGCGTGCACTTAAATCAAAAAAGAATATTTCAGAGGATATACTTTTCATTTCTGTCGGTGGATGTTCTGATGAAATCCAGCAGATTGTATATGACGAAGCGACAAAAATCATCCCCTGGAAAAAAATCTTCGTCGCAGACACCTCAGCAACCTGTTTATGCAACATAGGCGCACACAGTATAGGCATTATGTTCTGCAAAAAAATAGGTTAAAACGAAAAATCTTGCCTGTCTTTCGTTGTCAACACTCCTAGCAGTACACTCGTACAGCGTCGTCGCGTTTCCTAGAAATCCAAGCAATATTTTTGGTTTTGTGCGTATATGTTCTGTGTATTCCTTCGCTCGTTTGCCTAGAACTAAGTACAGTCTTTTTGTTTTGTGCGAAGGACGCACAGCCCGTATCGTTTCCGACTTTGTTCAGAAAACAAATCTATGGCTCGGTAACGTAAAATCATATCGAAATACAAACAGGTAAGCATAAAAAGTTCCGTGCATTCACGCACAAAAATCCCCTCTCTTCTGAGAGGGGATTTTTTATATCTTTCTCTTATGATAACTATTAAAATCAAACTTGATTTCATCGCATATGAATTCGAGCATTTCTTCGGTAGCACCGAGAAGAGAGAGTTTTGTTTCTTCATCAACTTCCATAGGAATGTCGGCAGGGTAACGGCTTTCAATGTAGTATCTGTTGAGCGCCGAACTTTTTTCAAGCCATGTTTCAAAAGTCCTGTCGGTCATAATGGCCTGTTTACAAAGCCAGGTTAAGTTATGGCCGTCAAAAAGTCTGCGATTTTTATACAAAAGATAGCCCTTGAGTGCTTTTTCGATACATTGCTGACAATGAAACGCTGTAAGGCAGTTGCAGTTTTTATCTTTTACAAGATGTTTCGCTGCAACATAATCGAGTCTTGCATGATAGAGCCAGTCGTAATAGCGCTTGCTGTCAGATCTGTGTGATGATGATCTACCCATAGAGTTTATCACCACTTTCATAGACTTTATGTGCGAAAGTTCCGTAATCGTCGATGAGTTTTTCCCATACGCTCTTGTTGTATACAATTACGTCGAAAGGAATTTCGCAGTCTGTTTCCATATAGATTTTTTCTTCAACATCAGAAACTTTCTTTACATCATTTACAACGATGAGGAGTTTGAATGCAGTGAGTTCGGATTTTAAATTCTGTTTATATGTTGCGAGATAGATTTCTACGGGGGAACAAAGTTCGACAACCCTCTCGGCAACTGCTTTTATGATTTTGTTGTTTTTCATTTATATCAACGCTCCTTTTTGTTTCGTGCCGAGTTTGTATCTCTTCGGCAGAGGTCTGAAATATAGCCGAAAAGGAATGTAGCAGCACTGTTGAGGTAAATAGTGGTTTCGTTTGTAGAGTGACAATGTTCAAGGTCGAGATGGCATTTCGCAGGAGGAGTTCCGTAAGGAATAAGCCACTGTGAATATTCATCACTTCTGTTTTTATCGGGGCCTGTAACAACCATTCCGGGAATAGCTTCAATGTTGTTATCGGCAATTGTCGGTCTGAAATGAGGCTTTCTGACAGCATTCTTTCCCTGACCTGTTATATACGAAAGCGAGAGAGGATTATTTCCGAGGATATAATTTATATGCCCTAAGATTTCTGTTAAGAATTCATCTCTTCCTTCAAGGATATTTGCTGAAATCACAGTCATTGCATTTGTAAGTATTTTAAGATTGCTGCACCACGAATATTCATCGGGCGAGAGCGAGGAACGATATCCACTGTGTCTTGCCGATGAGCATATAGTTTCAGCACGATGAGTAAGGGCGTTTTCGAGGATATTCAGGGTTTCGGGATTTTTTTCACAGTCGGATTTTATATAAGCGAGTGAGCCGAATCCACCGACGTTTCCTATGGTAAAGCCCGTTGTGTCAATACTTCCCGAAAGTTCGTCTATTTTTTCAGAAAAGTTCTTTTCGCCCGTCAATGCGTAAAGTTCTGATGCAGCCCAGAAGATGTCGTCGTCTAAAAAGTCGTCGCTGTATTCGGGAGAAACTATACCATTGTCGTTTTCAAAGGGCGTATAATCAGGGTTGTTGAGAAGCCATGCCCACGCTGCGAGCGATGCAGGACGGAGCTTTTTGATTATTCTCATTCCCATAGGTTCGATTATTCTTGTCGCAAGGGCAGTCACAGCAGCGAAAAGAGCTGTTGCCGAGGCTGTTTTTCTGAATATATACTGTGTTTCCTTATCATCAGAGGGCATCACAAGACCTGCATAATGAAGCGATGAAACCCTGTGATAAACCCCACCGTCCTTATCCTGCATTTTAAGAAGCCATTCAAGTTCATAAAGACATTCTTCAATAATAAGGGGACAGTTCCTTCCCGATTGGGAAATGCCGTCTTTATCGTCAAAAACTTCGGGGAAGAGAGAGTATGCGTATAAAAGATGACCGAGTGCCACGCAACCTGTTACGACGCATCTTGAATAGTCGCCTGCGTCATGCCATCCACCGGAAACATCGAGAGTTTTTTCTTTGTTGTCATAGAAAGTTGCAGGTTCGATATGGCAAGGCTTTCTTCCGAATTTTCCTGCTCTGTTTCTGTGAAGTGCCGAACCACAACGGAAGAAATAAAGCGATTTTTTTACATCTTCGAGGAGGGATTTATACGGTGCTTTCGATATTGTGAAAACGGGTGAACGTGATGAACCGATTTTTATATAGAATTCACCCTCTTCGCAGAACTGTGAAAAATCAGCAGACAGAACTCTGTCGTCAGAAGCAGCATCGTGCATGGCACCGAGAAGAAGCCCTGAAAACGATGGCTTTGTTCCGTCAGAACGAAAAATGAAAAATTTCTTTGCAGAGCCCGAAACCGACGCTATTTTCGGAAGGTCAGCAACATAACCTGCCTGATTTACCGAGATTTTTACAGCCATATTATACCTCCTTTCTCTGAGTATGCTTTTTCTCAATTAAATTATACCATAAACCGAAGATAAAATAAAGTATTTATAAAATTTTAACGAAAGAAAAATGTATTGTCAAAACAACCAAACAAAGCCTTTAAAAATGAAGAATATTTTCCTTGATTATTTGTTTTTGTTGTGATATAATCTTAGTAATCAATTTTGCAGTATTTATGTGCTCTTAAAACTGTTGAAAGGGGATTTTTATTATGGCATTTTTCTATGAAGGCGAGTCACATTCATTTAACGAGTATCTTCTCGTTCCCGGTTATTCATCGGCAGAGTGTATCCCTGCTAATGTAAGCCTTAAAACACCCATAACAAAATTCAAGAAGGGTGAAGAACCCGCAATTATGATGAACATTCCTATGACATCAGCTATCATGCAGTCTGTTTCTGACGACAAAATGGCTGTTGCTCTCGCTAAAGAGGGTGGAATTTCATTCATCTACGGCTCACAGACAATCGAAGAAGAAGCTGCTATGGTAGCAAGAGCAAAGAATTATAAAGCAGGCTTTGTTCCTTCTGATTCAAATATCGCTCCCGATGCTACTTTACAGGATATTTTAGACCTCAAGGAAAAAACAGGTCACTCAACAGTTGCTGTTACTACTGACGGAACAGCAAACGGCAAACTCGTCGGTATCGTTACAAGCAGAGATTACAGAGTAAGCAGAATGTCAACAGATACAAAAGTAAGCGAGTTCATGACTCCCATCGAAAAAATCGTTTCAGCACCCAAGGAAACAACTCTTTCACAGGCAAACGATATCATCTGGGATAACAAGCTCAACTCACTTCCCATTATAGATGACGAAGGCAAGCTTATGTACTGGGTATTCAGAAAAGACTATGCAGAACATAAGGCAAACCCCAACGAACTTTTAGACGACCAGAAGAGATATGTAGTAGGCGCAGGTATCAACACACGCGACTACGAAGAAAGAATTCCTGCTCTTATTGAAGCAGGCGTTGATATTCTCTGTATCGACTCTTCAGAAGGCTATTCAGAATGGCAGAAGAGAGTTCTTACATGGGTAAGAGAAAAATACGGCGATACAGTAAAAATCGGTGCAGGTAACGTTGTTGACAGAGAAGGCTTCCGTTTCCTCGCTGAATGTGGAGCAGACTTTGTTAAAATCGGTATCGGTGGTGGCTCTATCTGCATCACAAGAGAAACAAAGGGTATCGGAAGAGGACAGGCAACAGCAGTTATCGAAGTTGCAAAGGCAAGAGATGAATACTACGAAGAAACAGGAATTTATGTTCCTATCTGTTCAGATGGTGGTATCGTTTATGACCATCACATAACTCTCGCTCTTGCTATGGGTTCTGATTTCGTTATGCTCGGAAGATATTTCTCTCGTTTCGACGAATCACCCACAAACAAGGTTAATGTTAACGGAACATATATGAAGGAATACTGGGGCGAAGGCTCTAACAGAGCAAGAAACTGGCAGAGATACGACCTCGGTGGAGCGAAGAAGCTTTCATTCGAAGAAGGCGTTGACTCTTATGTTCCTTACGCAGGAAGCCTTAAGGATAACGTTGGTCTTACACTCAGCAAGGTTAAGTCAACAATGTGTAACTGTGGCGCACTCACAATTCCCGAACTTCAGCAGAAGGCAAAGCTCACACTCGTTTCTGCTACAAGTATTACAGAAGGTGGCGCACACGACGTTGTTCTTAAAGATAAGAACGTATCTCCCATAAAGTAAGATTTTTCGGGCAGGAACTCGTTGCAGAGTCCCTGCCCTTTGTTTATTTTAAACAAATTTTCAATAAAAACATCTATCCACAGAATAGGGCGTTTTGCTGTGTAAAATATAGACAATCCCCCTTTTTTAATGTATAATAGGAATGTTAGGGGCAAGCTATGCCCATTTTACAGAGAAAAGAGGTGTATCATCGTTATGGGAAACTTTCTTTCCAATGCGAAAGACCGGATAGTAAACCTTTTTAAAAAAAGAGAACATTCAATCCTTGTAAGACTTATGGTGCCTATAATGGTGATAATTCTTACTCAGGTTCTTGTATTTATGCTCGTTATGCTCGCAAGTGGTGCGCTTGATTATGTTTATGACAGCTCATACCAGATACTCAACGAAAAAACGACCTTACATTCAAACCATATAACAACCGAACTTGTTGAAAAACGAAAGATAGTTACAAACTCAATACCTACAATCAACAGTATCGTAAGTTCAAAACTTCTTACCTTAGGAAGAGAATCCTATGAAATCAGAACAGATAAGGAACTCGGAAACGAAATCCTTATGGATATAAGTTCAGAGCTTTCAACTGTTGCTATGGGAAATCCCATAGAAGGTGTTTTCGTAATTCTCAATAACGGAGAGGATACAGGCGAATATACATCGCTTTATCTTAAAGGACGTGACCTTAACGGAGGAAACAGCCTCCAGATAGTTAAGGGAACAGAAGAAATGGTTGAATTAACGGGAGCTAAAAAGCAGAATTCATATTATTTCTCCGACCATTTTACCTTCAACGATAAAGACGCCGAAGAGGCGAGATTTTTCTTCGAACCCTTAGAGGCAGGTATGAGGGGCGACGGAAAAGACTGTGGATACTGGAGTATGCCGTTTTTAATTGAAAACTACATAATCGAATCAATGACATACACAGAGCCACTTATTGCAGCCGACGGTACTGTTTACGGAGTTATCGGAATAGAATTTATTGAAAGATACTATATCCGTTCGATTTTACAGATAGACAGCGAATCCTCGATAGACAATGTCGTTTATCTTTTAGCACAGAACAATGATGAAATTTCTATAAGAGATTACAGAATAGCATCTTCAAGTCATGAGAGATTTCAGAAACACTATGCAAATACAGGAATTTTAAATCTCGGTGGACAGGAAGTTCATAACGATGTTTACAGAATTCTGCAGACCGAAGATGAAGATGAAAAAATCTACGGTTCTGTAAAGCAGGTTCAGCTTTATCCGAATAATTCAGCTTTCGCAACAGACAGATGGTATATCATAA
The DNA here is from genome assembly GCA_045590375.1 of Oscillospiraceae bacterium. GTDB lineage: Bacteria > Bacillota > Clostridia > Oscillospirales > Ruminococcaceae > RGIG4131. The sequence goes on along the minus strand of JAZNQY010000022.1, from coordinate 894 downwards.
GCGTTGTTGACGAGGGAACACTTTTCGGATTTTCGGATTCTCTTATGACAACAGCTGCTTATGCCGTTGTAGTTTCGGTTCTTTTCGGCCTTTTAGGCGTTCTTATTGTTGCAAGACTTGTTACCCAGCCTATGACCAAAGTCGTTCGTGAAGTAAATAACCTCGATACAACAAGAAACGTATGGTTTGAAAAGACAAACATCAGAGAAATCGATATGCTTACAAGCTCGATAAAGAGCCTCAGTGAAAGAATTGTAAGCTCAACGACAAAACTTTCCCAGATTCTTAATGTTCTCGATATTTCAATCGGCGCTTTCGAATATGATGACACCTCAGACCTTGCATACTGCACAGAAGGTTTCTATAACCTTATGGGATGGAACACACTTACATATATCGACGGATATGTAGGAAAAGAATTTTTAGCGCGTAAGATTGACGAAATGATTCCCTATGAAACGTCGGGTAATGAATCCTGGTATCGTATCGAAGATGATTACGGAAGCATCCGTTTTGTAAAGTTTACAGTAACCGAACTCGGAACGAGAACTCTGGGTGTCGCTGAAGATGTTACAAAGGATGTTCAGGAAAAACGCAAACTCGAATTCGAACGTGACTATGACCTTTTAACAGGAATCTATAACAGAAGAGCGTTCAAGAGAGAGGTTTCGGGGCTTTTCCTTTCAGAAACGGTTGACCTTCGTGTTGCCTGCGTTATGAAGTCGGAGGCCAAGCGGTCTTAGGAAGACAACAATGGGCACCAACTCCTTGGCTCACAGAACGACATGGCTACGATCCGACTTAACAGGAATCTATAACAGAAGAGCGTTCAAGAGAGAGGTTTCGGGGCTTTTCCTTTCAGAAACGGTTGACCTTCGTGTTGCCTGCGTTATG
>JAZNQY010000021.1:0-11371 GCA_045590375.1 Oscillospiraceae bacterium | reverse complement strand
GTAACTGCGCTTGATGAAGAAAAAAAGTTTGATGTTACTTTAAAGATAAACGTAGGAGATGTTGTTAAAGGCGGCGATATATATGCCACTTGTCCAGAAACACCTTTAATAGAACACAGATGTATGATTTCTCCTTATCTTTCGGGTAAAATTATATGGGTTGCAGAAGATGGAAAATATACAATAAACGATAAAGTTGCTGAACTTGAAACTGATGATGGAACTCTCATTCCACTTACACTTTGCCAGAAATGGCCTATCCGTCAGGCAAGGCCTGTAAAAGAACGTCTTTCAATAAACAGACTTCTCGTTACAGGACAGAGGGTTATTGATACTATTTGCCCTATCGCAAAGGGCGGAACAGCCGCTGTTCCCGGTGGATTCGGAACAGGTAAGACAATGACTCAGCATCAGCTTGCTAAATGGTGTGATGCCGATATTATAGTCTATATCGGCTGCGGCGAACGTGGAAACGAAATGACTCAGGTTCTTGAAGAATTCGGCGAACTTATTGACCCTAAATCAGGTAAACATCTTACTGACAGAACAGTTCTTATTGCAAATACATCAAATATGCCTGTTGCAGCGAGAGAAGCGTCAATATATACAGGAATTACTCTCGCTGAATACTATCGTGATATGGGTTATCATATTGCGATTATGGCGGATTCTACTTCAAGATGGGCAGAAGCTTTAAGAGAAATTTCGGGAAGACTCGAAGAAATGCCCGCTGAAGAAGGCTTTCCTGCTTATCTTCCTTCTCGTTTATCAGAATTCTATGAACGTGCAGGATATATGAAAACTCTTAACGATAGTGAAGGTTCTGTTACAATTATCGGTGCTGTTTCACCACAGGGCTCAGACTTTTCAGAACCTGTAACACAGAATACAAAGCGTTTTGTACGTTGCTTTCTTGCGCTTGATAAATCCCTTGCCTATGCAAGACATTATCCTGCAATAAACTGGATAACAAGTTATAGCGAATATATAGATGACCTTAAAGATTTTTATGCCGAAAATGTAGGAATTGAATTCCTTGAATATCGTCAGAAAATCAATAATATCCTTGTTGAAGAGAATAATCTTATGGAAATAGTTAAGCTTATAGGTTCTGATGTTCTCCCTGATGACCAGAAGCTTACTATTGAAATTGCAAGGGTTATAAGACTTGGTTTCTTACAGCAGAATGCTTATCATAAGGATGATACTTATGTTCCACTTGAGAAGCAGTTTAAAATGATGGAAACAATCCTTCTTCTTCAGAAAGAATCAAAAAATGCAATTTCAAAGAATATTGCCATTTCAACAATTGCTGAAACAGGTCTTTTTGAAAAGGTTATAAAGATAAAATATAATATCTCAAATGATAATCTTTCAGCATTTGATGAACTCAATTCTGAAATCAAAAATACAATTTTTTCTCTTTACAGAGCGTAACTAAACGGAGGTTGAAATATGGGGCTTCAATATATAGGACTCAAGGAAATAAACGGACCTCTTATTGTCATTGACAAAGTAAAAGATGTTAGTTTTGACGAAATAGCCGAGATACATCTTGATGACGGAACTGTCCGGAACGGAAGAGTGGTTGAAGTTTCGGGTGATAAGGCTGTTCTTCAGGTTTTTGAAGGAACAAAAGGCGTTTCTCTTACCAATACAAGAACGAGAATGATGGGTAAACCCATGGAAATGCCTTTGTCAAAAGAAATTCTCGGAAGAGTTTTCAGTGGTTCAGGAAGACCTATTGACGGACTTGGCGAAATATATTGTGAAAAGAGTATGGATATAAACGGTAAACCTCTTAACCCCGTTTCAAGAACATACCCCAGAAACTATATAAGAACAGGTATTTCTTCCATAGATTGCCTTACTACACTTATAAGAGGACAGAAACTTCCTATCTTTTCAGGTTCAGGACTTTCTCATGATAAACTTGCTGTTCAGATAGTAAGACAAGCCGAAATTGCTGAAGAAAAAGGCGAAGAATTCGCTGTCGTATTTGCAGCTATGGGCGTTAAGAATGACGTTGCTGATTATTTCAGAAGAAGTTTTGAAGAAAGTGGCGTTCTTTCAAGAGTTGCTATGTTTTTGAATCTTTCAAATGACCCTATCATCGAGAGAATACTTACACCAAGATGTGCTCTTACTGCTGCTGAATACCTTGCTTATGAGAAAAATATGCATATTCTTGTTATTCTCACAGATATGACTTCTTATGCTGAAGCACTTCGTGAATTCTCATCTTCAAAGGGTGAAATCCCTGGAAGAAAAGGTTATCCCGGTTATCTTTATTCCGATTTTGCTTCACTTTATGAAAGAGCAGGGGTTATAGAAGGTTCAACAGGAAGTGTAACTCAGATTCCTATCCTTACAATGCCTAATGATGATATTACTCATCCCGTTCCTGACCTTACAGGTTATATAACAGAAGGTCAGGTAGTTCTTGACAGAAATCTTGACCAGATGGGTGTTTATCCCCCCATCTCTGTTCTTCCTTCACTTTCTCGTCTTATGAAAGATGGTATCGGGGAAGGGTATACAAGAGCAGACCATACGGTTGTTTCAAATCAGCTTTTTGCAAGTTATGCGAGAGTTCAGGATGCAAGAGCGCTTGCTTCTGTTATCGGTGAAGATGAACTTTCTGAAACGGATAAATCCTATATGCGATTCGGAACAATGTTTGAAAAATATTTCATATCACAGGGAATATATGAAAACAGAACAATAGAACAGACTCTTGATCTCGGGTGGGAACTTCTTTCGCTTCTTCCTGTTTCTGAACTCGACAGAGTAAACGAAGAACTTCTGAAAGAAAAATACAATCCCGAAAACGCTAAGAAATTCAAATAAACAATAAGGAGTTGATGTAATGGCTGATCAGGTTTTTCCAACCAAGGGTAATCTGCTTAATATAAAAAAATCCCTTGCTTTATCTCAGCTTGGTTATGAACTCCTTGACAGAAAAAGAAATATACTCATAAGAGAACTTTTATCACTTGTTGACGACGCAAAAGAACTTCGTGGAAGTATAAGTGAGGCTTATTCTGAGGCGTATAAAGCTTTGCAGAAAGCCAATATTTCTCTGGGAATTGTTGAAAGAGTAGCTCAGGCTGTTCCTATTGAAAACTCAGTAAAAGTTTCTTACAGAAGCGTTATGGGCGTTGAACTTGTAAAAGTTTATTTAGACAAAAATGTGCTTAAAATAAACTATGGTCTTAATAATACCAACGGTGACCTTGATTACGCTTATTATTGCTTTGACAAGGTAAAACACCTTACAGCAGTTCTTGCTGAAGTTGAAAATAGTATTTATCGACTTGCAACAGCTGTAAAAAAAACTCAGTCGAGAGCGAATGCGCTTAAAAATATAGTTATTCCTAAGTTTCAGGCTAATGCCAAATATATCGCAGATAGCCTTGAAGAAAAGGAAAGAGAAGAATTCTCGCGTATGAAAGTCATCAAGCTTCATAAGACAAAAGCTGATAATAATTCCATGAATTAATCATATTCGGAGGATTTTAAAATGCTTGGAATATATTTTAGTGGAACAGGAAATTCAAAGTATGTAGCAGAATTATTCTGCAATGAATACGATAAAGATTCAAAAGTTCTTTCGATAGAAGATGAAAATGTTATAAATGAAATTAAAAATAATGATTTCCTTATCATCTCCTATCCTGTTCAGTATAGTACAGCACCAAAAATACTTCGTGATTTTATTTTTGATAATTCTGATTTATGGAAAAACAAAAAAGTTTTTGTTATTGCAACAATGGGCTTGTTCAGTGGTGATGGTTCTGGTTATCTCGCAAGAATTTTAAGAAGTTATAAAGCTGAAATTGTTGGTGGACTACATCTTAAAATGCCTGACAGCATTGCTGATGAAAAGGTTTTAAAGCGTTCTTTTAAAAAGAATAAACTGCTCATCGAAGAAGCTGAACAGAAAATCAAAAAATCGGCTGAACTTTTAAAACTCGGAAAACCAACAAAAGAGGGAATAGGTTTATTTTATCGTATGGCTGGATTTTTTGGTCAGAGATTGTTTTTCGGACATAAAACCAGAAAGTATTCTGATAAACTCAAAATAAACGATGACTGCATCGGATGTTCTTTATGTGTATCTGTATGTCCTATGAAAAATATAAAAATTGAAAACAAAAAGGCGATAGCATCTGATAAATGTACTATGTGCTATCGCTGTATAAATAATTGCCCTAAACAAGCGATAACTCTTCTTGGGAGCAAAGTTTACGAACAATATAAAATAGAAAAATATATTTAAAACGGTTATCAGAATTTTTCTGATAACCGTTTTTTCTTTATAACTTATTTTCTTTTGACCATTCTCTTGCGTATTCTGCATTCTGTTTTGATTTATTGCAAACATTTCCGCTTTTTTCAGTTTTGTTTGCTGTTATCGGATTTGTTTCATAAACGGGTGTTATTTCTTTTGTTTTCTTTATTTTTCTATGCATTTTTATTATTCCTCCTTTTATTTTATTATTAGTTTTGAATTGTGATTTTATTATATAAAACAGATTTTTCTTGTGTTTACCACATGATTTTCCAAAATTATTTTAAATACTTGCTTGTAAATTCAAATTATGATATACTATATATTGTATGCGAAAAAATAATCAGGGGGTATATATATGAACTGGACAGAACTTTGTATATTCACTTCAACAGAAGGCTCGGATATCCTTTGCGGATGTCTTCTCGGAATAGGGATAAACGGATTTGTTGTGCGTGATTCAAAGGATTTTGAAGAATTTCTCGAAAACAAGACAGGCAACTGGGACTACATAGATGATGATCTTATGAATCTTAAAGACTGTGAAACAAGTGTTACAGTTTATCTTCCTGATAATGCACAAGGAAAAGAAATGTTTGATAGTATAAAGTCTGAACTTTCAAGACTTAAAGAAATAGATGAAGAAAATGCTTTCGGAAGACTTGAATATGAATTCAAGAATGTATGTGAAGAAGACTGGGCGAACAACTGGAAACAGTATTTCAAGCCTCTTTGTGTTGGCGATAAACTTCTTATAAAGCCAAGCTGGGAAGAAGCGCCTGCAAACGATACCCGTATTATTCTTGAAATCGACCCTGCATCAAGTTTCGGAACAGGTCAGCATAATACAACTCAGCTTTGTCTTGAACTTCTCGAAAAGAATATAAACGGAAATGAGAAGGTTCTTGACCTTGGCTGTGGAAGTGGAATTCTCTCAATAGCAGCAATTCTTCTCGGTGCAGATTACTGTACAGCTGTTGATATTGATCAGAATTCTGTAAAGATTGCCAAAGAAAACGCAGAAAAGAACAATATCCCGAAAGAAAAATATACTGCATACTGTGGAAATGTAATAACAGATAATGAACTTGTAAAGACTATCGGAAACGGATATAAGATTGTAGTTGCAAATATTGTTGCAGATGTCCTTATAGGAATGAGTGACCTTTTCTCTGATTTTCTTACAGATGACGGAATACTCATAATGTCTGGAATAATAGTTGAACGTAAGGATGAAGTTATTGATGCTGTTGAAAATCAGGGATTTAAAGTTATAAGCGTTGCCGAAAAAGATGGTTGGGCAGCTGTTTCTATGAAAAAGTAATATAAGGGTGAAAATATAATGGCTAAAAAGACAGTTTACGGAAACGAAAGTATAGTTTCTCTTAAAGGTGCCGACAGAGTAAGAAAAAGACCAGGGGTAATATTTGGTTCAGACGGTCTTGATGGATGTCAGCACGCTGTGTTTGAAATCCTTTCAAACTCTATTGACGAAGCACGTGAAGGACACGGCGATAAGATTATTATAACAAGATATAACGATAACAGTTTCGAGGTTGAAGATTTCGGAAGAGGTATGCCTGTTGATTATAACAAGAACGAAGAACGCTATAACTGGGAACTTTTGTTCTGTGAACTTTATGCAGGCGGAAAATACGATGAAAACGGCGGAGATTACGATTTCTCTCTTGGTCTTAACGGTCTCGGTCTTTGTTCAACACAGTATGCATCTGAATACATGGATGCAGAAATCTATCGAGATGGTTTTAAATTTAATCTTCACTTTGAAAAGGGCGAAAATATCGGAGGTCTTATAAAAGAACCCACAACAAGAAAGAAAACGGGAACAAAAATTCGTTGGAAACCAGACCTTGAGGTTTTTACAGATATAAGCGTTTCTAAGGAATATTTTGAAGATGTAATCAAAAGACAGGCTATTGTAAATCCTAAAGTTCTTTTTGTTTTCAAGAATCAGAATGACGATGGAAAATTCGAAGAAACAAAGTATCTTTATGAAGACGGAATTGTTGAGTATGTCGGGGAAATTGTCGGAGAAGATGCTATGACAGATATTCAGTACTGGCAGACAGAAAGAAAGGGTAAAGACAGAGAAGATAAGCCGGAATATAAGGTTAAACTTTCGGTTGCTTTTACATTCTCGAATAAAGTCAAAGCTATTGAATACTATCATAACTCAAGCTTTCTTGAACATGGTGGTTCACCTGAAACTGCTTTGAAAAAAGCGTTTGTTGCACAGATTGATTCGTTTATCAAAAATAACGGAAAATACAATAAGGGCGAAAGTTCTATAAAATTTCAGGATGTTGAAGAATCACTCATATTTGTTTCTTCATCATTTTCAACTGTAACTTCCTATGAAAATCAGACCAAAAAAGCAATTACAAATAAATTCATAGCAGATGCTATGACTGATTTTCTTAAACACCAGCTTGAAGTTTATTTTATTGAAAATCCCGATGATGCTATGAAAATCATCACACAGATTTTAATCAATAAAAGAAGTCGTGAAAACGCTGAAAAAACAAGACTCAATATTCAGAAAAAACTTCAGGGGAATATTGATGTTTCGAATATGGTTCAGAAATTTGTCGATTGCCGTTCAAAAGATGTAGGCAAGAGAGAAATTTATATAGTAGAAGGTGACTCTGCTCTCGGCGCTTGTAAACTTGCAAGAGATGCAGAATTCCAGGCTATCATTCCTGTAAGAGGTAAGATCCTCAACTGCCTTAAAGCAGATTATGATAAAATTTTCAAAAGTGAAATTATTGTCGATATCCTTAAGGTATTAGGATGTGGAGTTGAAGTAAAATCAAAAGCAAATAAAGACTTTTCTTCTTTCGATATTAATGGACTTCGCTGGAACAAGATTATCATCTGTACCGATGCCGATGTCGACGGCTTCCAGATAAGAACACTTATTTTAACACTTCTTTACAGACTCACACCAACTCTTATAGATGAAGGATATGTTTATATAGCAGAATCACCACTTTTTGAAATAACCTGTGGAGATATGACATACTTTGCATATTCAGAAAAAGAAAAGGCAGATGTTCTTAAAAAGATAGGAAATAAGAAATATATCATTCAGCGTTCTAAAGGACTTGGTGAAAACGAACCTGAAATGATGTCACTTACAACTATGAATCCCGATACAAGAAGACTTATAAAGGTTACTCCCACAGATATTGAAAAAACAGCATATATGTTTGAAATGCTTCTGGGAGATGACCTTCAGGGCAGAAAAGATTATATTTCAGAAAATGGTAGCCGTTATCTTGATTTTGCAGATATAAGTTAAGAAAGGAGGAGATTTTATGGCAGGAAGAAAGAAAAAGGAACCTGAAAAGCGTATCAAAAAAATGCCTAACGCTGAAATAGAAAACAGTGGTGTTGTTGTTGAACAGAAAATAACCGACACTATCGAAAGCAACTATATGCCGTATGCGATGAGCGTTATAGTTTCAAGAGCGCTTCCTGAAATTGATGGATTTAAGCCATCTCATAGAAAACTCCTCTATACAATGTATAAGATGGGGCTTTTAACAGGACAGAAAACAAAGTCTGCCAATGTAGTGGGACAGACTATGAAACTCAATCCGCATGGTGACGCAGCAATTTACGAAACACTCGTCCGTCTTTCAAGAGGTAATGAGGCACTTTTGCATCCTTATGTTGATAGTAAGGGCAACTTTGGTAAGGCCTATTCAAGAGATATGGCTTATGCTGCATCCCGATATACAGAAGTCAAGCTTGAACCTATCTGTAACGAACTTTTCAGGGATATAGATAAGGATACTGTTGATTTCGTTCCTAACTACGATAACACAATGACAGAACCCACTCTTTTTCCGACAACATTCCCTTCGGTTCTTGTCAACTCTAATGTCGGAATTGCCGTTTCTATGGCAAGTAACGTATGTTCATTCAATATTTCAGAAATATGCGATACAACTGTATCTCTTATAAAAAATCCCGAACATGATATTATATCAACACTTAAAGGCCCTGATTTTTCAGGTGGTGGATTTATAATCTACGACGAGACAGAACTTCAGAAAGTTTATGATACAGGAAGAGGAAGTATAAAAGTTCGTTCAAAGTATAACTTCGATAAAGAAGCAGGATGTATTGAAATAACTGAAATTCCGCCGACAACAACGGTTGAGGCTATTATGGATAAAATCGTTGAACATATCAAATCGGGCAAGATTAAAGAAATATCATATATCCGAGACGAAACAGATATCTCGGGTCTTAAACTTGCTATTGATATAAAGCGTGGGGTAGACCCTGATAAACTTATGCAGAAACTGTATAGGATGACACCTTTACAGGATAGTTATCCTTGCAATTTCAATATTCTTATAGGTGGAACTCCCAGAGTAATGGGTGTCAGAGAAATTCTTGAAGAATGGACAGCCTTCAGAAAAGAGTGCGTTAAACGCAGAGTTTATTTTGACCTTGCAAAGAAAAAAGATAAACTTCATCTTTTAAAGGGACTTGAAAAAATCCTCCTTGATATTGATAAGGCTATTAAAATTGTCCGTGAAACAGAAGAAGAAGCCGATGTTGTTCCAAACCTTATGATAGGATTCGGAATTGATGAAATTCAGGCAGAATATGTTGCTGAAATCAAACTCCGTCATCTCAATAAGGAATACATCCTTAAAAGAACAGGTGAAATCGAACAACTTGAAAAAGATATCGCTGAAATGCAGGATATTCTTGCAAATGAAAAGAAAATCGGAAAGATCATCATTTCAGAACTTGAAGATGTCAAGAAGAAATACGGTCAGCCGAGAAAAACACAATTTATCTATGCAGGCGATATTGAAGAAGAAAGTGTTGAAGAAGAAGTTCCTGATTATCCTGTTAATCTTTTTCTTACAAAGAGTGGATATTTCAAGAAAATTACTCCTCTTTCACTCAGAATGGGTGGAGAACAGAAGTTCAAAGAGGGCGACACAATGGCGTTCTCTGTTGAAACAACCAACAGAGCAGACATTCTTTTCTTCAGCGATAAATCACAGGTCTATAAGGCTAAAGCATCACAGTTCCAGGATACTAAAGCAAGTAATTTAGGAGAGTTTATTCCTGCTAAACTTGGTTTTGATGAAGGCGAAAACCTTGCGTCAATGGCTGTAACTTTAGATTACTCCGAAACTCTGCTTTTCTTCTTTGAAAACGGAAAGGTTGCTAAAGTTCCGATAAACGCCTATGAAACAAAACTCAACCGAAAGAAACTGAACAATGCTTATTCGGATAAGAATCCTCTTGTCAAGATGATAGAAATAAAGGATAATACCGATATTCTTATCAAATCAACAAGTGGGAAAGCACTTGTTTTCAATTCGGGTATGATTTTACCAAAGACTACAAAGAACACAATAGGCGTCGCTGTTATGACACTCAAATCAAAATCCAAGGTTGAATCTGCTTATATTGTAACAGAAGAATTAGCACCCGATGTTGAAAAATATCGTGCTAAAAATATTCCTGTCGCAGGAAGCTACGCGAGGGACCTTGAAGATTACGAACAACTTACATTTTAATAAAAAGAAGGCACAACTCTCTTGTGCCTTTTTTGTTTTTGTGATATACTTTTTAAGAAAGTAGGGGATTTTATGGAAGAAAAAATAACTCTCTGTGGTGATAACTGCATTTATTGCCCGAGATATAATGCCAAAAGCGATGATGAACTTGAAAAAGTTGCAGAAATTTGGTATAGAATAGGTTTCAGGGATAAAATTGTTTCAAACGATGAAATAAAATGCGATGGTTGTTCATCTCATAAAAAATGCACATATAATCTCGTTGAATGTACTCATAACCACAAAGTAGAAAAATGTAATATGTGCAGTGAATTTCCATGTGATAAAATAAACGATATGTTAAAGCGTTCAAAAGAATATCAGAAAAAATGCAGGGAAGTATGTTCAGAGGAAGAATACCAAACCCTCGAAAAAGCATTTTTTGATAAAGAGAATAATCTGAGAAAGTAAAGGGGAGATTAAATTATGAAAAAACGAGTACAAAAATCAGTTTCACTTTTTCTTGTGGCTATTTTCTCAGTAGGTATTTTTACTGCTTGCCAGAAGACACCTTCACAGGAAACTATTGAAACGACAGTAAATTCATCATCTGATTTGATTTATGAAATTACAGATTGGACAATGGAAGATCTGATTACAGATATGGAAATATGCGGTCAGAAATTTTCATTGCCTTGCACTGTTGCAAATATGGGAAATGGGTTTAAACTTAAAGATGAACCTACTTATATTGAAGTGGATAATTTTACGGCTGATAGTTTATATTATGAAGATAATTACATTGCAACAATTTATGTTAATGGAAATATAGATAAAACAATAAAGGACAATAACATAGTGTTGCTTTTTATTTCCGATGGAATGGGAGAAAACAAAAATGGAATATCCGAATTCAATATTATGGGAATAACAGATAAAAGTTCTGCAGAAGATGTAATTAAAATACTCGGCGAACCTAATGTTTCCGAGGGCACAAGGTCATACAGATATTTTTTTAATGACCATGAACATATAGCAATTCTTTTTGATGAAAATAATATGATAAAAGCAGTATCAGTTTATTATAATAAAATGGCGAATTGAAAAACTAAAATAACAAAAACCTCCCGTTCATTCCAATTTTTAACCCGTTCATTCCCTTTTTGTTGTTTTTTTCTTAATATTAATGTACAATTTAGTTGGGAAAATACTGTTTTAAGGAGGACTTAAATATGGAATACTACACACCCGAAGCAATCGAAAAATATAAGGAAAAAGAGCCTGTTATCAAAAAAGCATTTTTTGATAAAGAGAATAATCTGAAAAAATAGTTTGATTTTTCATGGAGTAACGATAAATAAGAATTTATATGAGCAGAAAATTTGAATTTTCACTTGAGGCATAATTATAAAGGAAGAAAGAATATGAGTATAGAAGAAGCTAAAGAATTGTTGTCATATCATTCGGGCAGAAATGAGAATGTTGATAATCCTAAATGGATAAATGGTTTTTTAGGAAGCTT
>JAZNQY010000020.1:0-2883 GCA_045590375.1 Oscillospiraceae bacterium | reverse complement strand
CTAAAGGGCTGTATCTGTTGTCACGTACATCTTTTATAGAAAGAATGTGCGCTCCTGTATAAATGCCTCTGCGTTCGAGAATTTGACCACAAACAGCACCTGCAAAACAGAGGGGAGCAGTAAGTCTTCCAGAAAAATGACCACCACCACGGTTGTCATTAAATCCATTATATCTCAAAGCACCCGTATAATCAGCATGTCCCGGGCGAGCAAGTTTTGAGATAGAAGAATAATCTGCAGAATGTGTGTTTGTATTGTTTATTATAGCACAGAGAGGTGTGCCGGTTGTGCGATCTTTATAAACACCCGAAAGAATAGTAGGAATATCAGGTTCCTGACGAGCAGTAGAGATTTTTTTATTCCTTGCGGCTCTTCTTGACATGAACTTAATTATTTCAGGCATATCGATGTATTCACCTGCAGGAAGATTGTCAATTGTAACACCTATCGCTGAACCATGAGATTCACCGAAAATTGATATTGTAATACGATTACTCCAAACTGATGACATAAGAATTTCCTCCAAGTGCATTAAATTCATCAAAAAATCCAGGGTATGATTTGTCCACAGATTCGGCACCTTTGATTATTATGGGTGCTTTGCTTTTTGTTGATGCTATCGCAGTAGCCATTACAATTCTGTGGTCATTATAACTATTCACAACTCCACCGTAGAACTCTTCCACAGGGAGAATAAGAATGCCATCGTTAAGTGTAACGATTTTCCCTCCGATAGCATTGATAGCTTCAGAAATTGCTAAGAGTCTGTCACTTTCTTTGATTTTGAGTCTTTCAGCGTTAGAAATACGCATAGGTTTTTTGCCAAAACTTCCTAAAACTGCAAGAATAGGAACGAGATCGGGAATATCTGAAACATCGATATTAAATTCATTGCTTTCGTCATTATAGCATAATTTTGACAAAATATCAAGAATTTTTTTATCTCCCTGCTTACTATCAGGAGAAAGATTTGAAAGTTCTATTTTAGACCCGAGCGCATTTGCAACATAGAAAAATGCTGCCTGAGAATAATCTCCTTCGATAGTTGTATCATAACTTTTATATTTCTGATTGCCTTCAATATAATATCCGTAGTCTGTAGATTTTATAAAAATACCAAATCTGCGTAATGTTTCTATCGTCATATCGGCATAAGGCTTTGACTGTAAAGGAGAAAGCAGATGGATTTCTGAATCTTCTTTACATAAAGGAAGTGCAAATAAAAGACCGGTAATAAACTGAGATGAGATATCACCTTCTATCTCATATCGTCCACCCGAGAGTTTCCCTGAAATAGAAAAAGGCATTGAACCATTATAATTAAATTCGATTCCGTGCTGTGATAATTCTCTTAAATATGGGATGATAGGTCTTTCGGGTAATCTTCCTTTGCCTATGAAAGTAGCGTTTATTCCAAGAGCAGCAGCAACAGGGATTAAAAATCTTAATGTTGAACCAGATTCACAGCAATCAAGAATGACATTTTCAGAAACAGAAGAGATACCTGTGATCTGAGCAACACCATCGTGCTCTGTTATATTAGCCCCCATAGCTTTTAAGCATTCGGTGGTAGCAATAATATCTTTGGAATTCATTATTCCTTTTATCTCGGAAGTTCCTGACGCTAATGCAGCAGATATAAGAACTCTGTGAGAAACACTTTTTGAAGGTGGGATTTTTACTTTTCCGTTTAACAATCTTGGTTCGATTTTTATATCCATAATTTTCTCCGTTAGTCAAGCAATGATTTTATTGGAATTTTTCTCAATTCTGATTTCCCTATTTCTGTTGATATTACAAGATTTATATTATCTGCATCTCTCTTTTTGTCGTTAACGCAGTGCTTTACTAATTCTTCATATGGAATATCAACTGATATGGGAAGATTGTATTTTTTGAGACAGTCTTTAAGTTTTACATATGTGTCTTCGTTACAAAGTTCATGTTTTATTGCAAGTTCGGTTATAATACACATTCCGACAGAAACGGCACTTCCATGGGAAAGTCCTGTGAAATTCTGTATTTTTTCAATAGCATGTCCGAAAGTGTGTCCGAAGTTAAGAAGCATTCTTTCACCTTTATCGAATTCATCATTTTCGACTATCTGACGCTTTATATCTATACATCTGCATATTACATCTTCAAGATTATCCTTTACATTTTTTTCTGAAAGGATTTCGAATAATTCATAAGATCTTATCATTGCGTATTTTACAACTTCACCCATTCCATCAGAAAAGATTTCAGGTTTTAATGTTGAAAGGGTTGAAATATCGCATATTACAGCAAGGGGTTGCTTGAAGGCACCAACAAGATTTTTTCCGGCAGGTATATCAATAGCAGTTTTTCCACCGATTGAAGAATCAACCTGAGCAAGAAGAGTGGTAGGAATCTGAACAAAGTCTATACCTCTGAGGAAAGTTGCTGAAGCGTATCCTGTAAGGTCTCCGACAACTCCACCCCCAAGCGCCACAAGACAATCAGATCTTGTTATTTCGTTAGTTGCAAGAAAATCATAAAGATTATTCAATGTTTTAAAACATTTTGATGCTTCGCCGTTGGGAAAAACAAATTTTATTACATTGAATCCTGATTTTTTTAGAGAATTTATAACTTTTTCGCTATATAATAAGTCTACTGTGTCATCGGTTACAAGTGCGATTTTAGATGCCTTTGTAACTTTTTTTATAATATTACCACAATCTTCAAGTATAGAAGACCCGATTGTTATATCATAAGGATTACTTGTATTAACGTGGATTTTTTGCATTTTAATCACTCCGACAAAAGATTATGATTTTGGATGAATATTTAAAAAAACAGCATAAAATCACATGATAAATTATACAATATACAACAAAAAAAGTCAAGTTAAAGATGCAA
>JAZNQY010000019.1:0-3291 GCA_045590375.1 Oscillospiraceae bacterium | reverse complement strand
CCCGAGGGAACAAAAATCCTCATAGGCGAAGTCAAGAGTGTTGACCTTTCAGAAGAATTCGCACACGAAAAACTTTCTCCCGTTCTCGCTATGTATAAGGCTAAATCTTTTGATGATGCAATGAGCAAAGCAGAAGTTCTTATTGCAGATGGTGGATATGGCCATACATCATCTGTTTACCTCAACGCAGTAACAGAAAAGGAAAAAATCCACGAATTCGGCGAAAGAATGAAAACCTGCCGTATTCTCATAAATACACCCTCATCACAGGGTGGAATAGGAGACCTTTATAACTTCAAACTCGCTCCCTCACTTACACTTGGCTGTGGCTCATGGGGAGGTAACTCGGTTTCCGAAAATGTTGGTGTTAAACACCTTATCAATATCAAAACAGTAGCTGAAAGAAGGGAAAATATGCTTTGGTTCAGAGCACCTGAAAAGATTTATATGAAAAAAGGCTGTCTGCCTGTTGCTCTTGACGAACTCGGAAAAGTTATGGGCAAGAAGAGAGCGTTTATTGTAACCGACAATTTCCTTTATGAAAACGGCTACACAAAGCCCATCGCTGATAAGCTCGACGAAATGGGTATTGCTCATACAACATTCTTCAATGTTGAACCCGACCCCACACTCGCGTCGGCAAAAGAAGGTGCAGCTCAGATGTCTGCGTTCAAACCCGATTGCATTATAGCACTCGGTGGTGGTTCTGCTATGGACGCTGCAAAGATTATGTGGGTTCTCTATGAACATCCCGATGCAGACTTTATGGATATGGCTATGCGATTTGTCGATATCAGAAAGAGAGTATATACATTCCCTAAAATGGGTGAAAAGGCATATTTTGTAGCAATTCCGACATCAGCAGGAACAGGCTCTGAAGTTACTCCTTTCGCAGTTATTACAGACGAAAAAACAGGCGTTAAATATCCTCTCGCTGATTACGAGCTTCTTCCCGATATGGCAATTATCGACACAGATTTCCATATGTCAGCGCCTAAGGGTCTTACAGCAGCATCAGGTATTGACGCTGTAACTCACGCACTCGAAGCATATGCAGCAATGCTCGCTACTGACTATACAGACGGTCTTGCACTTCAGTCACTCAAAATTGTTTTTGAATATCTCCCCAGAGCATATGATAACGGACAGACCGATGTTGAAGCAAGAGAAAAGATGGCCAACGCCGCAACAATGGCAGGTATGGCTTTTGCAAACGCATTCCTCGGCGTTTGTCACTCAATGGCACATAAACTCGGTGCATTCCATCATCTTCCCCATGGTGTCGCAAATGCGCTCCTCATAGAAGAAGTCATGCGCTTTAACGCATCAGAAACTCCTGTCAAGATGGGAACATTCTCACAGTATGACCATCCTCATACACTCGCTCGTTATGCAGAAGTTGCTGATTACCTCGGAATAAAGGGTAAATCTGATGAAGAAAAACTCGAAAATCTCATAAAGGCAATAAATACACTCAAAGCGAAAGTCGGCATAAAGAAATCCATAAAGGATTATGGTATCGATGAAAAGGATTTCCTCGCTCGTCTTGACGAAATGACAGAACAGGCATTCGATGACCAGTGCACAGGCGCTAACCCTCGTTATCCTCTTATGAGTGAAATCAAGCAGATGTATCTTAATGCATACTACGGAAAGCATTTTGTTGAACCCGAAATGCCGAAGAAGAAAACAGCACCTGCCAAAAAGCCTGCTGCTAAAAAAACAACAACAAAGAAAACAACAACAGTGGCAAAAAAGACACCTGCAAAGAAAACTCCGGCAAAAACAAGCAAGAAAAAGTCATAAGGAGGATTTTTAAATGAAACTCGATAATGTAATAGCAGTAAGAAACAAAAAAACAATCTACCGTGACGGCGATAAATGCATAAAGGTTTTTGATAAGGATTATTCAAAAGCAGATGTTTTAAACGAAGCACTCAATCAGGCGAGAGTTGAAGAAACAGGTCTTAACATCAACAAAATCATCGGTGTAACAACTATCGAAGATAAATGGGCAATAGTTTCTGAATTTATCGAAGGAAAAACACTCACACAACTTATCGAAGAAAATCCTTCCGATAAGGATAAATACCTCGAACTTTTAGTTGACCTTCAGATAGAAGTTCAGTCAAAGACAAACCCTCTCCTTACAAAACTCAAGGATAAGATGAATCGCAAGATAGGTCTTACAGAACTTGATGCAACTGTAAAATACGACCTTTTCACACGCCTCGAATCAATGCCTAAGCATAATAAACTCTGTCATGGTGATTTCAATACATCCAATGTAATAATATCAAAGGATGGCACACCCTACATTCTCGACTGGGCACACGCTACACAGGGTAATGCGTCAGCAGATGCCGCAAGAACATATCTTCTTTTCTGTCTTAATGAAGATATGGACGGCGCTAAAAAATACCTCGAACTTTTCTGCAAGAAGAGCGACACAGCTATGCAGTATGTTCAGAAATGGATGCCAATAGTTGCAGCGTCACAGTCAGTAAAGGGCAACGAAAAGGAAAGAGAATTTCTTCTCTCTTGGGTAAATGTTGTAGACTATCAATAATTCAAAATCCGGAGATTTATAATCTCCGGATTTTTACTTTGTGGGGTAATAAAACGAAAATCTTGCACTTTTTACTGTGTCAGTTCCCCTCGTAGTACACGAGTACGACTTCGGGAAACTTCCTTGCAAAAAGATACAATCTTTTCGCTTTATCGCAGTTTTGTGTCTGTGGTTTTATGAAACGGATGAGAATTTGAAAAAATTTCTCTTCTCAAGGATAAAACCCCTCTTCCGATAGTTTTATATATGAAAGCGCTTATCAAAAGTCAGGGAGGTGCGATGTGGATAACGCAGAAATAAAAAGAATATACGAACTTTATTTCGATACAGTATATCGTATTTCTTTTCTATATATGAAGAATGAACACGATGCCCTCGATGTTACAGAGGATACATTCTTTTCAATGATACGTCGCTCACCTTCATTTGAAAACGACGAAAGGGCAAAGGCGTGGCTTATTGTTACAGCTTCAAATAAGTGCAGGACTCTTCTTAAAAAATGGTGGAACAAAAGAAACGATTATACAGAAGCGATGAAGGATGTTGCTGCTGAGGATAACAAAAATTCTGTTCTTTATGAAGTTCTTAATCTTTCAGACAAATACAGAATTCCTACCTATCTTTATTATTATGAGGGATATAAAACCTCGGAGATAGGTGAAATGCTCGGTGAAAAGCCATCAACAATACAGACGCGCCTTGCCAAAGCGAGAGAATTATTA
>JAZNQY010000018.1:0-2426 GCA_045590375.1 Oscillospiraceae bacterium | reverse complement strand
TGCTACAAGGAAAATCTTGCGATCTGTAGCCATAGCAGCCTTTAAAGCCTGAATTGACTTTTCTCTTGCGACATCGAAATGCATGACTATTTTAGGGAAAACAACAAGCCCTCTCATTGCAATCGCGGGGAAAATGCTGTTTGCACTTAAATTATCCTTGCTTTTCATATCTTTTGAATCTACGCTATCGCAGGAAACAAACTCTCCACCATCAGACGATGCAGAAATAGTTTTATTTCTGCATTTTGTTGTTTTTTCTTTTATATCGTTATTTTCTGCCTTTACAGCAGTTTTTTTATTATTCTTTTTAATTTCTGCCATTAACATTCACCTCCGCAGACATTGATGGTGTTGTTTCAGCACCATATTAAATTATTATAGTACATTATAAGGAATTTTGCAAGTTATTTTTAATTGTAAAAATAATATATAAAATTATTTAAAAAATTATTGGAATTTTAAGTATAAGTATGTTATAATATTCGTATGCATCATTTTTACTTTAGAAGGAGTATTTATGGATTACGAATTCAACCCTTTACAATGGACAAGAATATTCGCTGTTCCTGTTTCTGTTGCTGAAAACAACCTTAAAATCGCAACCGGAGAACAGCTTAAAGTTCTTCTTTATATATCATATCATAACGACCATCATTGTGGATCCGAAGAAATTTCGCAGAAGCTCGGAATCGACGGAGAAACAGTAGAAGAAGCGTTGATTTTCTGGAAAAACATAGGAGTTCTTTCAGATAACAAAAACCTTTCTATGCCGTTCGTTGAAAAAGAAGAAACAAAACCTGTTTCTATACAGAAAGAAAAGATAAAAACTACTGAAAGACACGAACTTTCCCCTGCTGAAATCGCCGAAAGAATAGCTAATTCAGCAGAAATAAAATTTCTTTTTGAAAGAGCAGAAAACATATATTCAAAAATACTCAACCATACAGAACAGCGTACTATTGTCTGGATTCACGATTATATGGGTCTTTCTTCAGATGTTATTATCATGCTTTTACAGCATTGTAAAGAGATGGACAAGTTATCTTCCGGATACATAGAAACAGTTGCTAAAAACTGGTGTGAAAAAGGCATAAACGACGCAAAATCAGCAGAAGAAGAAATAAATCGTATGAATACGATGGAAGTTTTCTTCAGAAAGATAAAGAGAATTTTCGGTATAGAAACCAAGTTAACTTCAAAACAAAAACAAATCGCAGAATTATGGTGTAATCAAGGATATTCTGATGAGCTCCTTGAATTAGCATCAGATAAAACTATCGACAGAATAGGAAAACTGTCTTTTGCCTATACCGATAAAATACTTTCTGACTGGAAAGAAAAAGGTTATACAAGTAAAAATGATGTTGAAGCCGGAGAAAGCAAGACAAAAACCGAGGCGAAACAGAAAAATACGAAGAAAACATATGATTTTGATACATTAGCTCAGATTGCACTTGATTTGGGAGGAAATGATGAATAACGAAATATACAATGAGGCTATAAGAATTATAAACGAAAGAAAAATCAAAGCAGAAAGAGATGCTGAAGAAAGAAAGCTTCAACTTGAAGAAAAAATCCCTGAATTCAGTGAAATAAACGAAAAACTTTCTTCAACAATATGTGAACTCGCAAAGGTTGTAATCCTAAAAAAGCCTGACGCAGAAAGTCAGATTGAAAAAATCAGACAGAAAAATCTTGAAAGCCAGAAACTCAAGAACGACCTTCTCATATCGAACGGATACCCTTCTGACTATCTTGATACGCACTACACCTGCGACATATGTAATGATACAGGAGTTTTTAACGGAAGAAGATGCCGTTGCTTCAACGAAATAATCGAAAAAATAAAAATCGAAAGTTTCAATGAAAATTCAAGTGTGAAAATGTGCGATTTTGAAGACTTCAACATCTTTTATTACGACGGAAAAGATGCTGAAATCATGACAAAGATTTTTGGATACTGCAAAAAATATGCATTGAATTTTTCAAAAAATTCAGGAAGCATTTTTATGTGTGGTGAAACGGGGCTCGGAAAAACTCACCTTTCTCTTTCGATAGCAAAAGAAGTCATTGCAAAAGGATATAATGTTGCTTATGATTCGATTATCAACTATCTCAACGAAATCGAAAAAGAACATTACGGGAAATCTGATAAGAACACTCTTGCGATGATAACATCTGTTGACCTTCTCATACTTGACGATCTGGGTGCTGAAGTAAAGAATCCTTTTAATCACTCAACAATATACAACATAATAAACACCCGAATTAACAGAAATCTTCCGACGATAATCAGCTCTAATCTGACAAGCGATGATGTTTCTGAAAGATACGATGATCGCGTTGCTTCAAGGATTTTCGGGGAGTATACATACCTCAGATTCGTCGGAAATGACATAAGACAGATTAAAAAATTAAAAAAATCT
>JAZNQY010000017.1:0-16480 GCA_045590375.1 Oscillospiraceae bacterium | reverse complement strand
CTTTATGTCAAACCGATATATTTTATCAAATCAATCTATTCTGACAAAAAGGAGGGAAAATAATATGGGAATTGCTCAGTCGGGCGATTTCGGGGGAGTAAGTGGTCCTGGTGTGCTGTTCAGTTTTGAACTTCCTCTTATCGGAACAATAAACATAACCGAATCCGTTGTTATAGGATTTGTTCTGGTTGTCTTAATCAGCCTGTTTGTTATATGGCTTACTCACGGAATGGGAAAAATCCCGACAAAAAGACAGGTAGTTGCTGAATGGATAGTCGAAACCGTCAACAAACTCGTCAAGGACAATATGGGTCCGTCACACCTCGTATACGCTCCTTACATTGCGACAATTTTTGTCTTCTCCATAACGGGAAGCCTTGTCAGCCTTTTCGGTCTCCGCTCAATGACAGCAGACGCAAGCGTTACAATATCATGGGCGCTTATATGCCTTGTTATGATAACCTACACCAAGCTTAAATACAGCGGTATCGGTGGCTATCTTAAAGGATTTACCGAGCCTATTTTCGTATTGACACCTATGAACATCTTCTCCGAAGTTATGACACCTGTTTCAATGGGTCTCCGTCATTTCGGAAATGTTGCAGGTGGAATGGTAATCACATCGTTGATTTATTGGGCGCTTGCCAATCTTTCGGCAAAGCTTCATCTTTACTTCAGCATGGGAGAACTGAAAATCGGTGTATTGCAGGTAGGTATCCCTGCTGTGCTCTCGGTTTATTTCGATTTGTTCAGCGGATTTATGCAGGCATTCATTTTCGTTATGCTTACAATGGCTAATGTCGGAAACTGCATCCCCGATGACAAAAAATAACTATGTTTATTATTTAAATTAAAATAATGGAGGTCAAATTTTATGAATTTTCAGAATGAAATGGGATTTTTTCAGGCACTCGTTCTTATGGGTTCCGCAATAGGCGCAGGTCTTGCAATGATCGCAGGTATCGGCCCCGGTATCGGTGAAGGTTATGCAGTAGGTAAGGCTTGTGAAGCTATCGCTCGCCAGCCCGAAGCACAGGGAGATGTAACAAGAACAATGTTCATCGGTTGTGCCGTTGCCGAAACAACAGGTATCTACGGCTTCGTAGTTGCCCTCATCCTTCTCTTCGGTAATCCCTTTATCAAATATTTCCTTTAATATCAGGAGGACTGTATGAGCGTTGAAATGATATTACCGTGCATAGCGTCAGGTGCTCTCAATCTTGAGTTCCTGTCGATAGACCCCGGTACTATTGTCGGAACTCTCCTTAACACTCTGATTCTCTTTCTGGTAATAAAACATTTTCTTTTCGGAAAAGTAAACCAGATACTTGAAGAAAGAAAGAAATATGTTGAAGATTCTTATTCCGAAGCGGATAAAGCGAGAGAAACTGCAAAGGCTCTCGAAGCTGAATATGATGAAAAAATCCGTAACGCGAAAGAAGAATCTGCAGATATTATCAGAAGCGCTACTTTAAAAGCCCAGCAGCGTTCAGATGAAATCGTGTTTGCTGCCAAAAATGAAGCAGCAGGTATTGTTGCTAAGGCTAACGAAGATATCGAGCGTGAAAAGAAACGTGCAGTAAATCAGATAAAGGACGAAATTTCCGAAATAGCAATAGCTGTCGCAGAAAAGGTTGTCGAAAAAGAAATCACAACAAAGGATAACGACAGACTTATCGAGGAATTTATTGAAAATGTGGGTGAACTGTAATGGCAGGAATTGTTGAAAAAACTTATGCCGAAGCGGTATTTGGTCTTGGTAAGGAACAGAATTGCCTCGAAACCTTATGCACCGAAATTTTCGAAACAGCAAAAATATTCGGTGAAAACCCCGATTTTATAAAACTTCTGTCTTCTCCGACAATCTCTTTTGATGAGAAGAAAGAAAGTCTTAATAAAGTTTTCTCAGGAAAACTTTCAGAATATGCGATGAATTTTCTTTTTGTAATAACAGAAAAAAATCGTATGTCATCCTTTATGGGAATTTCTGAGTGTCTTAAATCACTTTACAACGATTATAACGGAATAATCGAAGTCAAAGTAACAACAGCAGAGCCTCTTTCAGACGCTTTAAAGACAAAGCTCAAAGCGAAACTTGAAAGTGTCAGTGGAAAGAAGATAACTCTCGTTGAAAAAACGGATAAATCAATTCTCGGGGGAATTATCCTTGATTATGATAACGTCCGTATGGATTCAAGTATCAGAAACCGACTTGAAGGAATAAAAACATCAGTAAAATCAATAATAGCATAAATTTTAAAACCGAAAGGTGTGAACAAATTGAATTTGCGCCCAGATGAAATTACCGGTCTTATTAAAGAACAGATCAAGAATTACAGTAATAAGATTGAAAATACCGACATCGGAACAGTAGTTACAGTCGGCGACGGTATTGCAAATATCCATGGGCTTGAGAAGTGTATGTCAAACGAACTTCTTGAGTTCTCAAACGGCGTTTACGGTATGGCTTTAAACCTTGAACAGGAATTCGTCGGTGCGGTTATGCTCGGTGACGATACAGGCATCAAGGAAGGCGATACAGTAAAGCGTACAGGGAAAATCGTTTCTGTTCCCGTTGGCGATGAACTTCTCGGAAGAGTAGTAAACTCACTCGGACAGGCGATAGACGGCAAAGGCCCTATCCTTACAACAGAAACAAGACCCATAGAGCAGATCGCTCCCGGTATCATTACAAGAAAATCAGTTAATGTTCCTCTCCAGACAGGTATCAAGGCTATTGACTCCATGATTCCTATCGGAAGAGGTCAGCGAGAACTTATCATCGGTGACCGTCAGACAGGTAAAACTGCAATCGCCCTCGATACAATCATCAATCAGAAGGATAAAGACGTAATCTGTATCTATGTCGCAATAGGACAGAAGCGTTCAACAGTTGCAAACGTTGTTGAAACACTCGCTAAAAACGGCGCTATGGATTATACAATCGTCGTTTCAGCAACAGCGTCAGAACTCGCACCCCTTCAGTATATCGCTCCTTACGCAGGTTGTGCTATGGGTGAATACTTTATGTCAAAGGGAAAAGATGTTCTCTGCGTTTATGATGACCTTTCAAAACACGCAGTTGCATATCGTGCACTCTCACTCCTTCTCAAGCGCCCACCCGGACGTGAAGCTTATCCCGGAGATGTATTCTATCTCCATTCAAGACTTCTTGAAAGAGCTTGTAACCTCAACGAAGATTACGGCGGAGGTTCTCTTACAGCGCTTCCTATCATTGAAACTCAGGCAGGAGACGTTTCTGCTTATATCCCTACAAATGTTATTTCTATCACAGACGGACAGATATTCCTCGAAACCGACCTTTTCAACTCAGGTGTAAGACCTGCCGTTAACCCCGGTATCTCTGTATCACGAGTTGGTGGTAACGCACAGATAAAGGCTATGAAGAAGGTTTCAGGTTCACTCAAACTTACTTACTCTCAGTATCGTGAACTTCAGGCATTCTCACAGTTCGGTTCAGACCTTGACGCCGACACAAAGGCAAG
This sequence comes from Oscillospiraceae bacterium, assembly GCA_045590375.1. Classification (GTDB taxonomy): domain Bacteria; phylum Bacillota; class Clostridia; order Oscillospirales; family Ruminococcaceae; genus RGIG4131. The sequence continues at coordinate 12,974 of JAZNQY010000017.1, read as the reverse complement.
CCTTGCAAGAGGTGAAAGAGTAGTTGAAGTTTTGAAGCAGGGAAGAAATTCTCCTCTTACAGTTGAACATCAGGTTCTCATTATCTATGCCGTAACAAATAACTATCTCCATTCAATTCCGACATCATCTGTTGCTGAATTTGAAGAAGAACTTTTTGAATTTGTTGATACAACTCACCCCGATATCATATCAGGGCTTAAAGAAAAGAAAGATATAACACCCGAAATCGAAGAAGAAATAAAAACAGCACTCAGCGAATTTGTTTCTAAATTCATTTCATCACACGCTTAAAACTTTCTTTACTTTAACTTTGAAATTGAGGTGAAAATCTAAATGGCAGCGTCTAATATGAAAGACATCAAGCGGCGTATCAAGAGCATTGAGTCAACAATGCAGATAACAAAGGCTATGCAGCTTGTAGCATCGTCTAAGCTGAGAAAAGCGAAGGAAAGAGCAGATAACGCAAGACTTTTCTTCGACACACTCTATGAAACGATGTGTGAAATCAGTAAAAATGCTCCCGAATTTTCATCTGTATACACAAAAAAGCGTGAAATAAGAACAGTTCTTATGATTGTTATCGCGGGTGACAGAGGGCTTGCAGGTGGGTTTAACTCAAATATCTTAAAACTCGCTTATCGCAGAGCAAAAGAAATTTCAGAAACAGGAAAAACTGTTGAAATAGTCGCAATAGGTAAAAAATCGGTTGAATATTTCGAAAAGCGTGAATTCACGGTAAGAGCGAAATATTCAGAAATCGCCGAGGGAATGGATATCTATGATGCATCCGACATTGTAGATACAATAATGGGGCATTATTCAAACGGCCTTTGCGACAGTATAGAACTTTTCTATACTTCTTTCCTCAATACACTCACACAGGAACCCAAATCTTATGTTCTTCTTCCGCTTGAAGTTGATAAGAACAGACACGACGGAAAGGCAACAAGCCTTACCGAATATGAACCTTCTGCAGAAGCAGTTTTCGATAGTATCGTTCCGAGATACATTTCGGGAATACTTTTCGGCGCCGTTGTTGACAGTTTTGCAGCAGAACAGGCAGCAAGACGAACAGCGATGGAATCTGCTTCGGATAACGCAGGTGAAATTATAGGAGAATTACAACTTGTTTATAACAGAGCGCGTCAGGCTTCGATTACTCAGGAAATAACCGAAATAGTCGGCGGCTCCCAGATTCAGAACTAACTCAGATTTAAGGAGTTGAAATCATTTGTCAAAAAATATAGGCACAATCGTGCAGGTTATCGGTGCGGTAGTCGATATCCGTTTTTCAAAGGATAATCTCCCTAATCTGCTTAACGCTATTGTTATTGACAATAACGGAACTCCTCTTACAGTCGAAGTTGCACAGCACATAGGTGACGATACAGTTCGTTGTATCGCTATGAGCACAACAGACGGACTTGTCAGAGGTATGGAAGCAGAGGATACAGAAGGACCTATCAAGGTACCCGTAGGAAGAGAAACTCTCGGAAGAATTTTCAATCTTTTAGGAGAGCCTGTTGACAACCTTCCCGCACCCGAAACAAAAGAAAAATGGGCTATCCATCGTGAAGCGCCCAGCTATGAAGAACAGCAGGGTTCTTCAGAAGTTCTTGAAACAGGTATCAAGGTTATTGACCTTATCGCACCCTACCTCAAAGGTGGTAAAATCGGTCTTTTTGGTGGTGCCGGTGTAGGTAAGACAGTTCTTATTCAGGAACTTATCAACAACGTTGCAAACCAGCATGGTGGTATTTCAGTATTCACAGGTGTTGGTGAACGTACAAGAGAAGGTAACGACCTTTATAACGAAATGAAAGACTCAGGGGTTATTGATAAGACCGTTCTTGTTTACGGTCAGATGAACGAACCACCAGGAGCGAGAATGAGAGTAGGACTTTCAGGACTTACAATGGCTGAATATTTCCGTGATGTTGAAGGACAGGACGTTCGCCTTTTCATCGACAACATCTTTAGATTTACTCAGGCAGGTTCAGAAGTTTCTGCCCTTCTCGGAAGAATGCCCTCAGCCGTAGGTTATCAGCCTACACTCGCAACAGAAATGGGTGCATTGCAGGAAAGAATTACATCAACAAATAAGGGCTCTATAACATCGGTTCAGGCTGTTTATGTTCCTGCCGACGACCTTACAGACCCTGCTCCAGCAACAACTTTCGCACACCTCGACGCTACAACAGTTCTTTCAAGAAGCATTTCATCACTCGGCATCTATCCTGCCGTTGACCCCCTTGAAAGTAACTCAAGAATACTCACACCGGAAATTGTCGGAAACGAACATTATGAAACAGCACGTGCTGTTCAGTCTGTTCTTCAGCGTTATAAGGAACTTCAGGATATCATCGCTATTATGGGTATGGATGAACTTTCTGACGAAGACAAGCTCACAGTTGCAAGAGCAAGAAAAATTCAGCGTTTCCTTTCACAGCCTTTCAGCGTTGCAGAGCCTTTCACAGGTATGCAGGGTAAATATGTTCCCATAAAGGAAACAATCAGAGGATTCAGAGAAATCCTTGAAGGCAAACACGATGACATTCCCGAATCAGCATTCCTCTTTGCAGGAACAATCGACGATGTTATCGAAAAAGCCAAGCAGAATAATGTATAAGGAGGAATAACTATGTCAGCAACTTTCAGGCTGAAAGTAATTACTCCTCAGAAGCTGTTTTTTGATGATGAAACAGAAAATGTCATCGTCAGAACAACAGTCGGCGATGTCGGAATTCTTGCAAAGCATATCGACTATGTAGCCGTTCTCCCTGCAGGGCCTTTAAAGGTTAAGATGAAGGACGGAAATTTCCGTGTGGCAGCAGTTTCAAGTGGAACATTAAAGGTTTCAAAAGAAGGTGTTGTTATTCTTGCAACAGCAGTTGAATGGGCAGACGAAATAGATGTCGAACATGCTAAGCGTTCCGAAGAAGATGCAAGAGAAAAAATAAAAATTCATAAAAGTGGCGTAGAATTTGACAGGGCACAGCTTAAACTCAAACGTGCACTCAACAGACTCAGCGTCAGCAAACATGGATAAATAATAAAAAGCTATGTGAGCAGTTTAAGTTCACATAGCTTTTTTATAAAAAGGGGAATTACATATTATGAGAAAGGTTTTTACCGTAAACGGATATAAACTCGAATTCAAAGATGTAATTGTAGAGATAGAGGGTAAAGAAGAACAGGGTATAAGAATAAAAAATCTTGAAACCAAAGAAGAAATGATAACTCTTGACAGCGAACCTTTCCCACAGACCAGCGAAGAGGCATCAAGATATACCGAAGATTGTTTCTATTGTGAAAATGTCCGTAAGGTAGGAAGAAAATATGTTTCTGATGATGAACTTACAATGCCTGATTTTTCGCAGTTTCCCAATGTAAAGATAATTGATGTTTCAGATTATAAACAGGTTCTTACAAATTATCTCAAACTCAGTGGGCGTTCACAAAAAGAGATAGATGAGGTTTTTCAGGAAATCAACCGTAGTAAAGAGGGTTGGTAAAAATAAAAGGTCAGTAGAAAACTACTGACCTTTTTGTTATTCTACGCTATTGTAAATTTCAAACCCAAGGATTTTTATAATCGTTCCGTCATCGTATCCGTCGGGCTTGTCGGGATTTAAACTGTGAACGTCAGAAACACTGTATAAAATTGCCTGATAGACAACTGTTCCCCCGTCTTTTAAATGCAATGGAATAGGAATTAAAAGTATCGCCATAACAATAACTGCAACAATTATAATAATCGCTTTTTTCATCAGTTTATCCCTTCTTGTTTCAAAATTTATTCTTCGTCGTCTTTTGATAAAACCTTTTTACACCACGAGGTCTTATTACAATGATGACATTTAAGATATCTTGTTGTAATCATATGAGGTCCGAATGTGTATTCAGAAACCGTCGGAACAAAATGCTTTCCACATTTTTTGCATTTATAGTATCCTATTGTTCTTTCACCCTCTGCTGCAATACAAATACCAACACCGAATATCGCACAGGCAATGAGTATCAGTAATCCCTTTATAGGTGTCGATATAACATCTGTATATGCGCATACTACAAAAAGTAATGTAAGAAACGCAACTGTTGAGATAATTCCGATAGCAATAGTAAGTTTTGCCTTTTTTCTGTTTTCTTCTTTTTCCTTAATCATATTCACCATATTTTCCTCTGCTTTCTTAATATAATCTTCTTCAGAAACTCTTTCTCCACAAAGAAGTTCGTTGACAGTAATGTCAAGTTCACTGCAAAGTGGGAGAAGTAAAGAAACTTCGGGGAAGCCATTTCCTGTTTCCCATTTTGAAACAGTCTTATCACTGATACCAAGTTTTTCAGCCAACTGCTTCTGAGTATATCCTTTTCTTTTTCTCTCAGATGAGATGAACTTTCCGATTAAAATCTGATTCATCTTTGTGCCTCCTTTCTGATTAGATTATCGCATGGATTTTACATAAATCACACCCACGGAGAGTAGAAAATGGTGAATAAAAGAGGATTCTACGATTCGTGGATAAGCGTGTTTACGATGTTTTTCGTTAGTTATGATTTTAAGAAGTCATAAACTATCTGATTAAAGTCTTTTGCTTCTTCATAAGCCGAGTGTCCTAAATTTTCGTATATATGCTTTTTACATCCAAGTTTTTCAGCAATTTCATCCGATGATTTTTCTCCGACAACCTTATCTTTTCTGCCACCTATTACAAATACAGGACACTTTATTTTATCAAGTTCATTATATGTGTTACAAGTAAGACAAGCCTTTGCTATCAGGATAAATCTTGATACATTTTTAGGCTTTTGTAATACAGTCAATATCGGAATAAACGGCTTATATTTTTTTATGTATTTATCAGAATACATTTTATAGGTCATATCCACGATAAGTTCCTTGAAATTACCTTTTTCAGTCATTTCAATCCAGTTGTTCAATGCATTTTCAACAGTATCATTATTTCTCGAAAGAGTAACAGCCAGAACAAGTTTATTAACTAAATCAGGTCTGTCTATTGCAAGATACTGGGCAATCATTCCACCTTGTGACACCCCTAATACATCAGCACTTCTGATTTCAAGTTTATCCATTGCAAACGCTATATCAGAGGCAAATTCTCTTACTGTAATATCTTTATCTATGTTATCTCTTCGATCAAACATATGAACTTTATAGTCTTTCGCAAAAATTCTGTACATAAATCCGAGCATATTTGCAGAACCACTTATTCCGTTCGTGTTAAGTCCTTGTATCATAATCAGATTTTTTTCGCCTTTACCAAACGAAATATAATTCATACTTATCCCATCAAGTTCGAGTCGCTTTTCTTTTGCGTTATACATTATTTTCACCTTTATTTTGTAAGTTTTACAACACACTCACAATGATTTGTCCTCGGGAACATATCAACAGCCCTTGCTTTTTCTGCCTTATATCCGTTTTCAGATAGGATTTTAAGATCTCTCGCACAGGTTGCAGGGTTGCAGGATATATAAACTATTTTCTGTGGATTCATTTTTATTATCGCATCTAAAGCAACGTTATCGCAACCCTTTCTCGCAGGGTCTAAAACGATAACATCAGGGCGTATTCCTTTTGCTATAAGTTCCGATGCGACCTTTCCTGCGTCACCACATATAAATTTAGCATTGTCAATTTTGTTTCTTACGGCATTTTCCTTTGCGTTTTCAATAGCCTCAGGGATTATTTCAACGCCTATCAGTTTTTTTATGTTTTTCGCCATTGAAAGACCAATAGTTCCGGCACCACAATAAAGGTCTAAAACTGTTTCATCACCCTTTAAATCAGCATATTCAGATGCTATTCCGTAAAGTCTTTCTGCCTGTTTTGTATTTACCTGATAAAAAGCTTCGGGAGCGAGCTTTATTTTATTACCACACATTTCATCATAGATAAATCCGTCGCCATATATAGCTTCTGTTTCTTTTCCCATAATTACATTTGTTTTAGAGGGATTTATATTCATAACGACAGTTTTTATTTCAGGGTAAAGTGGAACTATCTCATTTGCAAGAGATTTTATTTCTCTTCTGCAATTCTTTCTTACAACAAGACAGAGCATTATTTCGCCCGAATGATATCCACGCCTTAAAAATATATGTCGAAGTAATCCTGTATTGCTTATTTCATCATAAGGAGAAATCCCTTTTTTAACAGCGATTTCAAGAACTTTTTTAGATATTTCAGCAAATATCTCAGGCTGTAATCTGCAATCAGCAAAAGGAATAACTCTGTGACTTCTCTGTGCGTAAAATCCGAAAACTGCCTTGCCATCAATTTTAGAAACAGGATACTGTGCTTTGTTTCTGTAATAATCAGTTTCATCACAACCAAGTATTTCTTCAAACTGTGGTTCAACGCCACCGATTCTTTTAAAAGCATTTCTTACCATATTGTCTTTGACAGAAAGCTCTGACTCATAAGAAATATGTCTTAAAGAACATCCACCACATTTTTTAAAAACGGGACAGTCGATTTCGATTCGGCTTTCTGATGGAACGATTATCTTGTCAATAATTCCATAAGCATAAGTTTTCTGCGTTTTAACTATCTTAACGGATAACTTGTCACCTACTGCTGAAAACGGAACAAAAACAGCGATTCCGTCAGCTTTCCCGACGCCGTTTCCTTCGTCTGTGATGTCTGTTATATTAAGTTCTGTAATATCATTTTTGTTGAACATAAAAAATTCCTCTTTAAATAAAATCAGTTACCTAATTATACAATAACTTTGTTAATTTTTCAATAGCCTTGATTTTTAAGGGATTTTATGATATAATCTGTTATTATGATTTTACGGAGGAATCTTATGAAAAAGATTTTATCTTTGATAACAGTTTTAGCTATGTTGTCAGCGTTTACAGGTTGCAATAAAACAGAACCCGATACTATGGTTGAAACAACAATACCAGCAACCTCTGAAACAACTGTTGTTGAAACAGTTGCAACAACAGAAGAAACAACGGTGGAGACTACAACAACCATTCCCGAAACTGTTGCAACTACTGAAGAAACCACAACTCCCGAAACTACAACAGTTCCCGAAACTACTACAACAGAGGAAACAACAACCCCTGAAACCACAACAACTGTTCCTGAAACTACCACAACAGTAGCAACAACTACAACAATAGCTACAACTACAACAGTTGCAACAACAACTACACCACCACCTGCGCCTCAGAGAACAACACCTGCACAGTATGTTGAGGCAGCAGACGAAATAGCAGCACTTGTTAATTCTTACAGAAGAAGTAAAGGTTTGCAGGAATGTAAAGTCAGCATCTATCTTACAAATGCTGCACAGATTCGTGCTGTTGAAAGTGTAACATCGTTTACACACGATCGCCCCGATGGAAGAAAATACAACACTGCTCTCGAAGATGTAGGAATAAAATCATCTCTTCGTGATTTTGGTGAAATAATGGCAAACTGGAGCCCAGGGAATACCAATAATCCTCTTGACCCCGATTATATTGTCAACGGAATATGGATGAAATCATCAGGTCATAAAGCAATTATCGATATGCCACAATGGAATCATATGGGCGTCGGAATTGCTAAATCGTCAAGTGGAAGGTATTATTTTATAATTGAATTCGCCGAAACCAAAAGAGGTTTAACATCAATTCAGTAATTTTAAAGAGCGTCTGAAAAACGACGCTCTTAATTTTTTAAAATTTCCCCTTGACAAACTTTTTAATTGTGGTATAATGTAATCTTACCAAAAGAAAAACGGGAGGTGAGCTACCTTTGGCAACACTCAAGACAATATCTGAAAATCGTCAGGCAAGACATGAATATTTCGTAATCGACAGCTTTGAAGCAGGAATAGAACTTGTCGGAACAGAAGTAAAATCCATCCGAAACGGTGGAGTGAATTTAAAAGACAGCTGGTGTTCTATCGACAACGGCGAACTTTTTGTCAAAGGGATGCATATATCTCCTTATGAAAAGGGTAATATATTCAATAAAGACCCCTTCCGTGTAAGAAGACTTTTAATGCATAGAAAAGAAATCAACTCTCTTTTCGGTAAGGTAAAGCAGGAGGGACTGACCCTTATTCCTCTTTCTCTTTATTTTAAGGACTCAAGAGTAAAAATCCAGATAGGTCTTTGCAAGGGTAAAAAACTTCACGATAAGCGTGAAGATATCGCAAAACGCGATGCCAAGCGTGAAATCGAGCGTTCCGTTAAAGAACGTCTCAGATAATCCACGGGGGCGTAAAGGTTTCGACGGGGATTTTGAAGTATGGCAAGCGAGCAGAGGAATCGGACCTCTATAAAACCGGTAATTGTGTTTAAATATAAACGCTAACAATAATTACGAACTCCAGGCTGCTTAACTTAAGCCTGCGTCTGCCCGATGAGTACCACGGCATCGGAACAGGCGTCGATTAGTGGTGAACATCTGTAAAGAGTGTCCTCGCTTTACAGAGGTATTGAGGACTACTGAGTCTTTCAGCCTGTCTTTTGGCGGTAAGATGAGGGAATTTTAAATAAAAGACTGCGCTCGGAGAAAACTGTATGAATAGGTTTTCGGACAGGAGTTCGATTCTCCTCGCCTCCACCATTAAAAATAAAAAGTCGCATTTTGCGACTTTTTATTTTGTTTTTCTACATAAAAGAGGTATAAAAATGGGAATCAAAGAAAAAATCAGTAAATTCAAGAATAACTATGTTATAAATCAGGTGAAGAACGCGAAGATTCCTGAATTCAGTGAAAATTCGGATATAATAAGAAAGAGAATGGCTTTCAGTGGAAAAGTCCAGAATATAGGATTCAGACTTGAATTTTCAGAACTTGCAAGAAGACTTGGCTTAACAGGATTTTGCGAAAATCTCGAAAACGGCGATGTTTTTGCCGAAGTTCAGGGAAGTGAAGAAAAAATAGATTTTCTTGTTTCTTTTATGGAATCGCTCAAAAGAATTAGAATAACAAATAAAATAGCAGAAGATATTGATGTAAATTCAGAAGAAAAAGAATTTGCAGTAAATAGATAAATCGGAGTAAAATATATGGCTAAAAAAGAAGAAAAAACAAATGTAATGCGTATACTTGACGCTGCAAAGATAGAATATAAAAGTCATTGTTATCTTGATACAGGTGCCGTTTCGGGAACAGAAGTTGCCGATGCTTTGGGCGAAGATTACGACAGCGTTTTCAAAACACTTGTAACAGTCGGAAAATCGGGAGAACACTATGTTTTTGCGATTCCTGTCGATAAAGAACTTGACCTTAAAAAAGCAGCCTTGGCATCAGGCGAAAAAGCAGTTTCTATGGTTAAATCAAAGGAACTTTTGTCCCTCACAGGCTATATTCACGGAGGATGTTCACCAATAGGAATGAAAAAATATTTCAAAACATTTTTCGATGAAACAGCAATGCTTTTCGACACGATTTTTTTCAGTGCAGGGAAGATAGGTTATCAGGTTGAAATATCACCATCTGATATAGATAAAATCATTTCCTTTGAATATAAGGACCTGACATAAAAACATACCACAGACTTCTGTTCTGTGGTTTTTGTTTTGTTGTGTGAAATCTGCGTGAAAAGTCTGAAAATTTATCCAATAACTTTGAGTTATAAATGCCGTTTAATTACGGATTTGACGAAAATTTTTGAAGATATTTACATTATAAAATATAAGGAGTATAATGATATTTGTGATAATTTTTAAGGGAGGATTATAAAGATGATAAAAAAACTCTTTCCGTGTGTCGGAAAGTATCTTAAACAATCGATACTCGCACCTATTATGGTCATCTGTGAAGTTATCCTCGAAACTACAATACCTCTCGTAATGGTAGAGATAGTAGACAGAGGCATAAAACTCGGGAATATCAAATATGTCGCACAGATGGGTGCTATAATGATTACTATGGCACTTTTCTCGCTTATGTTCGGTGCACTTTCAGGAAAGTTCGCAGCAGAGGCGTCAATGGGCTTTGCAAAGAATGTCCGTAAAAAACTTTTTGATAAGGTTCAGGATTTTTCTTTTGCAAATGTTGATAAATTCAGCACAGCAAGCCTCATAACAAGACTCACAACCGATGTTACAAATACACAGATGTCATATATGATGCTTATAAGAGTATTTGTAAGATCGCCTTTTATGCTTGCTATCGCAACCTTTGAGGCTTTCAGAATAAACTCTAAACTTGCGATGACATTTGTCGTTGCAATACCTGTTCTCGCAATAGCGCTTATAATCATAGCGAAATTTGCGTTTCCTCTTTTTGAAAAGATGCTTAAAAAATATGATGCGCTCAATGCAAGTATTCAGGAAAACCTTATCGGAATAAGAGTTGTAAAGGCTTTTGTAAGAGAAGACCATGAAAGCCAGAAATTCCGTGATGCGTCAGAAAAACTCAGAGATATGCAGTATAAGGCAGAAAGCGTTATCATCTATTCAATGCCTTTTATGCAGCTTGTTGTCTATGGCTGCACACTCGCAATATACTGGTTCGGTGGAAACCTTATGGTAGCGGGCGAAATGCAGGACGGTGAACTTTTAGGATTTATAACATACATCATGCAGATTTTGATGTCGCTTATGATGATGTCTATGATATTCATAACACTCGTTCTTTCAAGAGCGTCTGTTGAAAGAATAATAGAAGTTTTTGATGAAGAAGTTGATGTTGCTGATAACGAAAACGGACTTACATCAGTTTCAGATGGTTCTATTGAATTTAAAGATGTTAATTTCAGTTATTCAAAAGATAAAGAAAACCTCACTCTTGAAAATATAAATCTCAGCATAAAATCAGGTGAAACAATAGGAATAATCGGTGGAACAGGTTCTTCAAAGACAACCCTCGTTCAGCTTATTCCAAGACTTTATGATGTTCTTTCGGGCGAGGTTTTAGTCGGTGGAAAGAATGTTAAGGAATATACTCTTGACGTACTCAGAAACTCTGTTGCTATGGTTTTACAGAAAAATGTTCTTTTCTCAGGAACAATAAAGGAAAATCTCAAGTGGGGAGACTCTGATGCTACCGATGAAGAAATTTACGAAGCTTGTAAAGCAGCTCAGGCACACGATTTCATTATGTCTTTCCCCGATGGCTATGACACCGATTTGGGACAGGGAGGCGTAAATGTTTCGGGTGGACAGAAACAGCGTCTTTGTATAGCAAGAGCCCTTCTCAAAAAGCCTGCAATCGTTATTCTTGACGATAGCACAAGTGCTGTCGATACAGCGACAGACAGTAAAATCCGTCAGGCTTTCAGAGAAAAACTCGCTGACACAACAACTATCATCATAGCACAGCGAATTTCATCCGTTTCCGATGCAGACAGAATAATCGTTCTCGATGACGGAAAGATTGACGGAATAGGAACTCATGAGGAACTTCTTTCTTCAAATGAAATTTACAGAGAGGTATATGACTCTCAGCAGAAAGGAGCTGAATAATTATGGCAAAGAATATGAAAGCTCCCGATGCACCAAAGGATATAAAGAAAATCTTTTCCCGTATTTTTTCTTACTATAAGGATTATAAAGCTTTAGTCGTAATTGCTGTCATAACTGCCATATTCAGTTCAGCAGCCTCTATTGTCGGAACTCTTTTCCTCAAGGCACTTATAGACACCTATATAACTCCCATTGTTGAGAAAGCTCCAGGTGCACCCACAATCGCAGATTTCGGAATGGCAGTTTTAGCAGTAGGCATTGTTTATATCATAGGCGCAGTTTCAACTTTTACCCTTAATAAAATAATGCTTTATATTTCAACGAGAATACTTGATAAGGTAAGAACAGAACTTTTCGTGAAACTTCAGAAACTTCCTATAAAGTTCTTTGATACCCATACTCACGGCGAACTTATGAGCCGTTTCACAAACGATGTCGATGCTCTCCGTGAAATGACAAGCAACAGTATTTCCCATATCTTCACAACAACTCTCAGCATTGTTTCTGTTTTTGTAACAATGATAGTTCTCAGCTGGCAACTTACAATTCTTGTCGTTCTTATGCTTTTCCTGGTTATGTTCCTTATCGGAAAAATCGGTGGAAACAGTGGAAAGTATTTCAAGAAACAGCAGGAAGAGATAGGTAAGGTAAACGGTTTTGTCGAAGAAATGATTGAGGGACAGAAAGTCGTAAAAGTCTTCTCTTATGAAGAAACAATCAAATCTGATTTTGACAAGATAAATTCAGATCTTTGCAACGCATCAACAAAAGCGCATACATTTGCAAATATCCTTATGCCGATTATGGGTAACCTCGCCCACGCACACTACGCAATCACAGCAGTAGTAGGTGGAATTATGGCTATAAACGGCATTATCACACTCGGAACGGTTGCGACATTCGTTCAGCTTACAAAATCATTCTTTATGCCTATAACACAGATTTCACAGCAGTTCAACAGTATTCTTATAGCACTCGCAGGTGCTGAAAGAATATTCAATATCATTGATGAAGAACCTGAAACCGATGAAGGTTATGTAACTCTTGTCAATGCCGAAATCACCCCCGAAGGAGAGATTAAGGAAACTGAAAAGAGAACAGGTATCTGGGCATGGAAACATCCTCATAACGACGGAACACTTACCTATACAAGACTCACAGGTAATGTTGAATTCGATGATGTTTATTTCGGCTATGAAGAAAATAAAACCGTTCTTAACGGAATAAGCCTCTGGGCAAAGGACGGACAGAAGATAGCGTTTGTAGGTTCTACGGGTGCAGGAAAAACTACCATAACAAACCTTATAAACAGATTTTACGATGTTCCCGACGGAAAGATAAGATACGACGGAATAAATATCAATAAAATCAAGAAGGCAGACCTTCGCCGTTCACTCTCAATGGTGCTTCAGGATACACACCTTTTCACAGGAACGGTTATGGAAAATATCCGTTACGGAAAGCTTGATGCTACCGATGAAGAATGTATTGCTGCTGCTAAACTTGCAAACGCACATTCATTCATAAA
>JAZNQY010000016.1:0-3125 GCA_045590375.1 Oscillospiraceae bacterium | reverse complement strand
CCGACTTGAGCAATTCCCATATTATTTTCCCTCCTTTTTGTCAGAATAGATTGATTTGATAAAATATATCGGTTTGACATAAAGGAAGGGAATTAAAACCCCTATTGTGTCAAACAAATCCGATACAAGTGAAATAAATATTGCCACAGCAACTATAATGCTGCGGATTGCATAACTTGATGCCATTTTTCTTTTTGCACGTTTTTCGTTTTTATCAAGTGCAAAACGCCTGAAAGTAAGTTCTACATCACCACCAAGGATAACAAGGTTGAAGATAAGAGTGATACTTCCGAGCAAAAGACCCAGAATGACATCATAATTAAAGCCTTTGAAAATGAATGAGATAAGATAAACTACAATATCAGCTATCGCTACGCAGGGAATGATGAATTTAAGTTCATCTTTTACCATTCTGCTCATTATTTCTTATCCCCTTTTTTGTTATCAAGCATCTTTAAAAATACCTTTGCGAGTGAAATTGTATCTGCAGTTGCAAGCAAAAGTGCAAGAACTATTGCTGCTATTGTAACCCAATCACCCAAAGAAAATTTATCTTTAAGATAATCAGCAAGCAGAAGGCAGACTATGAACGGAGTTATTATTCCGACAGAAAACTGAAGCCCGTAATAAAAATAATTCAGAGCGCTTATAAGCTTGTTCAAAACAAATCCTCCGACAAAAATTTAAAATTATTATTGACATTTTGAAAATACGGTTGTATAATAAATGATGTTGTGCCGCTGTGGTGGAATTGGTAGACACAAGGGACTTAAAATCCCTCGCCGTTAAAAGCGTACCGGTTCGAGTCCGGTTAGCGGCACCAGATAATCGGATTTGTCTTATCGGGCAAGTCCGATTTTATTTTTGTTATTTATACGCTGTTACCAATTATACAATGTTAATTTTAACATATTTTAAGCATAATGTCAACAAAAACTAACTTTTTTTAGCAGTATCTTTACCATAAAAAAACGCCTGTTTTTCGGGATTTTCAGCCCTTAAGAACAAGCGTTTTTATTATTACATTAAAATTTCACAATTTAATCACAATTTATTTCTTCCAGAGGCCATGGAGATTGCAGTAAGCATAAACTTCTTCTACTGTTTCGCCATCGGTAATTGCAAAAGAAACTGCAGGAGCATCGCCGGGTTTGAGTTCCTTTAACTGAACGCCTGAATTTGTCTTGACAACAACCCATTCAATATAATGTTCGGGAAGCATAGGATGGTCAACTTCGCCGATTTTCACACTAACCACGCCGTTTTCAACTGTGTATACAGGAATATGCTTTTCAACCGCTGCATCGACAGAACCAGCGATGATTTCTTCCATCTTTTCGCCACAGCAGGAAACAGGAACATTTACGTCCTTGATTTTGAAAATAATCTGATTACAATGATTACATTTATAGAATTTCATATCTATAAACCCTCCTTTGATTTATTTCATCTGAATATTTTATGCTTAAAGCATAAAGATATACTTATAAAACAACAGACCCCGATTTTCAGAGTCTGTTTTTTATGTGGTACCGGTGGTCGGGCTCGAACCGACACGGTGTCGCCACCACGGGATTTTGAGTCCAGCACGTCTACCAATTCCATCACACCGGCATAAAAAGGCATAAAGCCTTTTATATTAAATTTTTAAAATAGTTTATAACAGAACCTGCATCGGTTGAAACTTCCGTTGCTTCGCCCATAAGTTCATCAAACAGAGTAGCGTCAAGCTGAATGAGGAAATACCACACTATTCCTATGAAAAGAGCAATAAATAAAAGAACAAGAATTACGCCGACTATTGTCTTTAAAATTTCTTCGACAAAAAGTTTACGGGGTTTTTTGAGTTCTTCAGGCATTTCGGGTTCTTTTCTTGCTTTATATGAGCCTTTTTTATTCAGAGAACCTGAAATTTCGAGTGTATCCTTTATTTCATCAGCAGCAATTACGTCATCATCAACTTCTGTTTCCATATCAAGTTCTATATTCTTTTCTTTAGCTGCCATAAAAACACCCCCGAGCGAAAAATCATCTGTATATATTTTATATTATTTTCGGTTCATTGTCAACAGTTTATTGAAACGGAATGATTTTTGTGATAGAATAATATTTATCAGGAAAAGGATGGTGAATGGGTTTTGAAAAGAAAAAAAGAAAAGATAATTGTTATAGTTCTGCCGTTACTTTTCATCATCGGATTTATCGTTTTAAAAACAAATACTGACTTTTTCCTCTCGCTTTTACCTCCGTTCTGTGGATTTTATATGATAACAGGAAAACAATGTTTTGCTTGTGGAAACACAAGAAGCGTTCTTTCGATTTTAAGAGGAGATATTATTTCTGCAATAAAATTCAATCCTGCGATACCAATCCTCATTTTGCTTACAATACTTTTATACATAGAATTATTTATATATTCATTCTTCGGAAAAAAAGTTAAAATCATCCCGAGAAACGCTGTTTTCTGGATAATTTTTTCGGTAGCTCTTTTAGCATATTACATAATGAGAAATCTATAAACATAAAATCGTTTATTGCATTTTCAAAAAAAGGATGATATAATATTTTCATAGCCTTAACGGGCAAAAAACATGAAAGAGGTAATTTTTATGGATATCAAAGCAAAAATTGCAGAAATTGTTGAAAAAATCAAAAACGACAAGAACTTTGCATCTGATTTTCAGAAAGACCCTGTAACTGCTGTTGAAAGAGTTATCGGTGTTGACCTTCCTAACGACCAGATTGAAAAAATCATTGACGGCGTTAAGGCAAAAATCTCTGTTGATGATGTAAAAGACAAAGTTGGTGGACTTTTAGATAAAATCGGTCTTTAATAACTGAAAAGATATGCCCCGTAAAAATACGGGGCGTTTTTGTTATAAAAAATCACATATTTTCCAATGTTTTTATTTGTTTCCTAATTATATTAATCTTTATCCCATTTCTTATTTCGCTTTTTGTTATTGCCTGCGTATCTTCCTTTATTCCTGTCAGCCCTTCTTTAGTCCCTGTCAATCCTTTTTTTATATCCTTTAATAATTTTAAAATTTCTTTTTCTGAACTAATCATTATATAATCCTCCTTATCAAAATTTTACAATTTCAAACATGATCGAAAACCGCTTA
>JAZNQY010000015.1:0-16624 GCA_045590375.1 Oscillospiraceae bacterium | reverse complement strand
TTCTGTAATCAATGCATTTATAGCACCTATTGCAACTGTTTCGGCAATAATATGTCCTGTTTTTACAGATATAAGAAATATCAATGTTTTCTTTAAGTTGATTTCTTTCATCTGCCCTCCCTGCTATCTGTTCGGATATGAAGAAAATATTATTATGTTTTCAATAATTTCTATTCTGGTTTTCTCCTTAGGTTGTTCCTCGCTATTCATAATTAAAAAGAAATTATAATTTTGTATATTTTCATAAACTTTACATTTTTTGACATTGACATTTATTTATCAGTATGTTATACTTTAACAAGTTAAAGTTTGATATTCAAAAAACTTTAAAGTGTTAAAGTAAAAGGAGAAACAACTATGGTACTATGGATAATTCTTATTTGTTACATACTCGTAATGGTAGGAATAGGCGTTTATTGTGCAAAAAAATCAAACAATGTAAATGATTTCGTCTTAGGCGGTCGTTCTGTAGGTGCGTGGTTTACAGCATTCGCTTTCGGAACCTCTTACTTCTCTGCTGTAATCTTCATCGGATATGCAGGTCAGTTCGGATGGAAATATGGTGTTGCTTCAACATGGATAGGTATTGGTAACGCAGTTATAGGAAGTCTTATCGCATGGCTTCTCCTCGGAAGAAGAACAAGAATTATGACAAAACACCTTGACTGTTCTACTATGCCCGAATTTTTTGAAAAGAGATACAATTCAAAATCTCTCAAAATAGTTTCGGCTGCGATAGTATTCATCTTCCTCATTCCTTACACAGCGTCGGTTTATAACGGACTTTCAAGACTTTTTGAACAGGCCTTCCACATTGACTATTCAGTATGCATTATAGCTATGGCTGTTCTTACTGCAATATATGTTATCCTTGGTGGATATAAAGCAACAGCAATCAATGACTTTATTCAGGGAATTATAATGCTTGTAGGTATTGCAATGGTTGTTATTCTTATATTAGATGCCAAGGGGGGACTCACAAATGCACTTGAGGCTCTTGGAAGCATTCCTGATGAAAATGGAAATCTCAACTCATACAATTCTGTATTCGGTCCTAACAAGGCAGACCTTTTAGGTGTTGTAATCCTCACTTCTCTCGGCACATGGGGACTTCCTCAGATGGCAACAAAATTCTATGCCATCAAAGATGATTCTGCTATCAAACGTGGAACTATAATTTCTACAATATTTGCCGTTGTAGTTGCAGGTGGTTCTTACTTTATGGGTGGTTTCGGAAGACTTTTTGTCAATGCAGAAGATATTACAATTAACGGAAAAATCTCTTACGACGAAATTGTTCCTACAATGCTTAACGAAACATTACCTGAAGTTCTCATCGGAATAGTTGTTGTTCTTGTTCTTTCAGCATCTATGTCAACGCTTTCATCACTTGTTCTCACATCATCATCTACTCTTACAATAGATATGATAAAGCCATTTACAAAGGGCAAGATGGATGAAAAGAAACAGGTTCTGGTAATGAGAATACTTATTGCTGTATTCCTCATTATTTCTGTTATAATTGCTCTTAACAAGAATACTTATATCACAACTCTTATGTCAATTTCATGGGGTGCACTTGCAGGTTCATTCATAGCTCCTTACCTCTATGGTCTTTTCTCAAAGAAAATCACAAAACCTGCAGTCTGGGTGAGCTTTGCATCAGGTGTAGGAATTACTGTTGTTCATATGTTCGTTTTCACATTTGGTGGACGTGGAGGCACACTCCTTGGATTCTCGCTTGCATCTCCTATCAATGCCGGTGCATTCGCAATGATATTCGGACTTATAATTGTTCCTATCATAAGCCTTTTCACAAAACAGAAGGATTCAGATAAGGAACTTACAGAAAAGATTTTTACAGAATGTTTTGATAAATAGAACCCTCACTTAATAAAAAAATCACCTTGAATTAAATTCAAGGTGATTTTTTTATTTCAAATATTCATCAAGCGATTTATAAATCTGTTCTTTATCATCTTTACTGATAAAACGATTTGACCTTACCTTCTGATAAATTTCTTCATAATTCCCTTCTGCACCATTTTTCAAAAGAATTTCAAAGCCTTCAGGAGTATGAAGAGGATTTTCAGCCAGATATACAAGAGCTGTCTTTCCGTTATCATCGGTAGCGTTGATATCAATACCTTTTTCAAGCATAACAGGAATTATATCGTATATCTCTCCTCCACCAATTCTTCCTTCACAGATACGCATCAGCAAATTCTTACCATTTTCATCTATTACCGTTACATCAGCACCGTTTTCGATAAGAAGTAAAGACATTTCATATCTGAATCCCATATTATGAATAGAATCATCAACGGCATAGAATAATGCAGTTTTTCCAGTTTTATCAACTGCATTCACATCACAACCTGCATCTGTAAGTATTTTAACTATTTCAACACCATCTTCACGATAATAGTTCTCACAAGCATGAATAAGTGCAGTTTTACCTTTATTGTCTACCACATCAACATCTGCACCATTTTCTACAAGCCATAAAGCATTTTCATATTCATCGCCTGTTATACAGCAGTACATCAATGCAGTTTTTCCTTCGTTATCTGTTTTATTGATTTCAGCCCCATATTCTTTAAGAATGTTAAAAGCTTTATAATGAGCATTTTCTGCAGCATACATAAGAACAGTCTTACCATCTTTATCAGCAGAATTAACATCTATTCCGTTTGAAAGAAGTATCTCTGTTATCTCGGGACTTCCTGTTACAGAAAAAGAATAATGCAAGGCGTTTTTACCGTCTTTATCAACAGCATTTACATCAACTCCATTCTCTATAAGATAGTTTATATTACTTATCATCTTATCAAAATCATTCCCGAAAGAAACAAAATCAACTACCTCATACATTAGAACGGTCGCTCCGTTTTTATCAACAACGGTTATATCGGCACCGTTTTCTATAAGTAAAAAAACGATATTATGATGACGATTTTCAGCGGCATTAAGTATAGGTGGTTTTCCGTTTTTGCCGATATGATTTACATCAGCACCATATTCAATAAGAATTTTTGCCGAATCATAATATGGCGTCTGATACTTATTAAGAGAACACAAAGCCGAAAGTGGTGTATCTTCTCCTTCTTTCGCTTTATAGTTTCCTCTTATCATATTATAGTTACTGTCAACTTCTGCGCCATTTTTAAGTTCATTCAAAAGTTTATTATACCCTTCTAAATCTTCTGAAGTTGCATAGGCGATAAGAGAATTGTTATTGAAACTCACCTTATTCACTATCGAAAATCCTATAAAAGCAGTAACAGAAAGAATGCCTAAAACACCAATTATCCCCAAAACAAGAAAAACTATTCCCAATGGCTTTATTGCTTTGTTTTTTGTATTTTTACCGACGACAGATAAAGTAATACCTGTCCCCAGTGTTCCAAGACCTGCTACAAAACAAACTATAAGTATACTAACTACGATAAGTACTGTAACAACAAGCAAAAGAAAAAGCGGAAATCCTAAAGCCATAGTATAACTTCCTTTCTATAATCAAATAAAAGATGTTTGCAAAAAGCAAACATCTTTTATTATTTTAAAGCAATATTTCCTTAGGGTCAAATGACCATTTGAGTTCATTTATATCATATCTTTCGCCGTTGATATACATTTCATCTTCAACGCCATCACCCGTTGTATCCTTAAAAGTAACAACAAAATCCTTTGAATTTACATCCATCGGGAAATGATTATATTTTACAGATTTATATCCAGTGGGCTTGAACATTATTCCGAACACTTCAAAATCCATATCATTGGGTTCAACATAAACTCTTGTACTACCATTCTGCTGATTCTGGATATTCATAACAGCATATCTGTAAATTCCCGACTGGGAAGTTCCTGTAAGTGTGATTTCATCAACTGTCTTTGTGATGAATATATTTGTTACAGCAAAGAAAGCGAGTGCACCAAGAATATATCCTATGAGAAGAATTGTTCCGAATACTGTTTTTACTCCTTCTGAGGCACCACTACAGAAAAATGCTGTAAGCGATACAAACATAGGAGGAATTACAACCCACCAGTTACCTATATTCAGATAAAGAACAAAAACCATACAAAACATAAGCAGAATTGAAAGAATAGCTGTAAGTACTCTTTCTCTTGTCCAGAAAATAAGTGCGAGAAATATAACGCTTCCACCTACATATAATATCCAGTATTTAACATCGCTACTTATTGAAGTATCGTAAAAAAACGACTTATACCCAAGCCAAGCAACAAGAACAAGATAAAGATATTCAAAAAGCGCAACTGCCCTCTGAAGCCATCTGTTTTTGAGTATTTCCATAGTCAATTTCCTCCACCCAAGATTTACTAATAACAGTATATCACACTAAAATGCAAAAATCAATTACAGAGTGGTTACAATTTAAAAACAAAAGACGGTATGATTGTAACCATACCGTCATATATTTGTTTATTTTAAAATTAAGCCTTGTTAACTGAACCGAAAAGTTCCATCTTTTCCTTAACTGTAGCCTTGATAGCTTCAAATCCGGGTGCGAGGAGTTTTCTGGGGTCAAAGCCCTTGCCCTGAAGATCCTTACCATCTTCAATGTACTTTCTTGTTGCAGCTTGGAATGCGAGCTGGCATTCTGTGTTAACGTTAATCTTAGCAACGCCAAGTGAGATTGCCTTCTTGATCATATCTTCGGGGATACCTGTACCACCGTGAAGAACGAGAGGCATATCGCCAACCTTTTCCTTAACTGCTGCGAGTGTTTCGAATGAAAGACCAGCCCAGTTTTCAGGATATTTACCATGGATGTTACCGATACCAGCAGCGAGCATTGTTACACCGAGATCTGCAATCATCTTGCATTCATCGGGATCGGCACATTCACCTGCTCCAACAACACCATCTTCTTCACCACCGATTGAGCCAACTTCAGCTTCGATTGAAAGACCCTTATCGTTGCAGATGCCAACAAGTTCCTTTGTCTTTGCAACGTTTTCGTCGATTGGGTAATGTGAACCATCGAACATTACTGATGAGAATCCAGCTTCGATACAAGCCTTTGCACCTTCATATGAGCCATGGTCGAGATGAAGAGCAACGGGAACTGTGATACCAAGTTCTTCAAGCATGCCGTTAACCATGCCAACTACTGTCTTGTAGCCACACATATACTTTCCTGCACCCTCAGATACACCGAGAATAACAGGAGATTTAAGTTCTTCAGCTGTAAGAAGGATAGCTTTTGTCCATTCAAGGTTATTGATATTGAACTGACCTACTGCATATTTGCCTTCTCTTGCTTTTGTAAGCATTTCCTTTGCTGATACTAACATAGTTTTATACCTCCATAAAATAAATCATAAGGGACATCCCTTTAAATAACATGTCAATATTTTAACATATTTTAAAAGTAATTGCAATAGATTGTAAGAATGTAAACAGAAAATTTACAATATTTATTTCAGTTTCTTTACATTAGCCATACAATCCATTACTTCATCATAATTCGGCATTGACTTTATTCCACCGTATTTTGCTGATGTCAAAGCGCCACAAGCATTCGCAAAATCAGCAAATTCAATATAATCGCGTATTGTCATATCAGCAAAATTCTTTTCGCTTTCGGACAGTTTATAGAGAAATGCGCCAAAGAAACTATCGCCTGCACCAAGAGTATCAATTACATTAACATCGTATGTAGGTAAAACTTCTATTCCACCCTTTCCTGCAACAATGCATCCTCTGGGGCCTTGCGTTACTATAACAACCTTGACACCCATCTTTATAAGAACTGCTATTCCCTGTATAAGTTTTTCACTATCAGTAAGCATACGCATTTCATCTTCAGAAAGTTTAAGTATATCAACATACTGAAGAACGCTCTTCATAGCATCAATGGCACTTTCCTCTGATGTCCATAAACTTTCTCGGTAATTAGGGTCATAAGATATGATCTTTCCTTTTGACTTTGCATATTCAACTGCTCTTGTAACTGCAGATCTTGATGGTTCATCCGTAAGAGAAAGCGAACCAAAATGAAAAATCTCACAGTTGTCAATAAGATCGAAATCAACTTCAGAGTAGTTTATAAGAGTGTCCGCACCGGGATTTCTATAAAAATTATAAGTTCTCTTTCCTTCTTCATCAGCACCGATAAAAGCAAGTGTTGTTGCTGCTTTTTCGTCTATTATAAGCCCCTTGGCGTTTACATTATTTTCAGCAAACATTTCTTTAAGAAACATTCCGAACTTGTCCTTACCGACTTTTCCGATAAATCCACAGTCACCACCAAGTTTGCTTGCCTGAACAGCAACATTAGCAGGAGATCCACCTGCGTTCTGCTGAACAACATTCTTTTCCCCTTCAACTTCAATAGGAGTAAAGTCTATAAGAACTTCACCCATTGTAATTATTTTTGGCATTTTATCATCTCCAGAACATAATCAACTTAATTATATTATATATCATAACATTTTTTTGTCAACACTCACAAGAAATTTTATGCATATTGCATTTATGTTTTTCAAATAATTTTAAAGAGGTGTCTATATGAATTTTCCGAATTTATTCTTTCCTGTTATATCAGGACTTCTTACAGCGTTTTCGTTTACTTCGGATAAAAATGCTTTCATAGTATTTTTATCGATTATTCCTTTGTTTTATTCAATGAGAAAAACAAAAAGAAAATTTCTGTATGTGTTCATATACGCAAGTGTCCTGCACCTGACATCTGCATCATGGATTGTGAATGCGACAGAATTCCTTCCGTTTGAAAAAGAGAAGAATTTCATTTTTCTGTTATTATTCCTTATTGTTATTGCTGTTATAGAAGGAACAATAATGGGATTTCCATTTTTATTCTGGGAAAATGTGAGAAAAAATGATATATCAGATGTATTTTCATTTTCAATGCTGTATATACTTGGTGAATTTATTCAGGAATATATACCATATGTATCTTTTCCGTGGATAAGACTTTCTGCTGTTGTTGCGCAAAAAGAAATTATCATTCAGAGTGCCTCTCTTTTAGGAGGATTGTTCGTATCATTTATTATAGTTTTGATAAATGGATTTATTTGTATTACTCTTGAAAATATATTTTCAAAAAAACAAATTTGTCCTTCGCTAATGTGTCTTTCATTGATAATATGTTTCAACACAGCCTTTGGCATTATAAGAACAAATACCATAAAGCATGAAGAAAACATCGCGATTTTACTCATTCAGGGAAATTTTTCAGGCGAAGAAAAAAGAACATCGGATAAGAATACAATCACCCGAAAATACCTTAATCTTTCATATAATAATCTTTCTCCTGATATAAAACTTGTTATTTTCCCCGAAACTGCCATGCCCTTTTCTTTCAATAAACACAACGACGGAACAAGACTTGTTTCAGAATTCGCAAGAAAAAATGATATAACAATACTTACTGGTATATGCACATATAAAGATGAAAAAATCTTCAATTCAGCAGTGGCTTTTTATCCTGACGGAACTTTTTCCGAACCTTATTCAAAGAGAATACTTGTCCCTTTCGGAGAAAAGATATGGTTTTATGATACTCTTTTAAAAATCATGCCCGATGTTTTCGGCGAAATGTCAACATTTGCAGAAGGTACAAATGCATTTCCGATAGAAACAGAAGCAGGAAAAATCGGAGTTGTAATCTGTTATGAATCTATTTATCCGAAGATAGCAAGAAGTACAGTAAGAAACGATGCTGATATACTCGCAATAATGAGCAACGACTCGTGGTTCGGAGAAAGCAGAGCTATGTATCAGCACCACAATCACGCAATCCTACGGGCCGTTGAGAATAAAAGATATGTTTTAAGAGTGAGCAGCACAGGAGTTACATCAGTAATATCACCAACAGGAGAAGTTATAAACCACGCAGAACCCTTCAGAGAAGAGACACTGAAAGCGTATATAACACCTGTAAGGAACAGAAGTCTGTATTCAATAGTCGGAGATATAATAATTATTCCATCTGCAACGATTTTTGTATATTCGATTATTTTATACTTCCTTCAAGGTAATAAGAAGCCTCCATATCAGCAACATTGAGTGCAAAAGCAAGAGGATACATTTCAAACACCTTGCCTATTGTGTTTTTATCTTCAATTCCCGAAAATCCCATATGATATCTTATCGCAAAGGCTTCCTCACGGGTAAGACGCATAAATCCGTTGATTATATAAACAGATTTTTCTCCGTGACCATAAGGCATCTGGTCATCAATAGCATAATAAGGAAATTTTCCCCATACACCTGCTTCGTTCTTTGCGTTACGATAATCTGTTTTATAGAAATTTATCTTGCAGACATCGTGAAGCAAAGCAACTGTTGCGATAGTAGAATCGGAGAAATTCATATTGTATACTTCTTTTGTGCGAGGTCTTTTAAGATAATCATCAAGACATTTATAAACATTTATGCTGTGTTCTACAAGTCCTCCTTCATATGAACCATGAAATCTAGTACTTGCGGGTGCTGTAAAGAAATCACTCTGAGAAGACAAGAGATATTCAAGCATTTTATCTGCGCCCTCACGATTGATTTTTTCTTTGTAAATAGAGACAAATTCTTCTTTTAAAGACATATTGTTCATTCTCCCTCTTCATTGTTCTTTCACATAAATTATAGCATAATATTTTCCTGTTTACAACAATTTTGTATTTTATCGTTTGCACTCTTTATTTCGACAAAAAAATATGTTATAATCTCATTATACTAAAATGTAATGAGGAATAAAAATGAAATACATTGTTTTTGACCTTGAATGGAATATGCCTTTTTCTGCTCAGAATATGGTTAAAGAGCCATCTATGCTTAGAGGAGAAATTTTTGAAATAGGTGCTGTCACACTTGATGAGGATTTCAAAATCGAAGACAAATTCAAGGCTAATATAAAACCGACATACTACAAGAAAATGCACTATGCTGTTGCAAAACTGACGAAAATCAAAACTTCCGAACTCAATTCATATCCAAAAACATTCAGACAGGTTTTTTCTGATTTCAAAAAATGGTGTGGAGAAGATTTTGCTTTTATAACCTGGGGAAATGATGATATACTCGTTCTTGAAGAAAACATAGTTATCCACGGATTTGACAAGGACTTTATCCCCGAATGTTATGACCTTCAACTTATTTTTGATAACCAAATCACCAAAGAAAACAGACAGCACTCTCTATCAAGTGTTATAAAACTTTTAGGCGAACCCGAATTTGATGCTCACGACGCTTTGAACGATGCTATAAGCACTGCTTTCGTCTGTCATCATCTCGATATGAAAACCGGAATTTCAACATATCATGAGCTCATAGCCAAAAAGGAAGAAAAGCAAAAAGCCAAAAATGAGTTTACAAAGAAGAGTTATAAAAGTGCTTATTTTCTTCTTAAAGCAAAAGAAATTCGTAATTTCTCTTGTGAAAATTGCAAAAAGCAACTGAATTGTGGTAAATTCATTTCAAAATCAAGAAGTCAGAAACTCTGTATTGTTGAATGTTCCTGTGGAAAGAAATATTTTGTAAGGGTAAGGATAAAAAGAAATGAAGACAAAACCTTACGTGGAAACAGAATGGTTTATGACCTTAACGAAACAAATCTTCAGTGTTACAATAATGCACTTGAAAAATCAAAGGAAGAATCTGCTCCTGCTACTGTTTGAAAATATAAATGCCGTGAAGAATAATCTTCACGGCATTTTTTATAAAAGATTCTTTCTGAGTTCTTCTGCACTCTTTGAAGAAAGATAAGCAGGTGGAACATCAAATATTGTTTTACATCCTGTATTTCCTTCGGCATTCATTCTCGCTGCCGCTCTTGCATAGCAAACTATCACGCTTGCAGTAAATTCAGGATTTGAATCGAGCTGTAATCTGTATTCAATAAGATGAGAATGCTCTTTTTCAACACCTGTTTTGCCTGTTCTGATAACAAATCCACCATGTGGCATTCCACTATGATCTCTTAAAAGTTCTTCTTCTGAAATGAAGTTTACTGTTGTATCATAATCAGCGAAATAATTAGGCATTGTCTTGATTTCATTTTCAATAGCAGCCTTATCAGCACCTTCTTCTGCAACAACATAGCAGAGTCTTGTATGCTTTTCACGGGTTGTAAGTTCGGGATTTTCACAGTTTCTTACTTTTTCAAGTGCTTCTGTAACAGGAACTGTATACTGCTTTGCATTCTTGACTCCCTTAATTCTTCTGATAGCATCAGAATGTCCCTGAGAAACACCCTTTCCCCAGAAAGTGTAATCCTTTCCATCAGGAAGAATGACATTTCCTAAAAGACGATTAAGCGAGAACATGCCAGGGTCCCAACCTATTGAGATAAACGCTGTCTTTCCACCTTTTTTGGCAGCAGCATCAACATTTCCAAAGTGTTCAGGGATTTTTGCGTGTGTATCAAAACTATCAACAACGTTGAAAAGTTCAGCAAACTGAGGCGTCTGCTGAGGAAGATCGGTAGCACTTCCTCCACACATAATCATAACATCTATATCGTTTGTCATATTTTTAGCATCATCCACATTATAAACCTTTGCAGTTTTTGAAAGAATACTCACTGTTTCAGGATTTCTTCTTGTGAAAACAGCAACAACTTCCATATCAGGATTATTCATTACTGCACATTCGACTGCTCTTCCAAGATTTCCGTATCCCATTATTCCGAGTCTGATCATATATTTCATTCTCCTTTTTGTAAAAATATATTACTATAAGATTGTATCACAAATGAAAGTCAATGTCAATATTCTTGCAAAATAAAATAAATAGAGGAATTTGCAAAAATTCTACAAATCCCCCTATTTTATGTTATTTACTTGTTACTTTCAACCATAAGTCTGCAAATCTGTTTTGAAAGTTCAACAGGATTTTCAACCGAAATTCCTTCAATAAGAAGCGCTTGTGTATGAAGAAGTTTTGTGTATTCTTTGAGTTTTTCCTTATCTGTTTCATATAATTTCTGAAGAACAGGAAGAATATCGTGTTTGGGATTGATTTCAAGAACTTTCTCCGCCTTAACCTTATTTCCTGTTGGGCTTGGCATTCTGTTCATAATCTTTTCCATTTCAACAGTAAGAGAACCTGCTGATGTTATACATACAGGATGTGTTTTAAGGCGCTGTGAAAGACGTACTTCCTTTATGCTGTCAGAAATCTGTTCCTGCATGAATGTGAAGAGTTCCTTATATTCTTCTGATTTCTTCTGGAGTTCTTCCTTTTCGCTTTCAGTTTCAAGGTCAAGATTTCCTGATGCAACAGAAACAAAATCTTTACCTTCATAATTTGCAAGAATCTGGATTGCAAATTCATCAACGCTATCAAGGAAATAAAGAATTTCATATCCCTTATCGGCAAGAAGTTCTGCCTGAGGAAGAAGTTTGATTCGTTCGATACTATCGCCTGTTGCAAAATAAATATGTTTCTGTTCTTCCTTCATTCTTGAAACATATTCAGAAAGTGTTGTCATTCCCTCACCTGAGAATGATGAACGGAACATAATAAGGTCTTTGAGTTCTTCTTTATGAACACCGAATTCACTATAAACTCCGAATTTAAGCTGAAGTCCGAAATTGCCGAAGAATTTTTCATACTTTTCACGTTCATTCTTGAGCATTTTAGTAAGTTCGTTCTTTATTGTTATTTCAAGACTCTTTTCTATGAGTTTGAGCTGTCTGTCATGCTGAAGCATTTCTCTGGAAATATTAAGACTTAAATCTTCAGAGTCAACAAGTCCCTTAACAAAACTGAAATGGTCGGGAATAAGGTCGGCACATCTTTCCATGATAAGAACGCCGTTTGAATAAAGCTGAAGTCCCTTTTCAAATTCCTTTGTATAGTAATCATAAGGTGCCATAGAAGGAATGAAGAGAAGTGCATCATAAGAAGCAGCACCTTCATTCTTGATATGCATTGATTTTATAGGTGCCTGATAATCATAATATTTGTCAAGATAGAAGTTTGTATAGTCATCTTCAGTAAGTTCGTTCTTATTCTTTCTCCAAAGAGGAACCATACTGTTAAGAGTCTGATTTTCGATATGTGTTTCGTATTCATCATCTGTTCCGTCCTTAAGATGCTGATGCGCAACATCCATCTTGATAGGATAACGGATATAATCAGAATATTTCTTTACAAGACTCTGAATTTTCGACTGCTGAAGATAATCGCTGTATTTTTCGTCTTCTAAATCTTCTTTGAGGTAAAGAACTATATCAGAACCGTTTGTTTCTTTTTCGGCAGGAACAACTTCGTATCCGTCTGCGCCCTTTGAAGACCACATATAAGCTTCGTCAGAGCCATACGCCTTTGATGTTACAGTAACTTTATTAGCAACCATAAATGCTGAATAGAAACCTACACCAAACTGTCCGATGATATTAACATCATCGCCTGTTTCGTTTTCTTTTTTAAACGCAAGAGAACCACTCTTCGCGATAGTTCCGAGGTTGTTTTCGAGTTCTTCTTTTGTCATACCTATTCCGTTATCAGATAATGTAATAGTTCTTGCCACTTTATCAAGCTTGATATTTATAGCAAAATCATCTCTGTTAAGCGCATTACCTGAAGAAAGCGAATTGAAATACATTTTATCAATCGCATCACTTGCGTTTGAAATAAGTTCACGGAGAAAAATTTCCTTGTGAGTATAGATAGAGTTAATCATCATTTCGAGAAGTCTTTTAGACTCTGCTTTGAATTGTCTTTTTCCCATAATAATCTTCCTTTTCTTTCTTTTAGCACTCTATCGGTTAGAGTGCTAAAATCAGTATATCATCCTGAATTCAAAAAATCAAGTGTTTTGACAAAAAATCTTGTATTTATTTTGAATCCTGTTCACAATTAGCATTTCTCATGATTGTAATAACTTCTTCCATAAGGTCGATAGGTTCTATATCGTTTATAATTTTTACACTTATATAAGAATTTTTTTCCCTGCCGTTGAAAAGTACTCTTTTCTTATATTTCGAAAGAAGTGCTTTAAGTTGTGCCTCCTCTGCGTATGTGAGATAAAAGAGGATATTCTCTCCCCTTTGGACAATTTCTGTAATGGTAAGAGAAATAGCTTTATTTCGCAGTAACGCAATACGGATAAGTCCCATTATAGCTCTGGGGGGCTTTCCGTAACGGTCAGTAAATTCATCTATAAGTTCGTTTGCCTCCGTTTCATCTGAAACTGCTGCAATCTTGCGATAGGCATCAAGACGTGCAGAAGTGTTTTCTATATATTTTTCAGGAATATGTGCCTCAATCTGAATATCAACACGACATTCCTTTGTATTCTTCGGAGGTGGTTCTCCCTTCTGTTCAGCAATAGCCTCTGAAAGAAGTTTAAGATACATATCATAACCTACTGCCTCCATATGACCATGTTGCTTTCCACCTAAAATAGAACCTGCTCCTCTGATTTCAAGGTCTCGAAGAGCAATTCTGAACCCACTTCCGAATTGTGTGAATTCTCTTATGGCATCAAGGCGTTTAGCGGCAATTTCTGTAAGAACTTTTGCTCTTGTAAACATAAAGTAAGCAAATGCCCTTCTGTTTGAGCGTCCTACTCGACCACGAAGCTGATAAAGCTGAGATAAGCCCATTCTGTCAGCATCCTCTATAATAAGGGTGTTACAATTAGGAACATCGACACCTGTTTCTATAAGAGTTGTGCATACTAAAATATCTATTTCGTGCTCAACAAGGCTACGCCACACATCAGAAAGCTGTTCCTCGCCTATTTTGCCATGCGCTATACCTATTCTTACATCCGGCAGAAATTCTTTTATCTTAGCAGCACAAAGTTCTATGGTGTCTATTCTGTTGTGAATATAATAAACTTGACCACCTCTGCGAAGTTCTTTTGAAATAGCCTGAATAATAATTCCCATATCCTGTTCTACAACATATGTCTGAACGGGATATCTGTCCTGAGGCGCTTCTTCTATGACAGACATATCTCTTATACCACTCATAGCCATATTGAGTGTTCTTGGAATAGGTGTTGCAGAAAGAGTAAGAACATCTACCCCTGCAAACATTTCTTTGAACTTTTCCTTATGTGCCACACCAAAGCGTTGTTCTTCGTCTATGACAACAAGTCCTAAATCCTTGAACTTTACATCCTTCTGAACGAGACGATGTGTTCCTATTATGAGGTCTATTTCTCCATTTTCAAGTTTTTTAAGAATTTCTTTCTGCTGTTTCGGTGTTCTGAATCTTGAAAGAAGTTCTATATTTATCGGAAAATGTTCAAAGCGTTTTAATGCTGTCTGATAATGCTGCCAGGCAAGAACTGTTGTAGGAACAAGAATTGCACATTGTTTTCCGTCTTCAACACATTTGAAGACGCCTCTGAATGCAACCTCTGTCTTCCCGAAGCCTACATCACCACAGAGAAGTCTGTCCATAGGAATATCTTTCTGCATATCCTTTTTAATTTCGTCAATAGACTGAAGCTGGTCATCTGTTTCGTCATACTCAAAACGTTCGTCAAAATCCCTCTGCATATCATCATCCTCAGGGAAAGCATACCCCTTTGTCGCTGCACGTTTTGCATAGAGAGTGATAAGTTCGTTCGCCATATCCTTAACAGCAGATTTTACTCTTGACCTTGTCTTCTGCCATTCGGGAGATGAGAGTTTATTGAGTTTGACGCTTGTATCATCACGTGGACCTATATATCTTGAAATAAGATCCATCTGTGTTACGGGAACATAAAGGACATCCGTTCCTGCATATTTGATTTTGATATAATCCTTTTCTACTCCACTGACATCAAGCTTTGTGATACCATCAAAAGAACCTATACCATACATATTATGAACAACAAGGTCACCCTTTGAAACATCAGAAAGAGATTTTATTTCTTCACCTTTTTTACGCTTTTTCAGTTTTCTGCGTGATGGAGAAAGTTGTGTCTGAGTTATAAGCGCTTGTTTTATATCAGGATATTCATATCCTCCCGATGTACTTCCGTGCATAAGCATTACTCTTCCCGGGATAAGAGAAGATTTCTCTGTTGCTATATCACAAGGAATATTTTCATCGAGAAGGTCATTCTGAATAATCTTTATGGTCTTTTCGTTACCTGCGAGAAGTATCACGGAATAGCCTCTCTTACAATATGAAGAAAGGTCTTCTGTAAGCTGACGGAGTTCTCCACCCCATCCTGAATTCTGAAAAGCAGTTATGTTTATAATCTTCTTATAATGAATATCAACGGATGAACGGGCGAAAGTATCTAAAAATACAGACTTTTTATCGTCGAGGATATGCGTAAACTCGGATAAACTGAGCATATATCCTTCAAGACCTTTACAAAGTTCATATCTTTCGAGAAGAATTTTTATATCTTCATTATATTGTGAGATGACTCCCTTTGCTCTTTCAACTATATTCTTTATTTCGCTTACGCACACAATACCATTTATATAATCAAACAGTGTTTCCGGTGTATCAGATATAACGAGATATTTATCCCTTGAATTGAGAGTCACACCATTCTTCAGTTTGTCAATATCTTCTGAAAGTTTAGTTTTTATATCTTCAGCGTGTTTTCCTTTTACACCCTTTGAAAATTCCTCAATTTTCGAGATAAGAGTTTCTGTGTCACACACAACTTCAATTGCAGGAGAAACAGAGATTTCAGAAATCTTTTCGTTTCGTCTCTGTGATTCGATATCGAAATATGAAATACTGTCTATTGTATCGCCCCAGAATTCAATTCTTACAGGCATAGATGACTGAACGGGAAAGATATCAACGATAGATCCTCTTGCTGAAAATTGTGCTGCGCCCTCAACCTTTTCATCAGCACGCGAATACCCTATTGAAACAAGTTTTGAAAGAAGTTCCTTGATTTCAATATCATCATTCTGTTTTAAAGTTATGATGCTTTTATTAAGATGTTCTTTTGAAATTGTTTTCTGAAGAACTGCCTCTATACTTGCTGCAACTATTCTGCACTTTCCTGATATAAGCCTTGATAAGACATCAAGTCTTCTGTGTTCATATTCATAAGATGCGCCCTCTATGTCTGTAAAGACATAATCCTTTGCAGGATAAACAAGACATATATTATCCCCTGCCATCTGATTTATATCATCGGCAAAACGGGATGCTGTCGCTTCGTCTTCGGTTATTATAAGCATCTGTTCTTCGGCAAGAGAAAAAGCAATCTGTGCTTTATGTACAGCCGAAACGCCCGTAACGAGAACAGGCAGGGTGTTTTCATCACAGGCTGTTTTAAGTTCCCGAAACTGCGGGAGACTTTCTATTGCACTTTTAAATAGATTCATATTTTACCTCTAATTATATTTATTCATTGCTTCGTCAATCTTTCCGGAAACAATGAGTTCGACACACGAAACCGCATTATCAAGAGCAGGAGAAAGATCTTCATACTCCTCTTTCTTGAAACGCGAAAGAACCCAGTCGGCAAGATCCATAGCAGGATTTGGCTTTTCGCCCACTCCGATTTTAACTCTTGGAAAATCATCCTTACCCGTAAGATATATAATATTCTTTATTCCGTTATGACCACCGTCGCTTCCCTTTCTTCTTACACGAAGTTTAGAAATCGGGAGTGAAATATCATCATAAAGAACTATCACTTTTTCT
>JAZNQY010000014.1:0-18161 GCA_045590375.1 Oscillospiraceae bacterium | reverse complement strand
ACAGCCATATTGTTTATGCCCTCTGACGGTTTTCCGTGAGGTACGTTCTTTATGTCATAAGCAATAATTGTATCGTTGTTCTTGTATCTTTCAGCCATCCATTCAAGCGAACGATAATAGTTGTTTACAGAAACCTTTGAGGTATACCATAAGTTTGTCATATGGCCCATAGCATCTGTATCTGCTGAATGGATGTCCATGATGATTTTAATGCCGTAAGCTTCGCAGAGTTCGACAACATAATCGAAAATCTGAAGGCTGTTCTTTCCGACAAGATTGGGGTTTGAAGCCTGATTGAAGTTTGCAGAAGGACAGTTTCCCGATTCCCACTGATTGATGAGTTCTGCTGAAATGGGAATACGGATAACATTAAATCCATGGTCTGCTATTGATGAAAGAGATGATTCAAGGTTTGCATTCCAGAGTCCGTCAAAGAGGTTTGTGCCTGTGTTATAACCTGCCCAGTTACAACCTGTAAGCCAAACTTCCTTTCCGTTTTTATCAACGATTTTATTTCCCTTTGCGAAAAGCCAGTCGTCACCCTGAACAGCGTTTTCGGCGCGTTTAAGGTCTGCCTCTCCCGAAATAACGGGGATTATGTCTGTTCCGCCACCATTGTTGTTGTTGTTGTTATTGTTGTTGTTATTATTGTTGTTATTGTTATTATTTCCTGTTCCCGATGAAACATCAACCTTAACCTTTTCGCCGTTTACTCTGATTTCCTTTATATCAAAAGCAGAGGGAGAAACGATGATAAATCCTGTTGTAGATGTTCCACCCGAAGAGATTGAAGAGTTGTTCTGGTCACCTGTTATTTTAAGAACTGTTCCACTGATAGAATAGTTTCCGTTCCAGCTTCCTGAAATCACAGAACCCGATGGAACATCGAATTCAACTGTCCATGAAGAAACATTTTCAGAGCCGTTATTCGAAACTGTTATATCAAACTGTGAATTTATCTGTCCGTTGTTATCCCATGAAGAAACGAGTTTAGCGCCAGCTGAAAGACCTGATTTTGTAACGCTTTCGGGAGAAGGAACATTCGCTGTTCCTCCTGTTGTTTCAGAGGATGAGGGAGTATTATTGTTTCCGTTTTCTGTTGTATCGGGAGTTGTATTTTCGCCCGATGTCATCGAAGAAACATCACCCTCCGAAACAGTTGCATCTGTAACCACGGGAGGATTATCCGAAGAAACAGGCTGTTTGTCGTTTCCCTTTAAAAGAAGACCTACGGCAATAGTCGCTCCTGCTATTATGACAGCTATTATTATCGCTGCAATTACTATTACTTTTTTAATGGAACTTTGCAAGAAAATCACCTCATAATATTATACTGATAGTTATACATAATATAGTATACCACTATATTTTTATCGTTTCAAGTTAATTTTGACCTAAAAAATGCCGTCATACTGAAAAATGTCACAAAAATATATTGCCCATTGAAATTTACTATTGCAATGTGGAATGATTTATGATAGAATATTTATACGGATAAGAGTCCACATTTTATGATATGAGATATTTTACAAGGAGGTATTTTTTATGGCTATAGATCAGATTACTTCAGGTGAAGTTCTTAACAATGCCAATGTAGGTTTGAAGGGCGTTGACTCAGGCAAGAAGGCAGAAAAAGCCGGAAATGCCTCTGGCGCTATAAAGTTTGTTGAAAAGAAATCAGCAGACAAGGCTGAATTTACTTCAGAAGTTGCAAACGCAAACAAAGAAGCTGCCGCAAGCAAAATTAATTCAAGAGAAGAAGCAATAGAACTTATGAAGGCTTTGAAGCAGACAGCTGCCGAAAAACCCGAAAACACTCTTGCTGCTCACGGAAATGTTGCAACAGACGCAGCGCTTGCGCTTTTACAGTAAACTGAATTAAGAACGAAAATGAGGTTACCCGACTGTGTCGTGTAACCTCAATTCATATATGATGGCGCAATACTATTTCGTCTGGATAAAACAATACCGGCTCGGGAGGGGACCCAAACCGATACCGTTTCGGTATTAACACATCAAATCAATCTGGCAGGTATTTAACTGTTGTGTTTGTTATGGCTTTATTATATTCACGCAAGGTTACAGACGGGTTACAATTCGCACATTTAAAGTAACCACAAAAAATTTTCTATAATTTTTACAATCAGCATAAACTATCGTTGTGCAACAATCACAAAAGAAAGGGGTTTTTATCGTGAGCAATATAGAAATCACAATGCTCGGTAATTTTTCATTAAGAATAGGCGACAAAAAAATCGATGAAACCTCACGTCGTTCAAGAAATATGTGGGCACTTCTTGAATACATAATAACCTTCAGAGAAAAAGAAATTCAGCAGAACGAACTTATAGAGCTTTTATATGATGACAGTTCGAACCCTGCTTCTGCTTTAAAAACACAGCTTTGCAGACTGCGTGATACACTGGCTTCGTTCTCTCCCTTGGGTAAAGACCTTATCGTCAGCTGTCCCGGTGGATACAGATGGAACAACGAAATAGAAGTCGATATAGATACAGAAAAATTTGAAACGCTCTGTAACGAGGCTTTCGTTTCAAAAGAAAACTATCGCAAGAGAGTTGATATGGTTCTTTCTGCGATGGAACTTTACAAGGGCGATTATCTTCCCTCACAGAACGGCGAAAACTGGGCTGCTCCGATTTCGGCATATTATCATTCGCTTTATATAAAGGCTGTTTATTTCGCTTTAGACCTTTTATTTGAAAACGGTGAACATAACGAAACCATCGCTTTATGCAGAAAAGCGCTCCTTATCGACCAGTATGACGAATTTATCTATGCTATGGAAATCCGTGCTTTATCAGAGCTGGGTGATAAAAAATCAGCGAGAGACCTTTATCACAGAGCGATAGATATTTTCTACAACAAGCTGGGTGTCAACCCATCTGAAGAATTCTTACAGCTTTATAAAGAAACAGTTTATGATTGCCATGATGTTTCTTTGGATTTTGATAAGGTTACTGCTATTCTCAATGAAGATGACGATGTTGTCGGTGCTTTTTATTGTGAATATGAATTTTTCAAATACATCTATCAGCTTGAAAAGAAAGCCTCATCGAGAGACGGCAGACCTGTTCAGTTATGTGTTTTAAGCGTTTCAGATGAAAACGGCGGAATGCTCGGCGGAAAGAAATTATCTTCGGTTATGGAAAAGCTTATCGACTGTATAACATTTTCTCTCCGAAGCAGTGATGTATTTACAAGAATAAGTTTATCGCAGTATGCAATCTTAATAGCATCTGCAACAGAAGACAACGCCAATATGATTGTAAAGAGAATTGCAAAACGCTTTAAAAGAGATAACCCGAGAATTACTGCAAAGATAACTTTTAAACTTAAGAAGATAAACTGATTTATGCTGACATAAAAATAACAGGGTACCGTAGTTTTTTATACGGTACCCTTCTGTTTTCAGCTATGCGTTTTTATCAATATGTTTCTTCTTTTATAATCTCGCCGTTTTCGTCATATTCGGTATATTTTATTTTTTCTCCTGTGAAAACATCATATTCGGTAAGGGATGATTTCTGCGTTTCGGGGTCGCATTCATGAAGTGAAAGAACAATTCCGTCACAAGAATATTTTTCCTGCTTTATCATATATTCATTTTCGTCATAATATGTTTTGAATGCAAGCAAGCCTTCGTTACTGTCGTCCGACAAGGAATAAGCCGATTCTATACGGGCAAAGCCCTCTGTATCGTATTCATATGTGGTGTATGAAGTGCGTCTGCCGTATTCATTGTAACGATGCCTTGTGGTAAGCCTTCCCTCATCGTCATAATAATACGTGAATGTATACTCTGTTTTTCCGATAATATCAGTTTTTTCCTTGCTTGTCATAAGATTGTTTTCATCGTATTCATAGATGTAATAATAGGTTATGCTGTTTTCTTTTGCGAATTCTTTTATGACATTCCCGTTTTCATCATATATGTATGGCTCGTCTTTATCTGGCATTTTTTCTTTTTCGGGAGTAGTCGTAACCTCGGGAGTTGTTGTTGTTTCTTCGGGCTTTTTTTCTGCTATTTCAGAGAAAAATTCACCGATTTCATCAACGCC
Organism: Oscillospiraceae bacterium; assembly: GCA_045590375.1. Taxonomy (GTDB): domain Bacteria; phylum Bacillota; class Clostridia; order Oscillospirales; family Ruminococcaceae; genus RGIG4131. The sequence continues at coordinate 14,082 of JAZNQY010000014.1, read as the reverse complement.
TGTTTTTATTTCTTCTTCTGACTGTCTGAAAGCAAAAGTTCCGACAACAATCGCCAAGACAGCAAGGACTACTGTCGTTATTACAATTATGATTTCAGATTTTCTCATATATATACTTTCCTTTTATTCATATATCTCTTCTTTTACAAGATCACCGTTTTCGTCGTATTCGGCATAGTATGTAACATTTCCGTCTTCATCATAGTTTGTCTGCTTTGCACAGAATGTTTCGGGGTCGAATTCATAAAGCTGAGCCATATAATCCTTATAATAATATTCTGCTCTTACTATAAATCCCGATTTATCAAAATATGTCTTATCCATAAGAATACCATTCGGGAGATAGCCTGATTCGATATATGAACCATCGCTTCCGTATTCATATATAATTGTTGAGATATGTTCATCGTTGGCATCTTTGGTTTCTTTTCTTGAGGGCTTGTCGCTGTTGCCTTTGTATTCAAACTCGCTCCAATACTGAATATCGCCCTTTTCATCGTATGTGATAGTTCTTATCTTACGGTTTTTGCTATCATATTCGTGTCTTAAAACATAATCGCCATAATCTTCTTTTATTATATTTCCGTTATCATCGTATTCGTAGAAATCATTGATATCACCATAAGGCTCATCATCTTCGGGTTCTGTTTCATCGGGTTCTTCTGTGGTGAAAGGTTCAACGGGGTCGACATCGGGTTCTTCCGGCTTTTTCTCAAAAAGTTCAGAGAAGAAATTTCCTATTTTATCTTCCTTGGGTGTGGATGTTTCTTCATCTTCCTTAAAAGCGAAAACGCCTACAACAATCGCTGCTATCGCAAGAACCACTATTGTTATTATGATAATTATTTCTGCTTTTTTCATTTCTGTCATTCCTTACTCTAATAAGTAAATTGTTCTCCGGGGGCCAGTTCCTGTATAATTGTTCCGTCAGCGGAGTGTTTTTTGTTGAGTATATACTGTCCTCTTTCGTTTATCGTTCCCGAATAGTAATATGGAAACGCTCCCGCAACATCATAATACTCTGCCTTTACTGTCTTGCTGTTTTCATCGGGAGTATATGTCCAGTAACCGGTAAGACCACCGTTTTCATTATAATATTCTTCTTTTATAAGTCTTCCTTTATCGTTTCTTTTATAAAGAGCATATTCGTTTGTAGAAAGAATATTCATTCTCACAATGTTGTCTTTTGCATCGCGGAATTCATGACTCACAAGTTTCTTATCACCGTCATAGACTTTCATCTCGTAACCATTATTGCTGTCATACTTTTTTGTATAATAAGTAACAAGCGAATCGTCTTTCATACGGTAGCTATAAGCTGAAATTACACGGCCCTTATCGTCGTATTCTTTTATATAGTATACGCCGTTTTTTTCATCGTCGGTTCTTTCTGTTTTAGGACCTTTCTTTTCAGCAGTAGTCGCTACAGTTGTAGTTTCTGCTTTTGTAGTTTCAGCCACTGTTGTTTCTGCAACATTTGTTTCTGCTGTTGCAACCGTTGTTTCCTCTGCTGTTGTTGTAGTTTCTTCGGGAGTTGTTGTAACTTCTTCCGTTGTAACAGCTGTTGTTTCTTCGGGTATAGTCACTTCTTCTGTCGCAACTGTTGTTGTTTCTGCGTTGGGTTTTTTATCCGTTTTTTCACAAGCCGTCAAAGACAAAAGCATTGCGAAAATCATAGATACTGTCATAAATCTCTTCATTTTCTTCTCCTTAAAATCAATTCAGTGTAAAATCATATATCATTCCGTCTTCTGAATAACGACCTGTTTTTATAACATTCCCCTCTGAATCGAATTCGTTTATGATATATGAATCAAACAGTCCACCCGGTCTGTAAAGAGTTATTCTTCCTGTGTCCTGTCTGTCGGTTATATCATACTCATAAACAAAATAATAATCCTGTATTCCATGTTCTTTTGGCATATGCATATCATCCTGATTACATATGGCATAGGAAATGCAGCCTACCGATTCTCCGTATCTGTCATAAAGATGCGTCAGGGTTTCATCGCTTGTTGAATCATATTCAAATATCCAGTATGAACCATCGCCATTTTCTATCGTTTTCTTTCCCGATATTTCTGTGGGTATTGTTTCTTCAACTATTTCAACCTTTACCATCTGTGAAACAGGCATTTCAGAAATACCCTGTTCATTGTCGGAATCTTTTTCTCCGATAAAGGTTTTTGTTCCCGAAACAGCAATGGTCAACAAAATCAGAACAAGAACCACAGTTATAGCTATTTCTGATTTTTTCATAATAAATTCTCCTTAAAAAATGGGTGTGCCATCGGCATTATAATCCTTGAAAGAAATGAGATTTCCATAATCGTCATACTTCATTTCACGGTATGTCTTAAGTGTTCCGTCGGCATTATATACAGAGCGCTTTATCTCGTTTCCGTATTCATCGTATTCCATAGTCTGATATGATTGTAACTCACTTTCGGGGAAATAGCAACTGCCTTTTATGAGTCTGAAATTTTCATCGTATTCATAGGTATTGAACCACAATGTATCGCCCGCTGCATTTTTATAATCGCATCTTTCAACGAGCCAGTCGCCGTTGTATTCATAGGTGTAATAGTCTTTTACTTCGCCGATTTCATCAAAGTATACTTCGATTTCTTTATAGCCATGAGTATTATGTGTTACTGACTGTGTGGGAGTTCCCGTTTCGTCAACATATGTTCTTATGAAAATGTGATTTCCGTTTTCTTCTATGTGTTCTTCAAAATAATCAAGAACGCCTTTTTTATAGAAGTATTCCCTTTTGGTAACGCCGTTTTCATATTCATATTTATAAAGAATTTCGCCGACTTCATTCTCCCATGTTTCAACTAAATATATTCCGTTTCTTTCATAATATACTAAATTTTTTTCGCCGTTTTCATCGGTGCGGATTTCGCTTACAATATCCCCGTTATCGTCATATTTATATAAACATTCGCCTATGAGTTCTTTATTTTCATTGTAATAGGCTTCTCTTGTAATGTTTCCGTTTTCATCGTATTCATATATATCTGTATAGCTACTGCTTCCGTCGGGATTGAAAAATTCTGTCTTTGTAATAAGGTTCATTTCGTTATATTCCGAAACAGAATATGATAAAAGTTCTGTGCCGTCATAGTTCATTTCTTTTATGCAATTATTATTTTCATCGTATTCATATGTGACATAAGAACTGCATCTTCCGTCGGATTCGTGGATTGACCCCTTTGTTATAAGACCTTTATCGTTATATTCCTTTTCAAAATAAATATCAAGGTTTCCTTCTGCGTCATAATGCATCTCTTTTGTGCAAAGGTCCATATCGTTGTATTCATAGGTAACATAATACTGAAGAGTATTATCTGCTGAATAATATCTGTTACAGATAAGGTTTCCCCTTTCGTCGAGTTCTTCCATAAGATAATCGCCGTCGCCGAGGTCGACCTTATTCTCTGTAATAACAACTCCGTCGGGAACATCAGCGCCCTCGATTACAGTAGTTGTTGTTTCTGTTGTTTCGTTAAGGTTTAATTCTGTCAGTTTATAACATCCTGTCATAGAGAATGTCAGTGTTAAAGAAAGGATTGCTATAATAATTTTTTTCATTTTTTATTCCCCCTGAAAATAAAATTTTTCTCCATTACAGATTATACCATATATTATACAACAATGCGATTACAATTTGATTACATTTTATTACAATTTGGTTACAGCACGGAGCCCGTGCAGGCATATCGTTACGGGGCTTTGTTGTGGGAATTAAAAAGTGGCTCGGTGACGATAGGACAGCATATCCGACAAAATGGCACGGAGCCCGTGCAGGCGTATCGTTACGCAATTTGTTAAGAATAATACAAATCGACTCGGAAATGACAGATATTATTTCCGAATTTATTTTACGGAGCCCGTGCAGGCGTATCGTTACGTTTTTTTCTAACTTTCACTTTTTTATCATCTATTGAATTTTTTCTCACTTTATGATTTAATAAGAGAAAGAGGTGATAGAATGCAATTCCGACACGAATACAAACACGAAATAAACTATGCCGATATGCTTACAGTAAGGCAACGCGCAAAAGCTGTTTTAAGGCCCGATGAAAGTGTAGAGGGTGGAAGATATATTGTAAGAAGCCTTTATTTTGACAGCATTTCAGACAAGGCGCTGAATGAAAAACTCAACGGTATGGCGAAGCGTGAAAAGTTCAGGATAAGATATTATAACGGCGACACCTCGAAAATAAATCTTGAAAAGAAATCAAAGGTAAACGACCTCGGAACAAAACAGAGTTGCCCACTTACCTTTGAGGAAGTTGAAAAAATCCTCTCGGGTGACTACTCTTTCATGGCAGAAAACGATGAAAGACCTCTTCTTTCAGAGCTTTATTTCAAAATGCGTTCCGAAGGGCTTATGCCGAAAGTCATAGTCGATTATGAGAGAGAGGCGTTTACATTCCCCACAGGAAATGTAAGAGTAACGCTTGATTATCACATAAGAGAAACACATGATATTATGGGGTTTTTAAATCCTTCGTGCCTTACAGTTCCTGTTATAACGCCTGTGATACTCGAAGTAAAATGGGATAATTTTTTACCCGATATAGTAAAAGGCGTTGTGGGGCTTTCAGACAGAAGAACAACATCATTCTCAAAATATTCAGCATCAAGAATTTACGGATAAGGAGTTTTTATAATGACATTCAGAGACATATTCAAATCAAGTTTTTTAGACAGCATAACAAGTGTAAGTATCACAGACATGGTTATAGCTTTAGTCCTTGCATTCGCACTCGGAATGTTTATATTTTTAGTCTATAAAAAGACTTTTTCGGGAGTAATGTATTCATCGAGCTTTGGTGTAACTTTAATAGCGCTCACTATGATTACAACGGTTGTTATCCTCGCTGTAACAAGTAACGTTGTTCTCTCGCTCGGTATGGTCGGTGCGCTTTCAATAGTAAGATTCCGTGCTGCGATAAAAGAGCCTCTTGATATTGCGTTTCTTTTCTGGTCAATAGCAGTAGGTATTGTTCTCGCTGCGGGAATGATTCCCCTCGCTTTAATCGGAAGCGTTGTAATAGGAATAATTCTTCTTTTATTCGTAAACAGAAAATCACATACACATCCTTACATAGTGGTTTTAAGATGCGACGGAAAAGACGCTGAAAAAAATGCTACCGAATTTATAAAGGAAAAAACAGAAAGAACCATAATAAGAAGCAAAACCGTTGAAAAGGATGAAATCGAAGTAAACATCGAAATCAGACTTAAAGATGACAACACGGATTTCATAAACGAACTCGCAGAAAAAGAGGGAGTGAGAAGTGCTGTTCTTGTAAGCTATAACGGAGAATATATGAATTAGGAGAATTTTTAAAAGTATGTCGACAAATAAAAACATAGAAAAAATAGGCATTTTTGCCATTATAATTTCTCTTGTTTCTGTTTTTCTTCTTTTAGGATTTACAACGAAAAAAGAAGCCCATATGCAGTATGAGGACCTTATTTTCGACACCTCGAAAATCCATCACATCGACATTGTTTTAGATGATAAGGAAGAATTTTTAAACAGTTGTCTTTCTGAAAAATATACATCATGTTCGGTTGTTATAGACGGAAAGGCGATGGGAAATGTCGCTATAAGAGGAAAAGGAAATACCTCTCTTACATCCGTTCACGCGATGGACAGCGACAGATACAGTTTCAAGATAGAATTTGACCATTATGAAGAGGGCAAGAATTATTTTGGTCTTGACAAGCTCGTTCTCAATAATGTCATTCAGGATAATACATATATGAAAGACTATCTCACCTATGAAATGATGAGAGAAGCAGGAGTAAACGCCCCGTTATGCAGTTATGGGATTGTTACTGTAAACGGCGAAGAACACGGTCTTTATCTTCTTTTAGAGGCAGTTGAGGATTCGTTTTTAATAAGAAATTACGGAAACACAAACGGCAACCTCTATAAGCCCGATTCATCTGAAATGGCAGGTGGAAAAGGCAACGGACAGAATTTTAAAGGAGAGAATTCAGGTGGAAACAATGCCGTTAAACTTATTTATACAGATGATGAAATTTCATCCTACTCTGAAATTTTTGACAACGCAAAAACCGATATAACGGATAGTGATAAAGAAAGACTTATTGAGTGTTTAAAGAAAATTTCTGAAAAGAATGATATTGAAAAATATGTTGATACAGAAAGTGTTATAAAATATTTTGCAGTTCATAATTTTGTCTGCAACGGCGATAGTTATACGGGCGATATGGTTCATAACTATTATCTTTATGAGGATGACGGAAAACTTTCTATGCTCCCCTGGGATTATAATCTCGCTTTCGGTGGATTTAACGGCAGGGACGCTTCTTCTCAGGTGAATTATTCTATTGAATACGAAAATATTTCAGACAGACCTATGGTTTCATTCATCTTTTCGGATGAAAATTATAAACAGAAATATTATGATTTTTATTACGACTTCATATCGAAAACCGACACAGAAAAAATCATATCAGAAGTGGATGCCCTGATTTCATCCTATGTTGAAAAGGACCCTACAAAGTTCTGCACATTTGAGGAATACAAAGAGGGAGTTAAAACGCTTACAGAGTTCTGTAAACTTCGCAAAGAAAGCGTTTTATCACAACTTTCATCTGAGGAAAAACTGATAGACGCAAGCGATATAAACCTTTCTTCAATGGGAAGTATGAATATCGGCAAAATCGGAAATTTCGACAGTTTCCCTGATTACAGACCCGAGGGACAAGTTCCCGACGGAATGGGTGAAATGCCTGAAATCCCTGAGGGAGAAATTCCACAGATACCCGACGGAGAAATGCCGGACGGACAACAATTCCCTGAAGATGAATTCTCTGAAAACGGACGACCACAGCGCCCCTACAGACAGCAGTTACCCGATAATATGGCAGAAAATCCAACGGCACAAAATGAAAATCAGAATACAGTTCTTTTTCTGATTTCAGTTATTGTTCTTATCGGAGGGCTTGTGTTTGCAGCCGTTTACAAGAGATAAAAAATCCACCCGAAAGGGTGGATTTTTTATCTTATTTATTCCTTTACATTTCCGTCTGCGTCATACATAGTCTGATTGATTATATGACCGTTTGAATCGAATTCACAGATAAGATAATCTACGAGTTCTTCATCTTCATCATAATATGATGTTTTTACTCCGTTTCCGTTTGTATCATAATCTTCAATTATAAAAATGGTGTTGTCAGGTCTGTAAGAGGTTTTCTTTTTTGTTGTATCAGTTCCCGGATAGTATTCGATTATTGTGTAGAATTTAATCGAGCCGTCAAAATAAAAACAGGTTTCTTTTATTATTCTGTCAAGAGAGTCATATTCAATTACGACAGGATTTCCTTCTGTTCCTGCTCTCTCTGTTCTTGCTGCATAAACAGCTGTTTCTGATTCGGGATTTTCAACGCAGGCTGTCATACAGGAAAGCATTATTGCAAAGACAAAAAATATTCCGATAAATTTTTTCATTATGAAATCACCCTTCACTTTTATTTATATAAATTTATTACCGAGTTTATCCATTTCGGCAATGCCATATTCAAACGAGATTTTCTTTCCCTTATAGAGTTTATTAAAGCAGTTTACTATTCTTTCTGCAACGAGATTTCCGTTTTCTTCGTTTGAATCCATAAGAATAACTATAAGCTGTTTGCTTGAATATCTTGTCGAAACATCAACTCTTCTGAGTGATGTATAGATAGCCTGTTCCATAATTTCAAGGGCAACTTCTGCTTCTGAGGGGTCAACCATTTCGTTTTCCTTTGAAACCATTGTGAAAAGAAGTGTCTGAACATCTCTTCCACTTCTTTCGACAAAGCGTCTTATGAAATTATAAACATGGTGGAATGTGTCAAGTTCTAACTGATAAGCGCCTCTGCCTGAATCTGCTCTCGACATAACCTCTCTTAAATACTGTAAATCAACGAGGTTTCTGCCCCTTGTGTTTTCGCTTTCTCTCTGTTCACTGAAAAAGTGATATGAATTCTTTCCGTTCTGCTTTACATAATAAAGCGCTTTGTCGGCTGCGTTATAGACTGTTCCGAAATCATCGCCATCATCGGTGAACTGACCTATACCTATTGAAACGGATGTATTTGTTTCAAACTTTTTCTGTTCGATTTTATAGCAAAGGTCTGAAATAATATCACCTGCGAGGTTTCCGAGTTCTGTTTTTGATGTAACATCCTTTATGAACATCACAAATTCATCCCCACCGATACGGCAGAGAACATCGCCGTCTTTAGAATAATCCCTCATAGTTTCGGCGAACATCTTTAAAGTTTCGTCGCCCTCGATATGACCGTAATTGTCGTTTATCGCCTTGAAATTATCCATATCAATCATAAAGAGCGCACCTTTGACGCCTTCTGACAGCATATCGTTAACGGCTTTTTCGGTATATGCCCTGTTCCATAACCCTGTCAGAGCGTCCTGCTGTGATCTGCTTTTTATGTCGGTTACTTCTTTTATCTTTTCTTCGAGTTTATCAGAAAGTTTTTTTCTCATATCCTCAAGTTCTAAAATTCTGCCTATTCTTGAACGCATAACAGAGGGGACAAAAGGCTTTGCAATAAAATCGAGTGCACCTTCTTCTAAGCATCTGTTTTCGGTTTCGGCATCATCATCGGCAGTGAGAAAAATTATCGGAAGAGTTTTACATTCTTCTATTTCTCGGATTTCGCCCATAACCTCAAAGCCATCCATTTCGGGCATATTTATATCGAGAAGAACAAGGTCACAGGTGTCTTTTCCGAGAAAATCGAGAGCTTCCTTGCCCGATAAAACGGCTGTTACATTATATGTATCCGAAAGAACTTTCTTCGCGAGAAGAAGATTCATCTTGTTATCGTCAACAATGAGGATATGTTTCATCTTAACTCTTCCTTTCAATAATCTGTTTATTATTATAGCATAAAGAGGGGTGGGTGTGCAATAAAAAATAAGCCGAAGTTTTTCGGCTCATTTCAGTAATTCTTCAAATGTAACATCAAACACCTTTGAAAAAGCGACGATTTCAATATCGGTCACAAAACGCTTTCCACATTCTATTCTCTGTATTGCGTTCTTGTCGATATCAATGCCAAAAAGCTGCATTCTGTCGGCAAGTTTTTTCTGCGATAGTTTCATCTCTGTTCTGAATTTCGTTATGTTTTTTCCACATATGTTGTTAAGACCATCATCGGTTTTGTTTATAAACATATTTCTTCTCCTTTTGACATTTAGTGCTTGTCAATAAAAGAATTATATGCTATAATTGAGAAAAATATGACATTCACAAGATGTCAAAATTGCGGTCATCAGTTAAAAGAAAATGCGAAGTTCTGTCAGAACTGCGGAGAAAAGCTGGTTGAAGAAAGACCTGAAAACATTGAGGTTGAAAACAATGAAAAGATAATAGATGAAAATACAAATAACTTAAAGAAAATAACAAAAATCATTTTTATTGTTTTAGCTATTGTTATTGCGTTGTTACTTATTATATCTGGTGCATTAGAAAATATTATATCTGAATTTATTGATCTTAATCGTGAAATTGAAAATAATGCTACAGGTGCTACTTCATCATCGGGTTGGCAGTCTGCTGACGATTTATTTACAACAACTCCAAATACAACAAATTCATCTGAAAGTTCATTCGCCTGGATTGAAGAACCCTATATGATAGAAGACGATTTAGGATTTAAATATATTGTAGGTTCAATCGAAAATATATCAGAAAAAACATTCTCTTATGTGAGCGTCGAATTCGCATTATATGATTCCTACGGTAATCAGGTAGGTACAACCATAGATTCTATAGACCATTTTGAATCAGGAAATGTATGGAAATTTAAAGCCGTTGTTTTTGAAAATGAAGCAGAATATTTTGAATTTATACAAGCAAATAAAAGTTATTAAGCAAAAACAAAAAGAGTGGAGAAAAATCTCCACTCTTTTTTAATACGTTAAATTCAGAATTACTTGAGTTCAACTGTTGCGCCTGCTGCTTCGAGCTTTGTCTTGATTTCTTCAGCTTCAGCCTTAGGAGCGCCTTCCTTGATAGCCTTAGGAGCTGCTTCAACGAGTTCCTTAGATTCCTTAAGACCAAGACCTGTGATTTCCTTAACAGCCTTGATAACGTCCATCTTCTTGTCGCCGAATGAAGCGAGGATAACGTCGAATTCTGACTTTTCTTCAGCTGCGCCAGCGCCGCCTGCTGCGGGAGCTGCTGCTGCAACTACTGCTGATACTCCGTACTTTTCCTGGATGCCTTCAACGAGTTCTGAGAGTTCAAGAATTGAAAGAGCATCGATGAGGTCTAAAATGTTTGTAATCTTTTCTGATGCCATGATGATTATTCTCCTTTATAAATTTTTTTAAGATTTTGCCGACTTATGCGGCATTTGATTGATGACGAGAATTAAGCAGCTTCTTCGCTGTTCTTCTTGTCGACGAGTGCCTGAAGTGTTGCGGCGAGATTCTGCATAGGAGCCTGGAGTGATCCGAGGAGCTGTGCGAGAAGAACTTCCTTTGAAGGAATCTTTGAAAGAGCTACAACGCCCTTAGCGTCATAGAGTTCACCATCAACAAAACCTGCTTTAAGTGTAAACTTTTCACCGTTGTATTTTTCGGAATATTTACCGAGAATACGAGCGGCAGCTGTCTGGTCGCCGTCTGTATAAGCGATAGCTGTTGTTCCTGAAAGAACGTCACAGAGGCCGTCAAGACCTGCTTCCTTGAATGCGAATTCAAGAATCTTGTTCTTTTCAACAACATAAGTTACGCCTGCTTCACGGAGTTCCTTTCTGAGAAGAGTGTCATCAGCAACACTGATACCCTTATAGTCAACGAGTACGCCTGCTGTTGAATTCTTGAGAACTTCTGCGAGAGCAGCAACCTTTGCCTTCTTTGATTCAAGAATCTTTGCGCTTGCCATAATTTCACCTCCGATTGAAATTATAAATCAATCGTTCCAAATAAAAACTCTCTCTGGCTAAAATAAAGACAGAGAGAGCGAAATGTTTTTAAGTCATTTCTCCTCGGCGGGATTTACAGGTGTTTAAAACACCAACCTGCTGTCTTTGGAAAACGATAGCTTAATCATTATATTATATATGGTTTACCTTGTCAAGAGTTTTTTCTGAAAATATGTCAGATTAGATAACTCTTACTCTGATAATGCCTTCGATTTCAGAGATTTTAGCTACAATAGCGTCATCTGCGTTAGCAACATCGAGCATTGTGTATGCATAGTCGCCTCTTGACTTGTTGAGCATATTGTCGATGTTTATTCCTGCGCCACCGAAGAGTGTTGTGATTGAAGAAATGATAGCGGGAACATTCTTATGCATAACGCATACTTTCTTTCCTGCTGCGTTCATTTCAGCGTTGGGGAAGTTAACTGAGTTGATGATGTTTCCACTTTCGAGATAAGCAACGAGTTCATCAGCAGCCATAACAGCACAGTTATCTTCTGATTCTTCTGTTGAAGCACCAAGGTGAGGAATTGCTATAACGCCTTCCATATTAGCTGTCTTGGGGTTGGGGAAGTCTGTTACATACTTTCTTACCTTGCCAGAAGCTAATGCTTCCTTCATATCGTCATCGTTGATGAGAGCATCACGAGCGTAGTTTAAGATAATAACGCCGTCTTTCATAAGAGCGAAAGCTTCTTTATTTATCATACCCTTTGTGTTGTCGTTGCAGGGAACGTGTACTGAAATGAAATCAGCTGCAGCATAGATATCTGCTGTTGATGTTACATACTTTACAGCACGGCTGATTGAAAGAGCACCGTTTACTGAAAGGAAGGGGTCATAACCGATAACATTCATACCGAGTGAAACAGCAGCGTTGGCAACAAGTGCACCGATAGCGCCGAGGCCGATGATGCCGATTGTCTTGCCCTTGAGTTCTGTTCCTGCAAACTTTGATTTTTCCTTTTCAACATTCTTAGCGATGTCAGCGTCGTCCTTAGCAGACTTAACCCATGAGATACCACCAACAACATCTCTTGAAGCGAGGAGCATACCACAGAGAACAAGTTCCTTAACTGCGTTAGCGTTAGCACCGGGTGTATTGAATACACAGATACCCTGTTCTGCGCACTTATCGAGAGGAATGTTGTTTACGCCTGCGCCTGCTCTTGCGATAGCAAGGAGGTTTGAGCCGAATTCCATATCGTGCATTGAAGCACTTCTTACCATGATTGCATCGGGATTGTCGTGCTTGTCAGCAACTGCATAATTGCCACCGAATCTGTCTGTTCCTACTGCAGCAATCTTATTGAGTGTCATAATATTAAACATTGTATTTTTCCACCTTTCAAACAAAAAGGAAATTAAGCATTTTCTGCTTCAAACTTCTTCATGAAATCAACGAGAGCTTCAACGCCTTCGATGGGCATTGCGTTGTAGATAGATGCTCTCATACCACCAACTGAACGGTGACCCTTGAGGTTTTCAAAGCCTGCTGCCTTTGCTTCCTTAACAAACTTGGCATCGAGTTCTTCGTTTCCTGTAACGAAAGGAACGTTCATGAGTGAACGGTCTTTCTTTTCAACTGTTCCCTTGAAGAGCTTTGAGCTGTCGAGGAAATCATAGAGGATAGCTGCTTTCTTTTCGTTGTGAGCCTTCATTGCTTCAAGGCCACCCATCTTCTTTATCCACTTGAATACCTTGCCACAGATGTAGATACCATAGCAGGGAGGTGTGTTGTAAAGTGAATCGTTGTCTGCCTGTGTCTTCCACTTGAGCATTGTAGGTGTTCCTGCGAGAACGTCATCTCTGATGAGATCTTCTCTGATGATAGCGATAACAACACCGGCAGGGCCTATGTTCTTCTGAACACCACCGTAGATAACGCCATACTTTGTAACATCAACGGGTTCTGAAAGGAAGCATGATGAAACGTCTGAAACGAGATCCTTACCCTTTGTGTTGGGAAGTTCCCAGAACTTTGTTCCGTAGATTGTATTGTTTTCGCAGATGTAAACATAGTCTGCATCTTCGGGGATATCAAGATCTGAACAATCGGGGATGTATGAGAATGTCTTATCCTTTGATGAAGCAACAGCTACTGCTTCACCGTACATCTGAGCTTCTTCGTAAGCCTTCTTAGCCCACTGACCTGTTACTATGTAAGCAGCCTTCTTGTTCTTCATAAGGTTCATAGGAACAGCTGCGAACTGCTGTGATGCACCACCCTGAAGGAAGAGAACCTTGTAGTTATCGGGGATATTCATAAGATCACGAAGATCCTTTTCAGCATCCTTGATGATTTCATCATAAACTTTTGAACGGTGGGACATTTCCATTACGGACATTCCTGAACCCTTGTAATCGAGCATTTCTTCTGCTGCTTCTCTGAGAACTTCTTCAGGGAGAACAGCGGGGCCTGCGCTGAAATTATAAACTCTTGCCATTTTAGATAACCTCCAGATAAAAAATTAAAATTTGACATATCAATTATATTACTTTTATGCGATAAAGTCAAGCGTTTTGACATTTGTTTAACGAAAAAACTCCCCGAAAAATGCCATTTGTTTACTTGCACAAATTAAGTGGATTTTTGAAATATATGATAGAAATATTGCATAAAGTTTATATGTCGGTTTTCTCTTTATCAAAAACGACAAAAACCACCCCCAAATGACAGTTCAAGTGTTTATATTGCATAAATCATAAAGGGAATTGTGAATTATTTATTGACCTTTAACGTATATTTATGTATACTTATGGTATCAATTATTTTATGGAGGCGTTTTAACATGTCAGAAGAAATCAGACAGTTCGATCAGGCGGATGTTGAAGCTAACAAAGTTATGTGCATCCTTATGATCATTTTCCCTATTCTCTTTTTCCTCGTTTTCGTTGTTGAATCAATGAAAAACTCATCAGTTTCAAAGTTCTATGCTAACCAGGCACTCATCGTGCTTATCCTCAACATCATTCCTATCGGAATCACACAGTTAGCAGGTCTTATTTGCCAGATCATTCTCCTCGTTGGAATTCTCAATGGCTCATACATGCCTATTCCTTTCCTCGGAGAAAAGATCGTTATCATCA
>JAZNQY010000013.1:0-2761 GCA_045590375.1 Oscillospiraceae bacterium | reverse complement strand
ACTGCCTTCTTCCCAACCTTGGTGGACAGTCAGGTCTTAACCTCTGCTCAGAACTCGCACAGCTCGGAGTTCTCGAAAAGTATAATGTAGAAGTTATCGGCGTTCAGGTTGATGCAATCGAACGTGGTGAAGACAGAATAGAATTCAAGAAGACTATGGATAGTCTTGGAATAGAAATGGCAAGAAGTGAAGTTGCCTATACAGTTGACGAAGCCCTTGCTATCGCTGATAAGCTCGGTTACCCCGTAGTTCTTCGCCCTGCTTATACAATGGGTGGAACAGGTGGTGGTATTGTTTACAATATCGACGAACTCAAATCAGTATGTACAAGAGGCCTTCAGGCTTCTCTCGTAGGACAGGTTCTCGTTGAAGAATGTATTCTCGGCTGGGAAGAACTCGAACTCGAAGTAGTAAGAGACCGTGAAGGAAATATGATCACAGTCTGCTTCATTGAAAATATCGACCCTCTTGGCGTTCATACAGGCGACAGCTTCTGTTCAGCACCTATGATTACAATCGCAGAGGATGTTCAGAAGGAACTTCAGCGTCAGGCTTATAAGATTGTTGATGCTATCGAAGTAATCGGTGGAACAAACGTTCAGTTTGCAAGAAACCCCGAAGACGGAAGAATTGCAGTAATCGAAATCAACCCCAGAACATCCCGTTCATCAGCGCTCGCTTCAAAAGCAACAGGTTTCCCCATAGCTCTTGTTTCTGCTATGCTCGCAACAGGTCTTACTCTTAAGGATATTCCTTGTGGAAAATACGGAACACTCGATAAATACCGTCCCGATGGCGATTATATCGTTATCAAGTTTGCTCGCTGGGCATTTGAAAAGTTCAAGAAGGCAGAAGATAAACTCGGTACACAGATGAGAGCCGTAGGCGAAGTTATGAGTATCGGTAAAACATATAAGGAAGCATTCCAGAAGGCTATCAGAAGTCTCGAAAAGGGAAGATACGGCCTCGGTTTTGCTGAAAACTATAACAAGAAAACTAAAGAAGAACTTATCAAGATGCTCCATACTCCTACATCAGAACGCCAGTTCATTATGTATGAAGCACTCAGAAAAGGCGCAACTGTTGATGAACTCTTTGAACTCACAAAGATTAAAAAGTATTTCATCAATCAGATGAAGGAACTTGTTGACGAAGAAAACGCACTTATGCAGAATAAGGGTGTCGTTCCTTCTAAGGAAGTTCTCTTGCAGGCCAAGAAAGACGGTTTCTCAGATAAATATCTCTCACAGATTCTCGAAATTCCTGAATCCGATATCCGTGAAAAGAGAATTGAATATGGTATAACAGAAGCGTGGGAAGGCGTTCACGTAAGTGGAACAGAAAACTCAGCGTACTACTATTCTTCATACAATATCGAAGAAGATAAGAGCCCTGTATCCGAAGGCAAGCCTAAGGTTATGATTTTAGGTTCAGGTCCTAACAGAATAGGTCAGGGTATCGAATTCGACTACTGTTGTGTTCATGCTGCAAACGCTCTCCGTGAACTCGGATTTGAAACAATTATGATTAACTGTAACCCTGAAACAGTTTCAACCGACTATGACACATCAGACAAACTCTATTTCGAACCTCTCACACTCGAAGATGTTCTCGCTATCCATGAAAAAGAAAAGCCCGTAGGCGTTATCGCACAGTTCGGAGGACAGACTCCTCTCAACCTCGCTGCTGACCTCAAAAAAGCAGGTGTCAATATTCTCGGAACAACTCCCGAAACTATCGACTTTGCCGAAGACAGAGACCTTTTCCGCGCTATGATGGAAAAGCTTGAAATTCCTATGCCTGAATCGGGAATGGCTGTAACAGTTGAAGACGCTATCGAAATCGCAAACAGAATAGGCTATCCCGTAATGGTTCGTCCTTCTTATGTTCTCGGTGGACGTGGTATGGAAGTTGTTCACGATGAAGAAGGCCTCAGAATTTATATGAAGGCAGCAGTAGGTGTTACACCTGACAGACCCATCCTCGTTGACCGTTTCCTCAGCAACGCAACAGAATGTGAAGCAGACGCTATAAGCGACGGCGAAAATGTATTTGTTCCTGCAGTTATGGAACATATCGAACTTGCAGGTATTCACTCAGGTGACTCTGCTTGTATCCTTCCTTCACTCAATATCTCACCCAAGAATGTTGAAACAATTAAGGAATATACAAAGAAGATTGCGAAGGAAATGGACGTTCGTGGCCTTATGAATATGCAGTATGCTATCGAAGGCGATAAGGTTTATGTTCTCGAAGCTAACCCTCGTGCATCAAGAACAGTTCCTCTCGTTTCCAAGGTATGTAACATAAAGATGGTTAAGATTGCAACAGAAATCATCACAGCACCCCTTACAGGAAACGCATCACCCGTTCCTGCACTCAGAGAAAGAAAGTTCAATCACTATGGCGTTAAGGAAGCCGTATTCCCATTCAATATGTTCACAGAAGTTGACCCGCTTTTAGGACCTGAAATGCGTTCAACAGGTGAAGTTCTCGGAATGTCCGATAACTTCGGCGAAGCATATTTCAAGGCACAGGAAGCAACACAGACAAAGATTGCCCTTTCGGGAACAGTTCTTATCAGTGTAAACAACAGCGATAAGCCCGAGGTTGTTGAAGTTGCGAAGGGCTTTGAAGAATGTGGATTTAAAATCATCGCAACAGGCGGAACACATAAGCTCATTACAGAAAATGGCATAAAGGCCGAAAAGATAGCAAAACTTCAGGAAGGCAGACCCAATATCCTCGATGCTATCACAAA
>JAZNQY010000012.1:0-11167 GCA_045590375.1 Oscillospiraceae bacterium | reverse complement strand
CCTATATCTCCGTTGATATCAATATAAATCGAAACATTGGAGAAGTTTTTATATTCAAACATACGCGAATAAACTTTACTTATATATTCCCTGAAACACTTTGTATTCTTGGTTTTTATAATAAGTTTATAGCGGTATTTTCCGTTTATTTTTCCGAGTATTGCTTTTGAGGGTCCTAAAACTCTCATCGGGAAATCGGGAGTTATTTCAGAAAGTTGTCTTGCCATTTCATCGGCAAAGATTTTCGATGCATTTTCGGCATCTTTTTCTATGAGTGAAGAAAATCCGACAACGCATATATCGCAGAAGGGTGGATATATGAGTGCTTTTCTTACTGCGATTTCCTGCTTATAAAAGCCTTCGTAATTCTGGTCGGCAGCGAGGTTTAAAACATAATGGTCGGGAACGAATGTCTGTAAAATCGCTCTGCCGTGTTTTTCGCCTCTTCCACTTCTTCCGACAACCTGAGTTATCAGAGAAAATGTTCTTTCATATCCTCTGAAATCGCCTGAGAAAAGCGCTTTATCGACAGATATTACGCCGACGAGTGTTACGTTGGGAAAATCAAGTCCCTTTGCTATCATCTGCGTTCCTACCATGATATCATATTTACCCTCTGAAAATTCTCTGAATTTATTTTCATAGGAATAGCGTGAGTAGGTTGTATCGGTATCCATACGAAGAATTCTTGCATTGGGGAAAAGTTCACTGAGTTCGTCTTCGACTTTTTGAGTTCCCAGTCCCATTTTCTTCATATGGTCGTGTCCGCAGGAAGAACATTTTTCTTCGAAAGGTGTCTGGTATCCACAATAATGGCATATGACCGTTCCGTTGGTTTTATGATAGGTCATAGGGATATTGCAGTTAGGACAGGAAAGTGGTTCACGGCAGACGGGACAACTGATGTAGGTGTGGTATCCTCTTCTGTTCAAAAGAAGGATTGTCTGTTCGCCGTGTTCTAAATTATAGTTTATTTCTTCGCATAATGTATCGCTGAAATTCGAGATATTGCCCGATGACATTTCATCGCCCATATCGACGATTTTAACATCGGGAAGAACAGAACCTGTGTATCTGTCCTTCATTTTTATAAGTGAAAAACGGTTTTCCTCTGCAAAATAAAAGCTTTCGACAGACGGAGTTGCTGACGCCATAACAAGAACGCTGTTATGCATTCCACATCTTTTTATCGCAACATCACGAGCGTGATAGCGTGGGGACATTTCGGATTTATAGGTACGTTCGTCTTCTTCGTCCATAATTATAAGTCCGATATTTTTTAAAGGTGCGAAAACAGCACTTCTCGTTCCGATAACTATTTTTGCATCGCCGTTTTGTATTCTTTTGTATTCATTCATTCTCTGTGAGAGAGAAAGATTGCTATGAAGCACTGCAACCGTGTCACCGAAAAGCGACTGAAAACGGTTTACTGTCTGTGGTGTGAGAGAAATCTGAGGGATAAGAAGAATTACATTCTTTCCCATTGAAAGAGTGTATTCAATTAGTTTTATGAAAACGGATGTTTTTCCACTTCCCGTTACACCAAAAAGCAAAGCACCAGAAGGTTTATTTTCAGAAATTTTAGAAGAAATTTCTGAAAATGCATTCTGTTGTTCATCTGAAAGAATAATATCCTCTGGGTTTTCTGTTGCAACAGCATCGCTCGGCAGAATTACCTCATATTCATGCTCTGTAAGAATACCCTTTTTAAGCATATTCTTTACAGTCGTTTCAGAGATATTACAGAGATAGCAGAGTTCTTTTGCTGATGCACATTCGTTTTCTGAAAGAACCTCGGCAACCTTTTTCTGCTTGGGTGTGAGTTCTGACTTTATTTCACCCGAAAGATATTCTTCGGAAAGTCGGAAGGTTACAAGGGTATTATCCTTGATTTTGCGTTTTACACTGTCAAGTCCGATAATAACATCTTTATCTATAAGCGAATTTACGATATTCTGTTTCAACGGGTTTGACGAGGCATCGAGAAGAAGGTCAAACTCCTTCTGATTTTTAGAAGATTTAAGTGATGAAAGAAGATTATTCTCTTCTTCGGTAAGAACGATATCATCGGGGATGTTTTCTGCGAGTTGGTATTTTCTTTCGAAATTGACACTCAATGCTGAAGGGATAAGGCATTTTAAGGCATCGAAATAGGTGCATAAAGTTGTTTCTTTAAGCCATAAAAGAAGGCAGAGCATTTCTTCTGAAAGAAGAGTTGTTTCGTCTATAACCGAAGCTATGGGTTTCAGTTTTGAAACATCTCCCCCTCTTGTGTTTATGACAAGAGCAACACGCTTTCTGTTTCCATTTCCGAAAGGAACCAGCACTCTTTTTCCTTTGATATCATCGCCTTTTATATTCTGTGGAAGTTTATAGCTATAAAGTTTATCATAACCATAAACAGCACCACTTACGGCGATGTCAAGTATCAATCCGGCACTCACCCTTGTTTTCCCCCGATTAAATTATTCTTCCTTTGATTTCTGAAGTGAAGGGTCTTCAACAAATCTGCATTTACCTGATGCAAATTCTGCAACCGAAACCTTAACAGGTGAAACAAATTCTGATGTAATCTGCTTTGCACCTTTTTCGTCTGAATCCTTGGGTTTAGCGAGCATTTCATCTGATATTTCTCTTGCTCTTTTAGCTACTGCTACTACGAGTGAGTAGTAACTTTCATCCTTTGTAATAAGCTGTGATATTGCGGGTCTAAGCATTATTAAGCACCTCTCTGATAGTATTTTTTTGTCTTTTTAATGTGCATCTTTCTGCACGGATTATCGCTTTTAAGTCATCAATGGCTGTTTCAAGTTCGCCGTTGATGAAAGTGTAGTCATAGTTTTCTGCCATTTTAATTTCGCCACTTGCTTTTGAAACACGCTTTTCTATGACTTCTTCTGTTTCTGTCCCTCTTTTATGTAATCTTCTTCTGAGTTCGTTTATGGAAGGTGGAAGAATGAATACGAGGAGCGCTTCGGGAAAGTTCTTTTTGACTATCATAGCACCCTGTACTTCGATTTCGAGAATGACATCCTTTCCTTCGCTGAGTTTTTCTTCGACGAATTTACGGGGAGTTCCGTAATAATTATCGCAGAACTGAGCGTATTCGAGCATTCCGTCGTTATCAGCAAGGTTCTTGAATTCATCAACTGTCATAAAATGATAGTTTACACCATCAACCTCGCCGGGTCGTGGACTTCTTGTTGTTGCTGAAACGGAATAGCAGAAATTATCATCCTTTAAAATTTCTGAAAGAATAGTTCCCTTTCCACATCCTGCAGGAGCAGAAACTACAATAAGCATTCCTCTGTCAGTTGCCATCTTCATCCTCCTCGTTAAATCTTCCTGCAAGTGATTCGGGCTGAACGGAAGAAAGGATAATATGTTCGCTTTCCATAATAACAACAGCTCTTGTCTTTCTGCCGTAGGTAGCGTCTATAAGCGTTCCCTTCTCCTTAGCCTCCTGAATTACACGCTTTATGGGCGCTGATTCGGGCGAAACTATTGCAACGAGTTTTTCTGAAGAAATCATATTTCCGAAGCCTATGCTTATAAGTTTCAAAAAAATTCCTCCTATTCGATATTCTGTATCTGTTCTCTGATTTTTTCGATTTCGGATTTTACATCGACAACGATTTTTGTTATCGCAATATCCTGTGCTTTTGAACCGATTGTGTTTGATTCTCTGTTCATTTCCTGAACGAGAAAATCAAGTTTTCTTCCGACAGGTTCGTCTGTTTCCAAAAGTTCTCTGAACTGTGAGATATGGCTGCGAAGTCTTACTGTTTCTTCATCAACAGCAACCTTTTCGGAGAAAATCGCAGCTTCTGTCAGAATACGCTGTTCATCTATATTATTATCAGAAAGGACATCTTTGAGTTTCTGATAAAGACGATTGCGATAATTTTCTGTTGTTGTGGGAGAGATTTTTTCAACCTCTTCAACCTTTGAGAGAATGAAATCAAGTCTTGATGAAAGATCTTCCTTCATCTTTTCGCCCTCTGTTTCACGCATAGCGACAAACTTTGCGACAGCCTCTTCTGCAACAGGTTTTATATTATTCCAGACACTTTCTTCGTCTTCGATGATTTTCTTTACTATGAAAACCTCGGGAAATCTTGAAACATGAGAAAGTGTTATATCATCTGTAAGCCCTAAAGACTCATTAGCCTCACGGAGTGCATTGATATAGCCGTTTGCAACATCAAGGTTTATTGAAATTTCTTCGCTCTTACTTCCACTGTTATAAATAGAAACAGAAACCTCAATCTTGCCTCTTGAAATACTGCCGTTCATAAATGTTTTGAGCTTTTCTTCAAGATAGCCATACATTCTGGGAAGTCTTGCTGAGAAATCGTAATATCTGTTATTGACAGACTTGATTTCGACGAGTATATCTGTTCCGTCAACCGTTGCCTGTCCTCTGCCGTAACCGGTCATACTTTTTATCACTAAAAACAACCTCGCAATCCTATATTTTCCGATAAAATCTCTATCATATAATTATATCACAACACTATTATAAAAGCAAGGGTTTTAAACAAAAACCGCGTGGTCGCGGAGAACATATCGTATCATAGTTTGTAGTATAAATCACTTTACAGCTCGGTAACGCAAAAGGCTGTATCAAACAAAAACAACATCGGAAGGTTTTGTCTTCCGATGCTGTGATATTTTGAATTAAACGGGATGAACCTTATTTGCAGCGTCGCCGTGAACACCGTCGATACCGTATTTCTTATTTCTTCTCTTTTCGAAGAATTTAGGTGCAACCTGTGGGAACATAGCGTAGCTGAGAACGTCTTCTTCCTGCTGAACCCATTCTGCACATTCGTCACGAAGTTTTTCAAGTTCGGGAGCGATATTATCAGCAGGACGGCATGTGATAGGTTCTTCACCCTTGAGAATCTGGTTACGGAATTCATCGCTGATTTCAACAGGAGTTTTACCGTATTCACCCTTAACGAGAGCCTTGAATTCCTTAGTAACAGTCTTGTATCTTTCGCCGTTGATAACGTTGAATACAGCCTGTGTTCCTACGATCTGTGATGTAGGTGTTACGAGAGGAGGATAACCTGAATCCTTACGAACACGAGGAACTTCGTTGAGAACTTCTGTGAGTTTGTCTTCCTTACCTGCCTGCTTAAGCTGTGAGAGGAGGTTTGAAAGCATTCCACCGGGAACCTGATAAATAAGAGCGTTAGCGTCAGTAGCGAGCATCTTGGGATCAAGAAGACCACTCTTGATGTATTTTTCACGAAGACCCATAAAGTAATCTCTGATTTCGTTAAGAAGGATAAGGTCAAGACCTGTATCATATTCTGTTCCTGCGAAAGCAGCAACGATAGATTCTGTGGGTGCGTGTGATGTGCCGAGAGCGAGAGGTGACATTGCTGTGTCAACAATATCGCAACCTGCTTCAACAGCCTTTATTGTACACATAGAAGCAAGGCCTGATGTGTAGTGTGTATGAAGCTGGATAGGAATCTTTACTGTTGCCTTAAGGTCCTTAACGAGCTGTTCTGTTGCGTAAGGAGTAAGGAGAGCAGCCATATCCTTGATACAGATTGAATCTGCACCTGCTGATTCGATTTCCTTTGCGTAGTTGCAGTAGTATTCGTTTGTGAAAACTTCACCTGTTGTATAAGAGATAGCAACCTGTGCGTGTGCGCCTTCCTTCTTTGCAGCCTTGATAGCTGTATCGAGGTTTCTGATGTCGTTTAAAGCATCGAAAATACGGATGATATCAATTCCGTTTGCAACTGCTTTCTGAACAAAATATTCAAGAACATCGTCTGCGTAATGACGATAACCCAACATATTCTGTCCTCTGAAAAGCATCTGGAGTTTTGTATCAGGCATAAGTTTTCTTATGATACGGAGTCTGTCCCATGGGTCTTCATCGAGGAAACGAAGGCATGAGTCAAATGTTGCACCACCCCATACTTCACATGAATGGAAACCAACTTTATTCATTTTAGGAAGAATGGGAATCATATCTTCGATAGGCATACGTGTTGCAATCAGCGACTGATGAGCATCACGAAGGACTGTTTCGGTAATCTGTAATTTAGCCATTTTCGTTCCGCCTTTCTGTTACTGAATAACAACGAGAACATCGTTTGAGTTTACTGTATCGCCCTTGTTTACATTGATAGCAGCAACCTTACCTGTTGCTGTAGCAGGAATGTCGTTTTCCATCTTCATAGCTTCGAGGATAAGAAGAACCTGACCTTCTGATACTTCATCGCCTACTTTAACCTTGATGTCAAGGATTGTTCCGGGCATAGGAGCAGTTACCTTTGTTCCTTCAACATTAGCAGGTGCTGCCGCAGGAGCAGGAGCTGGTGCAGGTGCTACTGTTGGTGCTGCAGGTGCTGCAGGAGCAGGAGCTGCTGCTACGGGTGCGCCTCCACCGATTTCTTCAACTGCTACATCGTATGCTTTTCCGTTTACAGTAATATTAAATCTTTTCATATCTTTTTACCACCTATTCTGTTATTTTACAAAGGCATATTGCTATGCTTCTTGGAAAGTCTTGTAACTCTCTTGCCTGAAAGAACATCAAGAGCAGAAACGATTGTTGTTCTGAGTTCTGTTGATTCGATAACTTCGTCGATAGCGTTCTTTTCGGCAGCAATAATTGCAGATGCTTCGTTTTCTGCGTATTCATCAGCAAGCTGTTTTCTCTTGGCATCAACATCAGCTGCACCCTTGAGTTTATCGTGTGAAAGGAATTCAACTGCTGTTTCAGGAGCCATAGGAGTTATAACTGCATCAGGGAGTGCCAAAATCATATCTGAATTTGAGCTTCTGCCTGAAAGTGCTACGAATACAGGGCCGTAAGCCTTTCCTGTGATAACAGAAACCTTTACCGTTGTTGCTTCTGCATAAGCAGATGAAAGCATCGCCATATTTCTTACGCTTCCTGCAATTTCGGCAGCAGATGTACATTCAAATCCTTCGCTGTCGATAAGTGTTACAACGGGGATTGAATAAGCATCACATGTTCTTACAAATCTTGCGAGTTTTGAGCAGTCATCAGCTGTGAGTCTTGCGTCTGTCTTGTTTGTTGCAACAAAACCTACTGTTGCGCCCTGAACAGAGCCTAAAGCTGTGTATGAAGCTGTTCCGAAATCCTTTGAAAGTTCGATAACGCTGTTTGCGTCAGCGATTGATGCTACTGCCTTTTCTGCTTCCTTTGAGTATGCAGATGTGGGTTCATCAAATTCGAACATAGGAACTGCTGAAAGGTTATTTGCAGGGAGAAGTGAAACGAGTCTTCTTGCTTCTTCTACTGCTGATTTATCATCATCACATACGAGTGATGTTGTTCCTGACTTTGCAGCACTTTCTGCTGTTCCTGCTTCCTTATCGAAAGGAGGTGTTACGAAAAGTTCAGCGTCCTTTGACATTACAACAAAATCTGCTGAGCAAGCCACCATTGCGGCACTGCCTGCACATGTTCCTGCGATTACTGAAATCTGGGGAACAACGCCTGAGATGTTGCTTGTCCATTTAAGCATTTCACCGTAAGCTGTGAGTGCTTCAACGCCACCATCGATAAATGCGCCGTTTGAATCGTGGATTCCTACAACGGGTGCGCCTGTTTTAGCAGCAAGTTTATAAACCTTTGCGATTTTTGCCGAATGAACAGTTCCTACTGCTCCACCCTTTATATCCTTATCCTGAGAAAATGCATAGACGGGGTTTCCTTCTACAAATCCGTATGCTGTAACAACGCCTGAGATATCGCCTTTTTCTCTTGTGAGAGAGCCGATTTCTGTAAACACGCCGTCATCGAAAAGATATGTAAGTCTTTTTCTTGCAACGGAATTCTCATTGGCTTTTCTGAGTTCTGCAAGTTTTGCGCTCTGGGAATTCATAAATATTATCCTCCTCGATAAAAAATATATCAATATACATTATATCACAAATGGAAATTTTCTGCAATAGTTATTTAAACCGATATTTGTAAATTATTTTTTACAGCCTTCACAGCCTGACATTACAGATTCTATTGAAGAAAGCACCCCTTCATCATCACAGAGATGAAGTTTCTTTGCCACATCTTTAATCTTCGCAGCAAAACGGGCTTTATCTATCCCTAAGAAAGAAACTTTGAAAAGTGCTGTTCTTATAATTCCGTCACAAAGATAAATATCGTCGTTATATGAAAGTTCGTGGATTAAAACTTCGCCATTGGCTACGGAATAGATACAATAGCCATCAACCTTATCGCCTGTTACAGCTTCGATGATTATGGGGTATTCTATACCTGAAATGAGGTTTTCATAGCCTTTTGTGTCTTCACGCTGATGTATTTCAAGCATATTCTTAACCCTCTTTTCCTATTGCATTTCTTATTGCACGGAGTTCTTCAGCCGTGAGCTCTCTGTATTCTCCGGGCTTTAACATCCCGAGTTTTATAGGTCCTATTGAAACACGGCGAAGTCTTGCCACTTCAAGACCTACTTCCTCGCACATTCTTCTTATCTGACGGTTTCTTCCCTCATAGATTGTTATTCTGAAAACAGAACGGGTTTTCTCCTGTGAGAGAACTGTTATCGAAGCAGGTGCTGTTCTTTTTCCGTCAAGAACAACGCCTTCCGAAAGGCTTACTACCTGTTCATCGGTAAGAGAAGAACGGACTGTTACTCGATAGGTTTTTCCGATATGCTTTGAGGGGTGCATAATGTTATTCGCAAAATCGCCGTCGTTTGTTAAAAGAAGAAGACCCTCTGAGTTTCTGTCAAGTCTTCCTACGGGATAAACTCTTTCTTCAACACCCTCTAAAAGTTCGGTAACGCACTTTCTGTCGAGTTCATCGGAAAGAGTTGTAACATATCCACGTGGTTTATTGAGCATAAGATAATATTTCTTTCTCTTTTTTACATACTGGATTTTATCTTCACCGACAGTTATAAGATCTCTCCCGGGGATTGCCTTATCGCCGAGTGAACAAGGGTGTCCGTTGACTTTAACCTTTCCCTTTTCGATATATTCTTCTGCTTTTCTTCTTGAACAATAGCCTGATTCGGCTATGATTTTCTGAATTCTTACCTTTTCCAAAAAAATTCTCCGTCCTATAAAAATTTCAGTTTCTTATATTTACATACACATTATCATCGGCATATAACCCCTCTGTAAAGACAAGTTCATCACCGATATAATAATCAATCTCGCCTATTTTTTCACCCTCGAAAACGGGTGCATAAAGAAAGGCAGGTGTTTTCACGACTTTTTTTATGTTCTTGTATTCCCCGTTAAAAAGTGAGATTTTTCCGTCATTTTCTGATGAAAGCGATACAAAATCCTTTTCGCCACCGACAACGGAAATTTTCTTCTCGAAAGGCTTTTTATCCGTCGCATAACATTTAACTTCTGAAAAACCATAGTCGAAAAGTTTTTTATGGTCGTTCCAGTCATCAGAGGCTGAAAGCGTTACGGCTATAAGTTTTACTCCATCCTTTTCGCAGGCAGAAACAAGACATCTTCCTGCCTCATCGGTAAATCCTGTCTTGACACCATTACAACCTTCATACATAGAGAGAAGTTTATTGGTATTATAAAGCGTTCTTCTGTAAGGTGGATTGCCATATTCGGTTGTGATTTCGCTTTCTGAACAGATATCCGAAAAATCGGTATTTTTAAGTGCTTCACGGGTAAGGATTGCCATATCGTAAGCTGTTGAATAATGAGCATCATCATGAAGTCCCGAAGGGGTTATAAAATGGGTATTTTCCATTCCGATTTCCTTTGCACGATTATTCATCATCTCGGAAAAAGATGAAATATCACCTGCGAGTTTAACGGCTGTCGCATTTGCAGCATCGTTTCCTGAGGGAAGCAACATTCCGTAACACAGAATTCTTTTGGTTACGATATCACCCTCGCAAAGCCCCATTGAAGAACCTTCGACCTTTATCGCCTCGCTGTCGACCGTGAACTGTTCGTCAAGGTCGCCACTTTCAAGGCAAAGAAGGGTTGTCATTATCTTCGTTGTACTTGCCATTGGTCTTTTTTCGTTTTCATTTTTTGCATAGACTACCCTGCCTGTCAGAGCGTCGATAAGAACGGCACTTTCTGCCGAAACAACAGGTTTATCATCGGCAAAAACGGATGAAAAAGTCATAGAGAAAACAAGTACCACTGAAATAAAAAATGCTGATATTCTTTTCATAAAACCACCGCCCATAAAAGATTTTACATCATTCTATGGCGGTGATATGATTTCTATTCTTCTTTTTTGCCTTTATCGAGAAGTCCCTGTACCTTATCGAAAACTTCGGGAACGAGGTTTACGATAGCATTGGGGAGTTTAGCGTCAACTGACATCTGGAGGAGTTTTACATCTCCGTTTGAAACAACGAGGAATGCGAGAGGCTGGATCGATACTCCTGCACCTGCGCCACCACCGAAAAGTTCATTTGTGTTTTTTGTAGGAAGGTCAGACCCGCCTGATGCAAAACCGAATGAAACCTTTGAAATAGGGATGATTACTGTTCCGTCGGGAGACTGGATAGGTGTTCCGATAATGGTATTTACATCAACCATTTCTTTGATTTTTTCCATACTTACTCCCATAAGGTCCTTGATAGGATGTTCGCTCATAATAATAACTTCCTTTCGTTATGGCTTATGCAGCCTGATTTTTAAGTTCTTTTTCTGCTTGCTTAAGGGCTTTTTTATCTGCCCTTTTTTTCTTTTGATACAGAACGAGGAATTTCGTTCCGATTATTATTGCAGCGCAGAGTATTGTCGACGGAATTGCGTGGATATTCACAGCAGCGTCATATTTACTCTTATCGCTGTTATAAACACAGTTTATTTTTACATGGTCGATAGAAACGGTGAAGAATGTTCTTAAAAATGAAATGACATTGTAGACTATCATATTCATTCTTCCGTAACCTATCGCTGCTTCGTAGGCATCTTCATTCGCAACATCTATATCTATCGCGATATCATAGAGTTTTATCGCCGAAAGAAGTTTTTTAAGTCCCTTACTTGCTGATGCTAAAATCATCTTTACAAGTTCGATTTTTTCTAAAAGTTCTTTTTTGCGTTCTTCTTTTTCTTCTTTTGTAAGCTTCGGCTTTTTCTCTTTTTTCTTCTTTTTATCAGGAATCGGAGGGGGTTCGGATGAGGGTTTTTCCTTATCTTC
>JAZNQY010000011.1:0-2125 GCA_045590375.1 Oscillospiraceae bacterium | reverse complement strand
CCTAAGACCGCTTGGCCTCCGACTTCTTGCAGGCGGCTACGTAGAATGCACCTTCAAGAACGACGAAAAGGGCGATCCCCTCGTTACAAGCGAAGGTCTTGCTGTTGTCGGCGTCATGACAGAAGAAATGTTCCAGAGCATGAAGGAACAGACACTCAAGATCACAAAGATTGTTGCTGACGACCTCAAGACAATCGGTCTTGACCTCTGGGATATCAAGTTTGAATTCGGCTACAACAACGGTGAAGTTATCCTTATCGACGAAATCGCATCAGGAAATATGCGTGTTTATAAGGGCGATAAGATTGTTGATCCCGTTGAACTCACAAAGCTCATCAACAACAGATAAGATTATAGAATTTTCAAAGGCTGTCGGAAAATTCCGACAGCCTTTTTTGTTGACTTTACAATAAGCGATTGCTATAATAATGTTATTAAGACAACAAATAAATTTCATTATAAAATCAGATAAAAGGAGATTTACAAATGCAGAAAAAACAGGTCTATAATCCTTTTTTACCACTAAATGAATATATCCCCGATAGCGAACCCCACGTTTTCGGCGACTGGTATCTTATCAAAAACCGCGATATAACAAAGAGAATTTTTACAGGCAAGGACAGAGAAGTGGTGGATAAATTCTATTATGATATCAGATAAGAAATTATTTTATTCATTACTTACAGCATTTTTTGCAACAGCCCTCGTTATCGGCAGTTTCTTTGACCTTGAAATCGCAACTGCCGTTTATCTTCCGAAAAACCCACCCGCCCTCTTTGTTACATTTATCGAACTTTATTTTTTCCACGCTGTTTTTGTATTTCTTATAGGAATACTTCTCGGACAATTCTTTTCATCGGGGATAAATAAAAACAAAAGAATTCTCTGCTCGGTTATCTGCGGATATCTTGCTCTTTCAACCTCTGTTCTCGGTGCAGGCGGACTCTTAAGTGCCTCTTGCTATGGCGAAATTTTCGGCAGAAGAGAGTTCTCGTTTTTTCATTTTTTAATAATCGGAATTATAATATTCTACCCTCTTTTTTTTATAGGATTTTTTGTAGGCAAAAAACGATATGACAAAAACCTCATCAAAAAAATCATTATTCTTCTTTCTGTTCTGACAACATCATATTTTATCCCCGTTATTTTCAAAGAAATAATATGCCGTCCCCGTTATCGCATAGTTTCATCGGGATATAACGGCATAGATTTTACTCCCTGGTATTCTCTTTTCAGAGAAAGCGATTTTTATCAGAAAAAATATTCCCTTATGGGTGATGATTTCGGCTCGTTTTTCAGTGGACACGCAGTTATGGCAACGATGAATTTTATTATTTTTCCCATATTCAACGAAATCTTCCCGACTATCAAAAACAAAACCCTCTTCATCATTTCTGTAACAATGATGATTTTAACAGTTCTTTCAAGAATGGTTCTCGGTGCACATTACCTTTCCGATATTTCGTTCGGTGTGCTTGTAGGAACTTTGTTGTGTATTGTCTATCACTGCCTTGAAAAACGCATTATAAAAAAGGAGTTTTAATATGCAGAAAAAACAGGTCTATAATCCCCTTTTACCACTAAATGAATATATTCCCGACGGCGAACCCCATGTTTTCGGTGACAGAGTCTATATCTTCGGCTCACACGACCGCGAGGGCGGATACACCTTCTGTATGGAAGATTATGTAACCTATTCCGCCCCTATAGATGACCTTTCCGATTGGCGTTACGAGGGTGTTATCTATAAGGCTTCTCAAGACCCTCAGTATCCCGACAGAAAATATATGTACGCCCCCGATGTAGTAAAGGGCAACGACGGAAGATATTATCTTTTCTACTGTATGGGCGGTGATTATGGCTATGGCGGATATAGCGTACCCATAGGCGTCGCTGTCTGCGATACCCCTTGCGGTCAGTATGAATTTTTAGGACATATAAAAAACAAAGACGGCTCTCTCATGATGAAATACATCTGTTTCGACCCCGCCGTTTTAAACGATAACGGAACTATAAGGGTTTATTACGGAACACAGTATGACTATGAAGAAAGAGAAGATTTTCCCAGCGAAGAACTTATAAAAACAGAAATGCAGATGTTCGGAAGAACAAAAGAAGAAATCTT
>JAZNQY010000010.1:0-5597 GCA_045590375.1 Oscillospiraceae bacterium | reverse complement strand
TTCTTTTCTATGGGTAAAGAAAGGGAAACTTCAATCGCTGTTTCTGTATCTGCTCTTGGAATCAAAACTCCCTCTCCGACTTTGAAAGTCCTCCCGAAAAAATCCCCCTCGCCTATTAAATACTGTAAAGGATAACCCGATTTTCTTTTAAGGCAGAGTTCTTCTGTTTTTTCATAAAGGTTATTTTCTTCGATGAATTTATAAAGTTCCTTCGCTTCAAAATCAGATGAGATATGCTTTTTTATCTCTTTTAAAAGTTCTCTGTTTTCTGTTACCACTTGTCATCTTCCTTATCATCGGGGATACAGGGTTTTAAAGCTTCTATTGCACATTCAATCTGTTTTTCATCGGGTTCGTTTGTGGTTATTCTCTGAAGCCAGAGTCCCGGTGCTGAAATTATTGCGGTTATTATGTTATCGTGTCTTCCTGCTATCTTTATCAGTTCATAAGAAACGCCGACAATAACGGGAAGAAGAAGTATTCTGTAACCCATTCGCTGAATTACATTATCATATTTTATGAATGACCCTGCTATAATGCTGACGATAAGGGTAAGCACTATAAAGCTTGTTCCACAACGCTTATGAAAACGGGGGTGTTTCTTTACATTTTCTACTGTGAGTTCTTCGCCTGCTTCATAACAAGCTA
Organism: Oscillospiraceae bacterium; assembly: GCA_045590375.1. Taxonomy (GTDB): domain Bacteria; phylum Bacillota; class Clostridia; order Oscillospirales; family Ruminococcaceae; genus RGIG4131. Next base: position 4,949 of record JAZNQY010000010.1, on the reverse strand, counting down.
TGGTTTTATGTTCTGCGCCGTGGTATTTATACATCGTTCTCATATCAGACATCTTTGAGGTTATATAGAGATAGAGAACGAAGATTATCATCTTTATTATTCCCTCGATAATTACCATAACGGGTGTTACATATGAGGGCATATCTACGGGCGTTCCCGATTCTGCTGCCTGTTTTAATGTTTCATAGGGAATGCCTGAAATTATCGGTCTTAAAAATTCGGATATAAAACTCGGTAACCAGAGGAAAAGAACGAGAGTCAGCGCTACACCTAAAATGCCTGAAATAACCGTTAAAACGGGCATAAGTTTATCGCCTAATTTTTCTTCGAGCCACTTTTCGAATTTTGTTTCGGATTCGCCGACATATTCATCGCCCTGCTTTTCCATTGATTTTGTAAGGCATTTATATCCGTCGGCAAGAGAAATAATCATATTGATACTTCCTCTTAAAAAGGGAACTTTTGTATACCAGGGAGCATTCTTTCCGTTTTTATTCTCCCATGTTTCAACGTCAATGGTTCCGTCAGGGAGTCGGCATGCCATAGCGGATTTGCCTATTCCCCTCATCATAATTCCTTCGATCAAAGCCTGACCACCTATTTTTGATCTGAACTTTTCTGTTTTGTTTTTCTTAGCCATTTTTTCTCTCTTTCCAAAAGTTATATTTCATATGGTGGAAGGGTTATTTCAACTGTCGTTCCGACACCCTGTTCGCTCATAATTTCAAGCGTTCCACCATGCATTGTTATTATTTCATCGGCAACGGCAAGACCTATTCCCGAGCCTTTTATTGTGTTATTCGCCTTATAGAATTTTGTCTTTATTCTGGGTAAATCCTTTTCTGAAATACCGACGCCGTTATCTGCTATTGTTATTAAAACATCGCCGTATTCATCTTCTGTCGCTTCTATTGAAACTATTCCACCGTCCTGCTTTGAATACTTTACTGCATTATCTATGATGTTTAGGAAAACCTGCTTTATTCGGTTTCTGTCGCCATAAACTATCGGCAGGGTTTCAGGTTCGTTATAGATGAATTTAATACCTGTCTGTCTCGCTCTTTCTTCATATATAAGGACTGCCTCACCGAGTTCGGCTAAAATATCCATTTTAGCTTTCTGCAAGGTAAGTTTACCATCCTGCATACGAGAAAAATCGAGGAGTTCTTCAACCATCTGTGAAAGTCTTTCGGATTCGTTTGAGATAACTCTCATTCCCTTTTTAAAAGTTTCGGGGTCATCAACTTCTCTGAGAGTTTCTGCCCAGCCCTTTATCGCTGTAAGAGGAGTTCTGAGTTCATGGGATACGCTTGATATGAATTCGTTTTTGAGCGCTTCGGCATTTGAAAGTTCATCTGCCATTGAGTTTATTATGTCACAGAGTTCACCGATTTCGTCATTCTTTCTTTTAGGAATTCTCGATGAGAAATCGCCCTTTGCAAATCTGCTTGCAGTAGCGCCGATATGTCTTACAGGGATAACTATGGATTTAATGAAATAAAGACCTGACATTACAGAAAGGCCTATGATAACAAGGCTTGTTACTATCGCTATAACGACATAGAGTGTTATCTGGTTATCTACATTTGAGAGTGAAACTACCATACGAAGAGCACTGTAATCACTGTTCACTCCACCAAAAACAGCACACACTGCCATTATCTTTTCGCCGTCGCCGTCAAAGCCGACATAATAGCCTGTGTTGCTCTGAGAGGAAAGTGCTTCGGTATAGTCTTTCATAACTATCTGTTTTTCGGGGGTAAAACCCGATGAGGTCATTCTTACATTTCCGTTATCGTCTATAACCATAAGTTCCATTTTATCCTTATCGGAAAATGTTTCGACCATAGTTCGCATTTCGGTATCAAAATTGACATTTGAGCTTTGTGTGTATCTTGAAAATGTGTTTACAAGGACGGAAAGTTTTGAGGAAATATACTGTCTTGTCGCTGTGTAGTAGTATGAATGGATTATTGTCGCAAAGGCTATGACAAGAACTGTAAGCGCTATTGTTATAACGCCGAGGCTGTTTACAAGCCATCGTCTTGTAATGCTGTGTTTTGCAGACATACACTATACCCTCCGTCAGTTTCCTGTTCCGTCTCCCCATCTGTATCCGAAGCCCCAGATTGTAACGAGGTATTTCGGATTTGAAGGTTCGTCTTCTATCTTCATTCTTATTCTTCTTATATTAACATCGACGATTTTATCATCGCCATAGTATCCGTCACCCCATATATGATTGAGGATACTTTTTCTGTCAAGCGCTGTGTTTCTGTTTCTGAAAAAATATTCAAGTATCTGATATTCAACCTGTGTGAGTTCTATGGGAACGTTATCCTTTACTATGCATCTGCTCTTTACATCAAGTCTGAAAGGACCTGCCACAAGGCTTTCTTCTTCTTCCTTTTCTTCGGGCTTCATATCATAACTCATAGAAACTCTGCGATAGACAGCATCAACTCTCGCTGTGAGTTCGGAAGGAGAGAAGGGCTTTGTTATGTAGTCATCTGCACCTATCATAAGCCCCGAAACCTTATCTATTTCCCTCGCTTTTGCTGTAAGCATTATTATTCCCATACGGGAGCTTTTTTCACGAAGTTCCTTACACACCTGAAAGCCGTCAATACCCGGCATCATAACATCTAAAAGTGCTATATCAAAATTTCCGTTTTCGCTTTCATAAACTCTCAGTGCTTCTTCGCCACAGTTTACATCGACAACGTCATAACCTGCTCTTTTAAGATTGATTACGACAAATTCACGGATGACATCTTCATCTTCACATACAAGTATTCTTTTCATTTTCATTCTCCCCTAAACAAGTCTGAAATTATATATTACTTCACTTTCTGTCGGAACAAGCGGTTCGGATTTATTATCCGAAATCTTTACAAGATATTCAACCTGAACGGTTTCTTTTATCTTTATATATCCTTCATTCAGTTTCTCTTCTGCACTGCTTTTATTCACAACGCATATACGCATAAGTTCAACCGAATCATCTTTTATATCGCCGTTATATTTATAGAACACGATTTCGTTTTTCGCTATATCTCTTTTTACCGTTACAAAGCCTGTCCATCTGCTCGGCATCATAAAGCAATAACCATCGGTTATGCTGTAATAGCCCGTATTCTTCTTTTCAAAAGAAAGGTTTGACGGGTTGAAATCATACCATTCAGTGAGATAAAGCTGTGATGCAACATCTTCATTCTCATAGCCTGTCATAATAACGGGCATAGGAATTTCAACAACGCCGTCGCCGTCAACATCGACGGAATAATAACCCGTCGGTCGCATTGTTTTTACGAGGGTGTTTGCCGAGGTATCCGTCTGTAATGCATAAACGGGATTTTTTACAAAGCCGTTCTGTGCATAGATTATCTGGGTTGCAGTCATTCCGTCGGAGTAAGAGGTGTCAACATAAAGGGCGTTTCTTCCGTCACGAAGTTTTCCGTTTGTAACTCTTGCGTAATCACCCGACGTTCCCGATTCGACATCGGTTTCAAAATTTCTTATTCCCTCTTTATCAACAACGCATACCCTGACTTTATTATCGGCAGTAAGAAGAGAAATTTCTTTTTCACCGTTGTTGTCAAGATCGGTTATTTCAAGGTTCATATAGCTTTCGTGAAGTTTTTCGGTTAAAATGCCATCGGAATAGTTATATGCCGTAAGAATTTTTCCCATATTCCCTGCAAAAGAATATCCGACAAGAACAGTAGGGAAATCTTCATCGCCCAGATTTTCTATTCTGACTCTTTCGACATCTGTTCCCATTCCTGCGCTGTCGTAGACTGCTGTCCATTTATCATCCTTTTTATCAAGAATCGCCATACGCAGTCTGCCATCGGTATCGGTAATGCCTGTTCTTTCATAAAAAACTATTGCTTCTTCGGTTTCTTCTTCATCTATATCAGCGATAAGAAATGCCGAACGATAATCACCGAGACGTGGGTATCTGAGTTTTATATTCTTTCCGACAGTTTCCATGAGTGCTTCTTTTATTTCGGTCTGTTCGGAAGAAAGGTCGGGTGGGGTGAGAAGATTTTCAACATTACCCATATTCATTGCAGTGCACCCCGTTAAAACGAGAGAGCATAACAATGCAGAAAGAATTATTCTTTTTTTCATGATACTCCCTCCCTTTTCTGCGTATACATATACATTATATACTATATCATATATAAGCTTATTTTGCAAGTGTTTTGACATAACAAAACCCGACAGTTTATGAGTTACTGTCGGGTTTTTATTATCTTTCGTTTATAGGGATATATTTTTCTGTCTTTGCAACAGCCTTATATGCAGGTCTTATAATTCTCTTTCCTGTGAGAATTTCTTCTATTCTGTGGGCTGACCATCCTGCTACTCTTGAAAGTGCGAAAAGTGGTGTATAGAGTTCTGAAGGGATACCAAGCATTTTATATACAAGCCCCGAATACATATCAACATTGGCACACATAGCCTTTCCGTTATGCTTTACCTTGTCGAAAACTTCAGGTGTGAGTCTTTCGATACGGTCTAAAAGGTCAAACTCTCTTTCGATTTCAGAACCCTTGGCAAGTCTTAATGCGTTTGCTTTGAGAATTTTCGCTCTGGGGTCCGAAAGGGTATAAACTGCGTGTCCCATACCGTAAATGAGACCTGAATAGTCGTTGGCTTCTCTTTTTATAATCTTTTCGAGATATGCCGCTACTTCGTCATCGCTTTCCCAGTCGGAAACATTTTCTTCGATGTTTTCGAGCATCTGGATAACCTTTATGTTAGCACCGCCGTGTCTGTGTCCTTTAAGAGAACAGATTGCCGAAGCGTATGTGGAATAAGCGTCTGTTCCCGCTGATGTTAAAACCCTGCTTGTAAAGGTTGAGTTGTTTCCTCCTCCGTGTTCTGCGTGAAGCATAAGCATAAGGTCTAAAAGAAAGTCGGAGGCCAAGCGGTCTTAG
>JAZNQY010000009.1:0-3814 GCA_045590375.1 Oscillospiraceae bacterium | reverse complement strand
GGGGCAAATCGTGTTCTTACTGTTTCATTAGCCATTTCTATTCTTCCTTTCGGTTTGTTTGAATATATTAAGTGCCGTTTGTTTATCGGCATTTATCTGCTTTTTAAGTTCTTCCAAAGAGCCAAATTTCTTTTCTTCTCTTATAAAATCAACGAGGAAAATTTCTGCATATTCACCATAAACATCTTTATCGAAAGAGAAAATATGCGTTTCTGAAAATCTTTCGTTTTCATCGGTAACAGTAGGCTTAACGCCGATATTACAGACGCCCTCGTAGATTTCATCAGATATCTTTACTCTTACTGCATAAACGCCTTTTCTTATTTCGCAAAGGTCAGATGGCAGACGCTGGTTTATCGTTTTAAATCCCATTTCTCTGCCGAGTTTCTTTCCCTCTTCTATTTTGAGTTTAAAAGAATATTCTCTCTCTGAAATTTCATTCAGTTCTTTTATCCTTCCCTCTTTCATAAGGGTTTTCATAAAGGTTGATGATATTTCTTTTTTATTTTGTTTCACTGTCGGAATAATTACTGTCTTTACACCGAGAGTTTCTGCTTTTTCTTTAAGATATGTGGCTGTTCCCTTTCTGTCTTTTCCGAAGGTAAAATTCTCTCCACAGAAGAGTTTTTCTGCATTCATTTTTTTTATCAGAATTTCTTCAATGAATTCATCGGGAGAGAGGTTTTTTATCTCCGAAAAAGAGGGTGAATAAATCTCTTTGACGCCCATATCATAAAGGATTTTTTCTTTATCGGAAAATGTAATGACTCTTCCACCGTTTTTGAAAAAATCGAATGTAAAAACTGTCGGGATAAGTGTTTCATCACACGATGAAAGCATCTTTTCGATAACTGCTTTATGTCCTTTATGAACGCCGTCAAAAAGACCTAATGCAACAGCAGATTTTTTCATCGTCATAATTCCCCTTTATCTTTCATAAAAGTTCTTTTTTATAATGAGTTCGTCGTTTTGGTAGTCAGCCGTTGCTATCCCTAAAAACTCTGTCTCACCGAAAACGGCATATTCACCATAGCCCTTTTTAAACTGCATTTTTTTTAGTGAAAGTCTTATTCCGTTGCGATACATTCTCTCCTGTGCGCCCTTGATTTCTATCCTCGGCAGATATGAAAAAACCTTTTCTATTGAAACCAACTTTTCATAGGGGTCAGAAAGTTCTGAAAGTTCATCTAAGGTGATACATTCAGAAAGCGAAAACCCCGAAGCCTTAACTCTCACAAGTGATGTCATGGTAGCTATCGAACCTGCTTTTTCGGCAATGTCAGAAATAAGCGTTCTGATATATGTTCCCTTTGAACATTCGATATAGAGTTTTCCCGTCTTTTCTTCTTCGTCAAAACTTTCTAAACTGAGTTTATAGATAGTTATCTTTCGTGCTTCCCTTTCGACCTCAATGCCTTTTCTTGCGAGTTCATAAAGCCTTTTTCCATTAACAGAAACTGCCGAATACATAGGTGGAACCTGCATAATCTCACCCGTGAAAAGTGGGATAACAGAAAGAATATCGTCTTTTTTTACCGATACATTTTCATCCTGCTTTATAACCTTTCCCGTTATATCTTCGGTGTCGGTTTTTATGCCGAGTTTAAACTCTGCTATATAAGCCTTGTCATTATCGGGGAGCATATCGCAGGCTTTTGTCGCCGTTCCTATAAATATAGGTAACACGCCCGTCGCCATAGGGTCTAAAGTACCTGCGTGGCCTATCTTTTTTGTCTTTAAAACACATCGGCATTTAGCGACAACATCGAAAGAGGTAAATCCCATAGGTTTATTTACAGGGATTATTCCGTTTTTCAAAGATATTCACCCGCCGTTTTAATAAGTTTTGATTTTACTTCTTCGAATGTTCCGAAAACTGTGCAGCCTGCTGCTTTTGCGTGACCACCACCACCCATAGTAGCGCAGATTTTTCCTACGTTTATATTTCCTGTTGCACGCATAGAAATCTTGAACTTATCTTCTGCTTTCTGCTTTATGAGAATTCCTATCTGGACTGCTTCGACCTTTGTCGCAAGAGGAGTTATTCCGTCAAAATCATCCGATGTCATAGAAAATCTTTCCTGTATATCCTTTGTAACGGAAATGACTGCTACCCTGTCGTCATAGAGATATTCTATATTCTGTGAAAGATAGCTTTCAAGCTCTATTCTCTGCTTTGTCTTTACATCGAAAAGATGACGGTTTATCCAGGGGAAATCTATTCCGTAGGCGATAAGAACTGCTGCTATGACGTGAGTGTCTATACCTGCGTTGCTGAATCTGAAACAGCCCGTGTCTGTTACAATACCTGTATAGAGGCAGGTTGCTATTCTTGTGTTGAGTTTAAGCTGCATCTGTTCAAATAGTTTGAATAAAACCTCACAAGCAGCTGCTGCTTCGGGGATAACAAGTGTTCTCTCTGCATATTCTCTGTTTGTTTCGTGATGGTCAATACAAAGGTCTACTTTTTCCTTGTATTTTTCTTCAACATCCTCACCCATAAGTGCAGTGTCGGCAACATCAACAGCGATTACGCATTTTTCCTTGAAATCATCGCATTTATGCTCATCGGTTTCTGTTATGAAATGAAATCTCTCGGGAAAATCTTCCTGACAGACTACCTTCGCCCTTTTTCCCATAAGGTAAAGCGCTTCTTTAAGGGCAAATGCCGAGCCTATTGTATCCCCGTCGGGACTCTGGTGTGTTATGATGAGGGCATCCTCACAGTTTCTGAGAAACTCTGCTGCCTCCTCAAAAAATCTATCCATAAATTTAACCTTTCTTGTTTATCTCGTCCATAAGTTCCTGAAGGTGTGCGCTGTGTTCAACGCCATCGTCTGCTATGAACTTGAATTCGGGGGCTTTTCTTAAATGAAGTCTGTTTGCAATTTCTTTTCTTATAAGACCTGATGCGTGTTTAAGACCTTCACAGCCTTCCTTTGCCTTTTCAAATCCCTCAAGGCTCGAAATATAAGCCTTGCAGGATGAAAGGTCGTTTGTAACATTACATCTTACAACTGTAAGAAGTGAGTTTATACGGGGGTCCTTGAGTTCACGAAGCATGGCTGAAAGTTCTCTTCTTATATCTTCGGCAACTCTGTCGCTTTTAAAGTTAGGCATATATGATACACCTCCGTTTATCTTAAATAATTAATCTTTATATTCTTCGATGATGAACGCTTCGAAAACGTCGCCTTCTTTAAGGTCTGAGAACTTTTCAAGGCCTATACCACATTCAAAGCCCTGAGCAACTTCCTTGACGTCATCCTTGAATCTTCTTAAGCTGTCAATCTTGTCTTCAAAGATAACAATACCATCTCTTACTACTCTTATCTGACAAGCTCTTGTAACCTTGCCTGATGTGATGTATGAACCTGCTATTGTTCCTGCGCCTGTAATCTTGAACACATTTCTTACTTCTGCCTTACCGAGAATTACTTCGCGTGTCTTGGGAGCGAGCATACCCTTCATAGCGTCCTGAATTTCTTCGATAGGGTCATAAATAATTCTGTAAAGTCTGATTTCAACATTATCTCTCTGTGCGTTTTCAGCGGCAACGTTATCGGGACGGACATTGAATCCTACGATAATAGCGTTTGATGCACTAGCGAGCATAACGTCGCTTTCAGAAACGGCACCAACACCGCCGTGGATTACTCTTACTCTTACTTCATCGTTAGAGAGTTTTTCAAGCGACTGTTTTACCGCTTCTACAGAACCCTGAACGTCTGCCTTTACTATAAGAGGAAGTTCCTTGATTTCGCCTTCTGCAATATGGCTGAAAAGGTTATCGAGAGTAACCTTCTGATACTGC
>JAZNQY010000008.1:0-7900 GCA_045590375.1 Oscillospiraceae bacterium | reverse complement strand
CGACGTTCACTCTCAATGGTGCTTCAGGATACTCACCTTTTCACAGGAACGGTTATGGAAAATATCCGTTACGGAAAACTTGATGCTACCGATGAAGAATGTATAGCTGCTGCTAAACTCGCAAATGCACATTCATTCATAAAGCATCTTCCTATGGGCTATGACACACTTCTCACAGCCGATGGTGCAAACCTTTCACAAGGTCAGCGTCAGCTTATAGCAATAGCAAGAGCGGCAGTAGCCGACCCTCCCGTGCTCATTCTTGATGAAGCAACTTCTTCTATCGACACAAGAACAGAAGCACTCATAGAAAAGGGAATGGATAGCCTTATGGAAGGCAGAACGGTTTTCGTTATCGCACACAGACTTTCAACAGTAAGAAACTCTCACGCAATAATGGTTCTCGAAAAGGGAAAAATCATCGAAAGAGGAAGCCACGACGAGCTTATTGCCCAAAAAGGCAAGTATTATCAGCTTTATACAGGTATGTTCGAGTTATCTTAAAAATTCAGACCTTTTCGGCGTTATTTTGCCGAAAAGGTCATTTTTTTCGTTGACAAGTTTTTTTCATTGTGATAAAATAATAAAGGTCGGGTAAAATATACCTGATATATTATTAAAAATTTTCGGAGGTGAACGAAATGGACGCTGGTAACGGCGGAAAACCGGGACGAAGTAGCGGCGTATGCCGTAACTGTTATATTATCGGGCGTCTGTTTTGTGTGCCTGATTAAATAACTTTTATGACTGCGTCCGTAGCTTCCTCTCTTTCAGAAAAGAGTTTATATAAAAACTCTTTTACTTTGCAAAGGAGGAATGAATCATGGGGGATAATTACAAGGGTTTTTCTGTAACAATAGAAAAACTTCTCGAAGAAAAGAAATATGCCTCACTGCGTGACATTCTTACTACAATCAACCCTGCGGATATTGCTTTGATTTTTGCTGAAATCCAGGAGGAAAAACTTCCTCTTCTTTTCAGACTTCTGCCTAAAGAACTCGCAGCAGAAGCATTCGTTGAAATGGATGAGGATATGCAGGAACATCTCATCAGAGGATTCAGCGATGCCGAACTCAAAGCTGTTGTCGATGAACTCTATGTCGATGACGCCGTTGATATTGTAGAAGAAATGCCTGCAAATGTTGTAAAAAGGGTGCTTAAACAAGCTGACCCCGAACTGCGTAAAATGATTAACGAAATCCTCAAATACCCCGAGGATAGCGCAGGAAGTATCATGACAACGGAATATCTCAGTTTAAGACCGCAGATGACCGTTGAAGAGGCAATCAAACGCATAAGAAGAACATGCGTTGACAAAGAAACAATCTATACCTGTTATGTAACAGACCAGAACAGAACTCTTATCGGTATGCTTTCTCTTAAAGACCTTCTGGTTGCCGATGATGATGACATTGTTGAAAATATTATGGAAACAAACGTCATCTGCGTTGAAACACATACCGACCAGGAAGAAGTTGCTCAATCACTCAGTAAGTATAACTTTATGGCTTTGCCTGTTGTCGATAAGGAAACACGCCTTGTCGGTATCGTAACATTCGACGATGCTATCGATGTTATCGAAGAAGAAACAACCGAAGATATCGAAATGATGGCAGCTATCACGCCTACCGATAAGCCATACCTCAAAACATCCGTTTTCGAAATCTGGAAAAAGCGTATTCCATGGCTTTTATTACTTATGATTTCAGCAACTTTTACAACACTTATAATATCATCGTTTGAGTCAGCCCTCGCAGCACAACTTGTTCTTACATCATTTATTCCTATGATAATGGGAACAGGTGGTAACTCGGGAAGTCAGTCGTCGGTAACAACCATCCGTGGGCTTTCACTTGACGAAATAGAATTCAGCGATATTTTAAAAGTTATCTGGAAAGAAACAAGAGTAGCGATTCTTTGCGGACTTACTCTTGCAGTTGCAAACTTCTTCAAGCTTATACTTTTTGAGGGTGTTGAGGTTGCTATTTCACTTACAATAAGCCTTACTCTTTTGATAACCGTTCTTGTAGCAAAGGTAATAGGCTCATCACTTCCTATGCTTGCTAAAAAGATAGGGTTTGACCCTGCTGTTATGGCGAGCCCTCTTATCACAACAATGGTTGACGCATTATCGCTTCTTGTTTACTTCACAACAGCGACAGCACTCTTAAATCTTTAAAATAAGACAGTATTGAAAAGGGATATTCCTTTTTCAATACTGTTTTTTCTTGAATTTAACTTTTAATGTGGTATAATATAAATAACGGATTTTTTAAAAAAAGGAGATTTTTATTATGAGAATTGCAGTAACATATGAAAACGGAGAGGTTTTCCAGCATTTCGGACATTCGTCACAGTTCAAAATCTATACCGAAGATAACGGAAAAATCATTGCATCCGAAGTTATTGATACAAACGGAAGTGGACACAGTGCCTTAGCAGGTCTTCTTTCAGCTTTGGGAGTAAATGCTCTTATCTGTGGAGGAATAGGTGGGGGAGCGCAGATGGCTCTCGCAGGTGCAGGAATTTCTGTTTACGGTGGTGTAACAGGAAACGCTGATAAAGCAGCAGAAGATTTTGTTTCGGGAAAACTCATTTATAATCCTGATGCCAAATGTGACCATCACGACCACGGCGAAGGCCATAACTGTGGCGAACATAGCTGTGGAAATCATAGTTGTCATTAAAGTTTATAAGTGACAAAAAAGCAGTACAGATTTTCTGTACTGCTTTTTATTTTGTTTTTATACAAGTGCAACTTCTTTGAGTGCTTCAGAAGCGTTTGCGATGACAGTTTTTGTTTTTTCAAAAACCTGAGACATTTTTGCGTTATCGTTTTTGCCGAGCATTTCTTTTGTCTGATTTATCGCATCCTTACCCATATTGAGCTGTGTTTCATAAAGGTTGTCAAAACGCTTGAGAGCTTTTTCTTCAAGAGTATTATAAGCAACCGAAAGGTCCTTTACAGTGCTGTTTCTTATTTCATCAAACTTTTCAAGAGTAACGTCTATAATGTCTGAACGTTTCTTTGTTCTTAAAATAAGCTTGAATGAAGAAATTGTAGCTGAAGGAAAGGCGTCTGAACTTTTTCCTGTAACGTTCTTTACAGATTTGGCAACCTGTTCGTTGACTTCTCTCATATAGTCGCTGACGCTGCCTGCACCACCTATGGCAGTTGTAGCAAGATGACCTATACCGAGCTTCTTTGCGAGGTCTCTGCTCATTCTGTCGATAAGAGCGTCAGTTCTTGCCTGATGGGTTTCAATACATTTTCTGTATGCTTCGCCTACTTTATCCATAAGGTATGAATGGAAATGAGATTCAACATCTTCAGCAGTAACTTCATTTCTGCAAGCAACTATATCTTCTCTGAGCTTTGAGAAGAATTCATACATCCAGCGTTCTGCTTCCTGCTTCATTTCGGCAATACCGAGTAAAAGTTTCGGACGGTTTGCCTCAATTGCAGCATTAAGGTTAGTACTTTCTTCGAGAAACCCAAGCATCAAAGCGTCAAGCTTCTGCTTGTCGAGCGACGAAACTTCTGCAATCATATCAACTCTTGCAGCAGTATCTTCGAGCATGATTTCCTGCATAGTAAGAACACGCTGAACTCTGAGATAATCCTTCTGAGTAATGATATCTCTTCTGAGAGAACGCTCAAACTTGAAGAATTCTGTTTCATAGTATTCCTGGAATCCCTTGAGGTCAGAACGAGGAGCGTCTGTCTTTCTCTTGAATTCGTCAACACCACTTATTCCGTAAACAACTGCGTTAGGAACAATCTGCTGACAGCAGAGCGCTACTCTTGTAAGAATCTTGTCAATATCTTCTCTTGTGTTGAGAGCATCAATCATATTTACAAGAACATAAATCTTTCCGAATTTCTGAGGAGCAACGTGTGTTGCAAGGAACATCTGTTCCGATTCAGAGAAGGGAAGAAGCGCTGATGCAACGTAGATAACAGCGTCTGCATTGATGAGATAATCCTGAACCTGCTGGTCAAGGTCTGTAATATCAGAAAGACCGGGAGTGTCAACAATACGGATTTCCTTTAAGATTTCTGCATCATCTCTTACATCAATGTATTCAATGGGCGAGGGGAGATTCTGCATAATTGTTTCAAGTCTTTCACGCAGAAGGTCTTCCATACCGAGTTCCATTTTCTTTCCGTTCTTGAGAACAGCAGTAACAGACGGCTTTTCACCATATGAAATTGTGTTGATTGTGAAAGTTTCGGGAGCAGCGTTAACGGGAGCAAGCTGTTTTCCTAAAATCGCATTGATTATAGTACTCTTACCACGTTTGAAATCTCCGAGTATAACAAGAGAGAAGGGCTCGTTGCGTCGTTTTGTGATAACTCTGTCCCATTCCTTCATTCTGTTTGAAAATTCTTCACCGAGCATTTCACAGAGTTCCTTATCGTTTATAAGGCTCTGATAACTGTTCTGAACGAACTCTATACTCTTTAAAGCACTTTCGAGATTGAGTTCGGACTGACTTGTCATTTTTTCGTTATCCATACTACTCAGCCCCCTTTGCACCGATGATGATGTCACAACGAAGGTCAACCATCGGTTTGTTTACAACGTGTCTGTTTTCAGAACTTATATCACTGCGACAGTTGTAATAAATTTCGCAGTTAAGAAATTCAAGTGCACAATAAATTCTTCTTACAGCTCTTGTTGTTTCGTCAGGAATAGAAAGTTCTCTCGCAGCAGTAAGCTTAACTGACTTGTTGTATTCCGAAATAACTTCTTCGGGCTTGAAACTTTCGCTGTTGTCATAGTTCATAGATAAAGAGATTTTCTTTTCCATGAGAGATTTGAGAATATGAGGGAATCTTTCGGGTTCATCAAGACAAACCATAACAGCACGGTCGTTTGTTATATCCGAAAATCTTGCCCAGTCGTTCATTATGTAATTAAGCTGCTTAGGAATACTTTCAATACGGGTAAAGTTCTTCTGCTTTTCCGTACCCTCAGCAAATCCGATGTAAGGTGCAACAAAATTATAGATACAATGATTGTTATGTGTTTTAGAAATACCTGTTGCAAGAATGAATACAAGTTCTTCTTCGCTACACATCCCAACGAGAGTTTTTGTCATAACAATGCAAGGTTCAATACCATCGGCGAAAACAGCGACAAGTTCGGGTTTTTCGATTTTGGTATTTATCATTATAGCAGGAAGACGTGCTTTTAATCTTTCAGCACAGGTCTTTGCTATATCGTATATTTTTGTGTTGTTCCAACCGTCAACGGTAACAGCGCCATCAAAATATCTTTTCATAACAGATGGCATATCCGATGAGGTTATTGATTTCACAAGCTTGTTCCAGCCCGAAATATTATTGAGTGACTGTCTTGAAAGACATTCGGTCTGAAAAGCGTAGTTTACACTTTCTGATGTTATCTTCGGTGTCAATGAATGAAGAATGAGATAGGACTGAAAGCTTGTGTCTATTTTAAGTAAGGGATTTCCAAATTCAATAGCTGAACTCATTGAGTCGGCCTCCTTAATCTAAATTTAATAGAACAAACTTAAACAGTCTGTGTTTCTTCTGTCTGTACAGCAGGAGCTTCTTCTTCTGCAGGTGCAGCAGTAACTTCTCCTGTCTGTTCTGTTTCGCCGTCAGCGATAACTTCTTCTTCAACCTTTGTGATAGTCTGATAGAGATTATAAGCTTCAGCAAGAAGTGAGCCGACATATTCAGCAACGCTTCTGAGCCAGTCTCTTTCAGAGTCAGAAAGTTCTTTCTGTTCAGCCTTGAGCTGATTGAGGTTGTCGAGAGTCTTCTGTGTATCTTCGAGGATAACTTCTGTTTCTGTTTCGAGTTTTGATTTAAGTCCTTCAAATGAGTTGAATACCTGCTGACGAACAGTTTCAGAGAAGTCAGAGTTGATCTTCATTTCCTTGAACTGTTTTTTAACAGTATTCTTGAAGTCTGCCTTATATTTGTCGATTCTTTCCTGAACAAGAAGCTTATCAACAGAGAACTTTCCTGAGAATGTTCCTGCGATACCTGCAATAGCGATTACGCAGAGTGTAACAGGACCTGCTGTTGCAATTCCTAAAGCGCCTGCGAGGTAGATAGCTGCAAAGAATGTAGCATAGAATCCTGCGAAACCTGTAACGCCTCCGAGGAGAGCACCCTTAACGCCTGCTTCACGGAATCCCACGAATATACCAGCAGTACCGAAATTGATGATAGAACCGATTGCAGAACCGATAACTCTGTTAGCAGATCTTTCGGGAACAGAGAACATTTCCTGAATTCTGTTTACTGAAGCAAAGAATTCATCTTCGAATGACTGAAGTCTTTCAGCTTCGTCTGAAAGGGCGATGTTGATTTCATTCTGAATCTGTTCACAGATAAGCTGAGCCTTGTTTTCGATGCTTTCACGGATCTTTTCTGTGAGTTTTGCATTGACAAGTTTCATTCTGTCACGTTTGAGGTCTTCTGATGTCATCGGGAATTCATCTATAACCTGCATAGCAGTATCTTCTATCTGAACCCAGTAATCATCGAGGATAGGCTGTAAGTCGGTGAATGCTTTGTTTGCAGCGTCATTGATTCTTACGAATTCTTCACGCTTCTTTGTTCTGATATCTTCGATTTCATCAATAGCAGCCTGATATTTTTCAAGGAACTCGTCTGTTTCCATAAGAAGAGCATTTTCACGGAGAACAGTTGAGTTTACTACTTCTGAACCTGAGCTGATAATCTTGTTTGCAAGCATCTGAAGAGTAATAGAACCTCTGTCCTTTGTAAGAAGTGATTCGAGTGTATGTTCGAATACGGGGAAATTACTTTCTTCGAGAAGAGCAGCATCGTTTGTCTGCTTTGCAACAAGTGCTTTCTTAGCATAAACGCCGATAACCTTGGGAAGACCGATTTTGCGCTTGTAAACAGCAAATTCCTTTGAATCTTCACCCATAACGGCTTTTGCCTTGTCCATAACATACTGAGCGATACGCTTACGGACTGTTTCAACAATTCTTTCTTCGTCTTCACGCGCAAAAGTACCGAAACAGTTAACCGCAAAGATGATTCTTCCAAGGTCACTTGTAAGCATCTTCTTTTCAAGGAATTCCTTTTCAAACTGTGAGAAAGGAGAGTTGGCACTGATTACGAATACGGCAGCGTCGATTTCGGGAAGAATAGATAATGTAACATTTGTCATCTGCTCGTCGTCGTTAAGACCGGGAGTGTCGATGATGTCTACATTGTTCTTACAGAAATCTGTGTCGTAGTAAACAGTAGCTTCCTTGATTGTTTCAGCTTTCTGTTCCGATTCATAAGAAAGTTTTGTAACATAGTTCGCAAGTTCCGAGATGTCAACGCTTTCTTTTTCGCCATTCTTGTATTCAATTGTAACATAGGGCGATTCGCTGTATGTAACTCTGTTGAGAGTCGCAGTTGCAGGGAGAACATCGGCAGGGAGAACTTCCTGTCCGAGCATAGCGTTGATGAGAGTTGATTTACCTCTCTTGAATTCGCCGACGATAGCAACTTCAAAATGCTCCTGTGCAACTTTTTCGATAGTTGCCGCAATGGATTTTGAGGTTCTTTCGAGACCTAAGGAATCGCAATACTGCATAAGGAGAGTAAGGCGTTCTTTAAGGGTATCGACTGTTTCTTTAAATCCGGAATAACTTCCGTAATCAAAGGTCTGGTTCATAATAGCCTCCTAATTACTGAATGTAGATTTTTCGAGTTTTTTCGAAATAAGCATACATATATCAATATTATAACAAATTACTATAATAATGTCAATTACAAATTTGCTCTATGGCATATTTTACAAATTTCTTTCGCTCGTTATGTTTGAAAAGTCAAACTTTTTCGATTAAATGTAAATTAATTATTAAATTGTTGACTTAATATTAAAATGAATGG
>JAZNQY010000007.1:0-15113 GCA_045590375.1 Oscillospiraceae bacterium | reverse complement strand
AGTAAAAATTTTTTCCATATTATACACCTTACTTTCCTAAAATATTTTCTGTAAGTCTGCTCCACATAGTGCAGTCATCAAGTTTCCACTTTCCGTTTTCAATAATTATTTCCTTAATAAAGTATCTTTTCAATATCTTTATGAAGTTCTGAAAGTATTTCTTTCTTTTCTTCATCAGTATATGAAACTATATCTCTCGGAAAAGAAACCTCTGATGCAAGAACGGGCATTTCTGTTTTTTCATACCCTTTCATATATTCATTCATCTTTTCTGAAAGTTCGCCATCACATTTTTCGGAAAGAAAATACTCATTTATGAATTCTTCTTCACCCTCGGGAATACTGTAAGGGAATTCGCATTTTGCGATTTCTTTATACTCTGCATATTCTTCCTCAAAATCAATTTCATATATAGTTACAGTTGTTATTCCACTTACAGAAGCGATATCTGTTGTGAGATATCTGTAGTTCCCGTCGGCGTTTTTATATGCGTCGATTATATCGGTGTTTGCATATTTCTTTACAGCAATATTTCCTATATCTCCGAGTTTTTCTTTCGGCGTTGCAATTATATCGGCATAATGTTTTACCCCGCCGTTTTCCGACTTATATATGTAAAGAGAGTTGTTTCCTCCTCCGTTTGAAGCGAATGAAACAAGTATCTCAGGGTTAGCATCGAAATCAATGTCTGAAACAAAAAACTTCCAGCCTGCTCCGCTATCAAAAGGTTTTAACTCGTGAGACATAAGTATATCTTCGTCTGCCCAATCGAATTCTATCAACATTCGATTTACTTTAGGTTCATTATTTATCGGAGAATACTGAAAAATAATTTTATTTGCAGTTTCTTTGTCGATTTCTGATATTTTCCAACCGTTTATATTCTTGACAACAAAAGAAGAACTGTGTGCATTAAGATTCTCATCTTCTTTTATCCATAAAGAAAATTCAATGGTGTTTTCATCGATAATTTCATATCCACTTATAACACAATCAGATGTATACACCCAACCGGAATTTTTTTCTTTGCAGTATATTTCCCCGTCATATTCGGCATAAAAATCTTTTCCACCCAATGAATTTTCCAGAATATCAGGCGTCATGCAGGAATATACAGCAGCAAAAAGTCCATCAAGGTCTTTGTATTCAGGCAATTTACAAATATAAGGATAATTTATGTCTTCGTTTTTGTTTTCTTCTACTATAACATGGTCATACATCAGAACAGAAAAATAATTACTGCCTATTCTCTGAAATTCCAAAGCAAGATTATCGCCCATTTCAAGTATTTCGTTTTCTGACATATCACTTGCTGTTTTTCCGCTGAAATCAGTTTTTTCCTCTGTAACTGTTTCTTCAGAAACAGTTGTTGTAACCTCTTCTGTCTGAACATATGACTTATTTACGCAACTTGTTAATAGCATTATTAACAAAACAACAATTAAAAGTTTTTTTATTTTTCTGTTACACATCTTGATATCTCATCTCCTATTCCATGTTTACCAACTGTCCAATTATACATTTCTCCATCCCAAGGATCAATTATCATCAAATTGCTTTCAACAACCGCTTTTTATTTTCAGTTATAATTGACCAAATCGTAAGGGTAATATTGACTTTCGCGCAGGATTGTGTCGTCGATATTAAAAATCTTTGCTAACGCGGCTATTTCAAAGCACCAGTAACCGCAGTATGTACCCGCTTTAGATTTATGTGAATTATACCAATAAGCGTCTTTGTGGTTGTTATACCATAATCGCAGTTCGTTTTTAAGCATTTTTGCTTTTTCGTCAGATTTCAATAAAGAGTCAAAATATTTTATACGAGAAGCAGAAATCTGCGAGGTTGTTCCTTTTAAATAATCCATTAAAAAAGTAATCATGCCGTCATTAGAATTATATTTCAACAATATTTCATCGAGATATTCAATAAACTCATTCTTTTTATCAGACAACAAAACGCCTATCGAAAGAGTATCTATGATATCATACATACTGTCATCCGAAGTGCAGACATCCTTATAATGCTTTAAGAATTTAATATAATCAGGAAACATACTCTCAAAAGATCTTTCTTTTGAAAAAACAAGTCTGATACAGTTGAGATAAATATTCGCCAGATGTATTTTGGTTATTCTGATTCCGTTTGTATTTGATAATTCCAAATCGTTCAAAGAGCCTTCAAATCTTGCTATCCTTTTTCTTTCAGACTCGATTCTGTTTTGAAAATACTGAATATCATTCATATCAATGTTCATATTATCCTCCTTATTATTTAACTATATTTCCACAATCATCTAAGATTTTTACAACAATACTCCCGTCAGGAGAAATATTAATTAATTGTTTTTCTACTGAATCAATGACATTTTGTTGCGATTTTCGTGCTGTCTTTGTCATATCACCAACTGAAGTATTAGAATTTTTCTTTTTTGATAAATATTCAGCCGCAAATGCTGCGCATATTGCATTAAAAAATATTTTGCCGCCCGCTTCGGCTCTATCTTCTGTTGTGCCGTTTATTATCTTCTCATCAAATTCATTACATATTCCTTTTACCGAAGATGCAGCCGTATTACCAAGAAATTTCCAATCGGCTATATCATTATAAAAGAAATATTCAAATAAATTGGGGTTTGATATGCCTTGTTCATCCAATATCTCATGATATGTATCAAGTCTGGTTTGCTCCATTGAAATAATGCTGCTTGGAAGAGTGATTACTCCGCTCACAAGTTCGCATGCCCTTTTTACATAATAATATCTATTGGGATGCCTGCTCTAGATAAACACAAAAGTCTCTTGGTGCTCCGCCGACCATATGACCCACAACTTCGCCATCCCACCAAGGTAAGATTATTTCTTTAAAATCATCCAATATTATTTTTTTAAGTTCAGGCTCATCACATAACATTAGATCAAACTCATGAATAATTAATACAATATTCTTCTGCTTAATCCACATCAAGTCACAAATATAATCATTATACCACCCTATTTTCATTGATGGCAATTCATGTGGGAAAGAAAAAGCACTAGACATTGCTTGTACATAATCGGCTTCTGTCTTAATCTTCGCCCCTTCAATCTCGGCAATAAAAATATCGTCATTATGTAATATACAGCTTTTGATTTCGTCTGTCTTTTCTTTAGCAACATAAACTATTTTACTATTCATCTTAAACATTCCTACTTAATATGTACAAAATCGTCAATTCCATTTAAACTCTCACTTTGACCATAATGGCTATCCGTATACCATACAGAACCATCTGAACCAACTATAAATCTTTCTCCATCTCTAGAAACGCCATTATAATTATTTTCATCAAATTCAATATACTATTGCATATAAATTTTCTATAGAACAACTTCCAAAAATTTTCTCAATCTCTTTTTTGAGCGATTGATCATTAAAAAGAAACTCTATAAAACCAACTAACGTATCTACGCTACCACACATCGAAAAGCATTTTTTTCTAAGTTCCCAAATTTCCTCAGGGATATCTTCCGTTTTTTCTTTTCCTGTCAAATTTAAAATATATTCTTCAAAACAAACTTTATCAGTACAGCAAAATTCATATTGATATAATTCCAACCTCTTGTTATTATGGATATAATACGGAGTAATCAGACACTCTTCCATTTCTATTAGAATGTCTGTTTTTAGTAAATTATCCAACTCCACAAGATTAATATATTTTTCTCCACTGTATTCAAGAGTCTTAATGACTGTATATACTTCTGAAATATCCATTCTAGCCACCTCAATTTAATGTATATGGATTATCCACCGTATCTTTTATCAAATTTTCCGTCCATCCTCTATTGTTAATTTGGCTCATTAATTTTCGTGCTGTCTTTGTCATATCATCAGCCAAATCATCAGCTGAGGTATTAGAATTTTTCTTTTTTGATAAATATTCAGCCGCAAATTCTGCGCATACTATGTCGAAAAACTATAACACCTTAATCTCCAAATCGCAATTCATCTGTTTCGATTTTTCCAACGCGTGTAAAAAGATAGTCAGAAAATCTGCTCCATCACTTGTTACAAAATAGTTTGACAAATCCGTTATATCTTTGCTGATATTATCTCCCCAAGGGGATTGCTTTGATAAATCGTCTATATCCCATATAGCTTTTTGAGGGGGATATTTTTTAAGCTCTTTTTTTATTATTTCAAGTTCTGTTATAGCCTTATCAACATTTTCAGCACTCATTTTCCCTTGATAGAGTTCATTCATAATTACAGGAAAACGACTGCCCCAGTTTTTATTTTCAAGGTTATATGCTATCGTTGAAAAAAACGAATGCAGAAAATCACCTGTTCCTATCTGATACCAAAAAAATTCAACTTTAAATCCAACTGCCATATTTTTACCTCTATTCTGTTTTAAATAAAATTCAACCTCATTATTTGTACTGGTCAAATTCCCCGTTTTCCAACTTCGTTATCATAGTTTTTCTTTCATCAAGTGGCGCCTGTTTGAATATCATTCTTAACTCTCTAAATTCTGATTTCTGAACCTGATTTATATCAAATATATCTTTTATAAAACCCTTATTGAATAAAATAGCATCAATAGTAGCTGATAAAGCAATCTTTTCCGTGCATCTTTCATATATTCTGATCAGCATTTTATAAACTTTTTTCGAGGGTTTCAAATCGCTTATTGATGCAATATAAGAATAATTGTAGTTTGATTTTACAATATTCATTTCAATTAACTTCAGATACTTATTATTGATTCTTGTATTCTGATACAAAAGATAAGAAATAAGAATGTTTGTCTCGCTCGGAATCTCATAATCATTAACTATTTTTTTTAACGCCTTTATGCCGTTATATTTTTTCAGCTTCGGAAACAACACCAGAATATCTGTATCACGCTCTCTGTAAAAAGCATTCCATATCAAATCCTCTGCTTCATTTCTTTCCCAGTCATATATTTCTTCCAGAACACGAGGATTATATCCGTCCTTTTTTTCCGACCCTGTTGCATTCAGTTGTTTTATCAGATATTCATAAGCCTTGCTACTTTGCATCTATAATCACCTCTGAGATTATAATATCATTTTAAAATGGAGCTATCATGTCAATTTTATTGCGACAATTCGCTGTTGTTCTTTTTGTTTTCCAGAAACTTAAATCCCGACTCGTTTTTAAAACTCCTTTTCTGTTATGAATAAACCCGAAATTTCATGTATTCTGTATACACAATTCCCCGTAAAATTATATACTATTTTTAAAGCAAAAACAATAAAAAGGGAATGAACGGGCTAAAAAAGGGAATGAACGGTCAAAAACTCTTGAAAATGACTGTAAAAAATGATATACTTGATGAAAGAAATGACTGTCTGTCGGGAGGGATGAAAATGAAAATCGCCATATGTGATGACGAAAGAGCAATGCGTGATTCTCTTATCGGATTTCTGAATGAATACTCTGAAATCAATAATACAGAAATGGATATAACAGAGTTTTCTTCGGGCGATGAACTTCTTTCGGGCGAGACGGATTTTGATATCGTTTTTATGGATTATCAGATGGAAGGCATCGACGGAATGGAAACCTCACGCCGTTACAGAGCAGAAAAATCCCCTGATACAACGCTCATCTTCATCAGTTCATTCCCGCTGATAGCACTTGAATCCTTTGAAGTAAACACATTCAGATTTTTAACAAAGCCGATAGACAGAGAAAAACTTTTCAGAGCGATTGACGATTATATCGTTTCTTATAACAACAAATTCGTAATACTGAAATCGGGAACCGAGCATTTCATAGTAAACACCGACGACATAATATATGCAGAGGCAAAAGGGAAACAAACGATAGTAAGGACAATATACGATACCGTTCTTGTTTCAAGGACACTGCGTGAAATTGAAAAAGATCTTCCTTTCGATAAATTTTACAGATGCCAGAAATCCTTTATCATCAATTTAATGCATGTTGAAAGTTTCAATACTTCGGAAATATTTCTGGATAACGGCGAAAAGGCAATTCTCAGCAAAAGAATGTACGCTCAGTTCAAATCGGATTTTCAGAAATTCATTATGAAATCCACTATATGTAAATAAACCCCGACACCGTAAAATGCGATGTCGGGGTTTATAATTATTTTAAAAAAGTTTCTGAATTGAATTGTATAATCTTTTTACAACCTGTTCTCACTTGATAAAAATCAGTCGAATAATTTACTGTTCAATATCTTTTCAAGTGCTATTACAGCATCATCATATGACAACTTTTCAAACAGCAACGCAAATGTGATATTTTCGTAATCCGACCTGTAAGCTTCCTTTTTGATTATTTCACCAAGAAGCGCTTTGAAATTCACATCATCATTTGCTGACGGACACTGCTTATCGCTCTTCCTCTCAATACGGACCTGCTCTTTCAATTGTTTCAACTCATCGTCTATTTCAACTATTTCAAGCAACCTGCAGATATCATAAATATGTCTTGAATGACCGTTGATTGTTCCGGTAAGATAATAATCTCCGAGAGCATACAGTTTATCAATCATAGTGCGCTCTGCCGACTGAACATTCAGTTCAAAAGGTTCAAGTTCATATTCGGTAATTATATCGCTATGATTATTCTTCACAAGAAAATCATAAACAAAACTTGTTGCTGTTAATCTCTCACACGGATATGAACGAAGAAACACAGCTGTTTCAACTATCAACTGTTGTTTAAGATATGTAGCATTGAAAATTGTCGGATAACTGATGATATATTTATTGAAATCCCGTCTTGAACGAACATCGTCAGGATTTACGAGAGCAAACCCGAATTTTTCAATAGTTGAAACGATATCCGCTTTCAAACGCCTGCGCTGGCCTTCTGTGGCTCTTGTTTCACATTGGATATTCAAATCAATATCCTCTGAAAAACGACTTATAAGTTTGTAGCACTTTGACAGCGAAGTACCGCCTTTGAAAACAATATCAGGTTGTATGTTTACAATTTCTTTCAGAAATACAGTAACATAATAATCCTTTTCTATAATAGATGGATCTATGCCAAGTGAAGAAGCTGTTTCAGTAATTATATCTTTAAACAGTTCTTTATCATTATGCAAAAACATTTATAATCCCCGTTTCATAAATAGATTTGTAGATTTTATCGGGATATAGTGGCAGATACTTATCCATTTCGGATTTTGTAATATTAAAGTTTATAATATATTTTTCAAGACAATCCTTAAGTTCCCTGCCACCAAGTTCAGAATACTGCTCAATATCCTTCAGTAAATCCATAAACTGCAACACCTTTGCGTTATCTTCCGTTATCTCTGTACGGGCCTTACGGACAACAAATGTACGATTGCCTTTTTCAATCCGCTTAATAGGATTACCCATTTCGCTTGTAACAATTTCTTTTACAGACGGCATCTGCGTTGTAATGCCAATCTGATTTGCAAATGCAAATCCGCTGTAATAACCAAATGTCTTTTTATTTCTTGAAATATATTTACTTTCGATTACTTCATCGGGAAGCAAAGGCAATTCTGTGCCGAGCCTTGATTTCTTCGGAATATAATAAACACCATTCTCATAGCGTTTGAGTTTGCCGTTATCGGTGAGTTGTTTGAACTGCTGGCGACGATACACCTCGCTTATATCCAGTTCAATATCTGATGCAATTATCGGTTCACCCGCCTGATACCTGTTTGTAATATACTGCCACAGCACAAAAATACCTCCTCATAGTAACGATTTTGAAAATGTATGTTTCTATTTTGTTAGTATTATATCACAACCTGATTGTGTCTGTCAATATAAAATGCAACATAGGAAGTGTTTATCGCAATCGAAATGTCGATTTTTCCCGAAAATACGCTATTTCAGTCTGTTTTCAAGGGTGAACATCGCTTCTAAAAACTGCTCCTCTTGTGTCAATGTCATCTGTAACGGGTCACCCTCTCTTATTCTCATAGTTCTTCTGATTTCTTTAGGAATAACGACTCTTCCGAGGTCGTCAATTCTTCTAACAATTCCTGTTGCTTTCATAATATAATAAATCTCCTTCAATACAAAATTGTGATAGTAGTATCTGTATTTAAAGGAGATTTATTCTTATCTTATTTTTATTTTTTGTATGTGAGAACTATAATCTTTTAAAAAAATTTTCAAAAATCTATTGACTCTGACGTTGCGTCATAGTATATAATCATATCAGGGAGGCGATAGAATGAAACTGAAAATAAAAGATTTTTCAGAACTCACAGGAGTAAGTGTCAGCACACTTCATTATTACGATGAAACAGGCCTTTTAAAGACATCTTCTGTTGACGAACAGAACGGCTATCGTTTTTATGACGAAGAAAATCTTTCAAAGATGCAGGAAATTCTTTTCTATCGTGAACTTGATTTTCCTCTCAAAGAAATATCAGAAATCCTATCATCACCCGATTATGACAAAAAGAGTGCAATAAAAAAGCAGATTCATCTTTTAACGCTTAAAAAAGAGCGTCTTGAAAGACTGATATCTGCACTTGATAAAAATCTGAAAGGAGAAGATTTATCTATGAATATTTTTGATAACAGTGAATTTGAAAAACAGCGTGAGATGTATAAAAAAGAGGTGAAAGAAAAATGGGGAGATACCGACGCTTACAAAGAAAGCCTTGAAAAAACAAAAGACTATTCCGATGAAAAATGGAATAGTCTCACAAGTGGAATGGACGATATTTTCGCTGAATTTTCTGAATGTATGAAAAACAGTCCCGATAAGGCAGAAGGACTTGTAAAGAAGTTGCAGGAATACATAACAGAAAACTTTTATAACTGCACCGATGAAATCCTTAAAGGTCTTGCTGAAATGTATGTCGCTGATGAACGATTTAAAAATAATATCGATAAGCACGGCGACGGCACAGCAGAATTTGTAAGGGATAGTGTCAGAAAATATGTAAAGTAAAAATAAAGGCGTATGCAAAATTGCATACGCCATTTTCTTTATGCCCAGGGGTCTTCTGCGACGGGAATACGGATATCAGAAAGACACTGGATTTCGTTTAAAAACCACTGATTTGTAGAGGGCTTCTTTCTGAGTTTTATAGGGCGTGGGTTATCAGCACCACCACTTGTTACATAAAGTGTTGCCCAGTTTTCGTTATCGAATGAATAGGGGTTTTCGCTTACCTTTATAGTATAAGGAGTATTGGGTTTATAGCTGTTTTCGGGAGTAGCGCCCTCGAAGAAAGAAAATGTCTTATAGTATTTATCTTTAAGGCGTTCCTTGATAAAGTCCTTTTCGTATGTGCTGACTTCTGCGGGACCTTTTAAAAAGTTAAGCATTTCAATACAAGCATCGGGATTTTTTTCATAAGAACAAAGAACTGCTATTGTGAGTGCTGTTGTTTTGAATGCTGAATCAAGTGATGCCTCAGGCATAGCCTGTAATTCTGAAAGATTATTCGGCAATGCAGAGAATGTGAAAGTTTCTGTATAGTTCTTTCCCTTTCCTACCTGTGAATCATTAGTAGTTTCGGGTTTTGCAGGTTCATTTTGTAAAACATCGCCTGCTGCTTTGATAAGTGAATCGAATATGCCCATTTTGTCAGTCCTCCTTAATAAAATCGGATTTGCAAAGTAAGAATTATCTGTAACATAATTTTACCATAAAACCATGATTTTGTAAAGAAAAACACTCCTCATACGAGGAGTGTTTTAAGTTATCACTTATCTATCTCAAGTTTTTCGCCTTTGATTAAAATATAATCAACTTCATTCATATCAATAACTGTGCTGAATGTGAATTCAGATTCTGTTCTGTGTTCACCTATATCATAAGCAGCGCCTGCGCCACCTGTTGCCACTATTTTTGTGCCGTCCTTCATAACAACGATACATTCATCGCACGAGGGCAAAAATCCGTTTTCATGAGGATTTTCATTCTGATAATATTTTTCGGGGATATTTTCGAATGTTACCGAGATGCTAAGGGGTGTTATTTCTGCGTTTTTGATAACAATTCCCTCATCAGTTGTCTTTTCTTTTATAGAAAGAGGCTCGAGTGTCTGTTCCACATCGAATGTAACACTCCATTCGCCTTCTATGAAAACCGTTTCCATATCTCTTTCGCATAAGTCGGTCATTTTTATAGTTACTTCTTCGCCGTCAACAGTGTTTCCGCAGACATTTGCATTAAAAAGAACTATCGCCTTATTGCCTTCTGTTATTATATGGCTTCTTGATGACCCGTATCCGAATACAGCATTATTGAAATGGAAGCCACTTTCGATACACTCGAATCTTTCGGGAAAATCCTTACCGTCGTTTCTTGTGAGTTCAACAAGAACATTAACGCTTGATTCAGAAGCGATTACCCCTAAAACATTCATATCAACATCAGTGTTTGTTGATGTTTTTTCTGTTAAAGGAATATAAGCCGAGGTTTCAAGGGTTTCTCCTCCTTTAAAGACCTTGCCCAGAAAATCTGCAATGCCGAATGCGTTTGTTGCATAAACCGTTGTTGTCGACATTATGATAACAGCAGCTGCTGCTATAAATGCAGGAACTTTTTTAAAGTTTATGTTTTTTCTCTTGTTTCCACTTATATTTTCTTTATTTATTTTATCAAACATCTTTTCTCTCTGCTCCTTTGTCGGCGACATTCTTTCGAATATCATATTCATTTTTTTCTCATTCATTTATATGTACCCCCATTTTCAAGTTCTTCTTTCAGTTTCTTTCTCCCGACAGAAAGACGGGTTCTTATCGTGCTTTCGTTCTTGCCGATAAGCTCTGATATTTCTTTTACGGAATATTCTTCGTAATAATAAAGATACAAAACCTCCTTGTACTTCGGAGAGAGCTTCTTCATTTTTTCAAAGAGTATCCCCTCATCGTCATCCTCAGGATAAACTGCTTTTTCCTTTATCTCTTCTTCGTCAACACGATTTTTTCTCCACCAGCATTTTAAGACATCACGGCAATGATTTCTCGCCGTAACGATAAACCACGCCTTTTCGTGAGATATATCGGAAAAAGTCTTCTCTTGTTTAAGGTACTTTAAAAATACCGATTGCGTGGCATCCTCAGCATCGGATACACTTCCTAAATGCATAAAACATATTCTGTAAACGCTGTCGACATTTCTTTCATACACTACTGAAAAATCCATGCTTTGTTCCACGCTTTTCTCCTCCTTTCTGATATATAAACGATTGAGCTTTGAAAAAAGTCTGTTTTTTAAAAAATATATTTTTATTATAGCATAAAAAACCCCTCTCCCAAAGATGAATAGTGATAAAGAAGTTTTCACAAACACCATATAAACTTAATACAGCGGATTATGTAAAAGCGAACAGGTGTAAAGAATAATACGCCTGTTTTCTTTTGCGCTTTTAAAGCAACTTATGTTTTATTTCAGATATAGCTCCTATATCTTTTTGGGGAAAATCATAAATGAAATGAGGAATCCCTTTTGATATTATTGCGAGTTAGGAGTGACTTTTTTCTAATGATGCAAACAATTCTATCGGAATACTTCGCTGAGAAAGCAAACAGTATACTTATTGAGAAATTGGTTATTCTCGCTGTCCACGAACAGTTTAAGTAGATAGTCGATGTGGTAATGAAAATGGAAGAACCCCTTTAAGTAATATTTATAAAAAAATAGGTGCGAAATAATTCGCACCTATTTTTTTGTATTTTCTGAAAAACTATTGACAAACCACAAACTATTGCAATATAATTTAATTGCAACTGAATTTAATTGCATAAACAATAGGAGGAAATTATGCTATCAAAAAAAATAACTGTACAAAAAAGTTTTCGTATCGAAGCTAATATGGAGAACGATCTTGAAATGCTTGCGCAAAAATTGAATCGTCCTCAAAACGAATTAGTTAACGCTGCATTAAATCAGCTTATGCTAGATAATATGGAATGGTTTGTAGAGGACTTTCTGATTGATTTGTGCAAAAGTTTCCTTGAAAAGAAAGTATCTGAACTCGACATTTCAATCACAGGATTAAGAATTCATATTATTGACACAGGTGAAAGATTAACAGGTGAATATCACATTGAAACACTAAGCTTTACAGAGAATTGCAGTAATATGTTTCTTACAAATGATGAAGTAGGCTATGCGATTCTGAAAAAAGACTTGAAATCTATTGCGCTTAAAATTGGCGCCGAAGCCCCTGAAATACAGGAATACCTGCATAATAGATTTGGATATATTTTTTCAAGAGAAAGCATCATTCAGAAATTTGACCGAGATAAATTTATTAGACAGAGTGTAGGACTTGAAGATGAAGATACACTATACAAAGAACTCACTCAGCTTAATTTAACCAAAGAGCAGTCGGGAACAACCAAGAAAACGTTTTAATAAGAATAAGTAAACTGATGTTATTTATCTGAAAGGAGAGCATTATGGTCAATGGAATATGGCAAGGACAACTTCTCGATGCCGATGAAGTGGCAGTAACCGAAGAATTCGAAACCAAAATCAGAAAAGCTGGTGCAAATCATGAGTTAAGATGCACCGACCCTGAATGCAAATGTTTTATTTGTTATAAGCACGGAAAAAAGCGCAAGCCACATTTTGCTCATATTGGCGAATCGGAGTGTGCTTACGCAAAATTTGAAAAGCAAGATACTTCAGATAAAAAGAGTGTACGTTCTGCATTGTATACTCATTTTACCGGTTTAGGTTATGATGTAAAGCGAGAGGTAAGACTACCGAACGGTAGAAAATACTGTGATTTGCTTCTGAACATTAATAATCAGAGTATTGTTCTGAGCATTGCTTCATCTACAACATCAGCTAAATATATTGAGGAATATACCAAGGAATGCGAGCAAAGCGATTGCAAACTGCTGTGGATTGCTATAGGAGATCCATATGATATGCATTTTGAGAAACATCATTATCATGCTATGCGTTATCAGTTTAATCATACAACAAACAAGAATCTATTGATTATTGATTCCGATGCAACAATTGTTTCTCAAATAAAAGAAGATGATACTCGATATGAGTATAAAAGACAAACCCTTGATTATAGGTATTTTACAGAAGGTGTTCATAACTTTCAACTAATTCGTCCTGTTAGTAAGCTTCGGATTGTAGATGGTGAATTAACTATTGACAATTTCTTTGATGAATATAACGCTTGGATTGAGCGAAAGCAAGCTGCATTTTCGAAGATGAAGGCTGTGATTGACGCTGAAGATGTCCGTAGAGAGGAAGCTGAAAAGTTGCGAGCAAAGCTATTTGAAGAATCGCGCAAAAGACGACTTCAAATGCAACAAATTCAAACATCTCGTCAGAGTGATAATAGAAATTCAGATAAATCTAATACTCCTTTGATTCCATATAAACAAATAGGCGCGACTTCCACAAGGATTAGTGACTATAGTGTAGGAACGAAAGTATTGCACTCTACATACGGCTATGGAGAAATCATTGAGTTCCAAAATAAGCCATACGCATCAAATCATTTGATAAGAATAAAATACAATGATGGCCGAATCAATTCTTACGAGTTGGAGGTGCTGATTAAGAACGAACTTATCTCTGTTATTTAATAAATAATACAAATTCGATAAAAAGGATGTTATTTCTAGTCACGATAATAATTAAAAGCGCGTATACAGCATATAGCAATAAAAAACATTCCAAATATCGTATTATAGTAAAAGTGGTATCATCATAGCTGATGATACCACTTTTATATTAGATAATAAACTTAGACAATAACTATTCCCAATATAGTCTACTTCCTATTTCCAAGACAATAGGGGAAAACCAAACTGAGCAATAAAGAGCAGAATGTATTTCTATGTATAGTTATCAATTGTTTAAAATATAATTTCTTGCATCGTCAAAAGCATCTCTAAACAATTCAAATCTCTGTTCGTAAATTTGAGAATAATTTGAGATATCGGAATAAATTGTATATTCTTGTTCTGAAATAAATTCAAATTTCTTGATCTGGTCTTTAAGCCAAGCGTCTGAGATTTCTATCAATCTTTTTTTACCTTTTGATATATTATCATTTTTGGGCAACAATCCAAGATTGAAAATGCTATGCATAATAGATTCTTTATTAAGCAAAACTGAATTTTTAAATAAATCTTGTGGTAATATATGATCCACTTCTATATTATACATAGTATCCGGGCCTGAAATGCTTTTTAAACAATAAAAATGATACAATAAAGGCTTCATATTCTTTAAAGTTATTGCATTGCCAAAAACTACGCTTTTATCTCTAATTTCTTCAAAGAGCTGAATCCATTTTTCTGAAGAAACAGGTGTAAATATCTCATTCTCGTTTTTTAAAACAGAAATGTTGGAAGCGATTTTGGTATCACCAGATCCTCGCCATTGAACAGTAATATATTCATATATTAGTTTATCCCATAATATGAAACAATTCTTTTCGAATTTATGAGCTTTTGAATCCGAACCGATAGGCTTTCCTTTTCTTACCCAATCGTTATATAATATTATTAAAAAATTAAGAGCGATTGAATCACTGGTAATTTCCATAATATTAGTTCGCCACGAATTAAAAAATTTAAAATATTGATAAGAATTCACTAATCTTAACATCATTTTAATTTCTGACACTAATGTTTCAAAATCATAAGCCCAATTTATCGTATTATCTTTACTTAATTTTTCAATATCCTCTTTTTTTACCCCGCCTTCCCAAATACCTGAGATTAATTTGAATCCATATGTTATCTCTTTGGCAAAATCTTTTGGATCGTCCGAAAAATCTTTAATAATAAAATTATGACCTATCCTTTTAATTAATGTAGCTGGCAAGTCCCATTTAACAATATCAAAATTATTTGTGCCAATTTTTTGATATAATTCCTTTACCGCATTAAACATTTCGATAGGTGCATTTTCAATTTTTACATTCCAACTTGGTTTTGCTGATAATACCTCTACCGTAGTTAATTTTTCGCCTTCGGAGTTTATTATATTAAATATTTTTTGAGAATCAGCAGGAGAAAGATTTTTTACTTCTATCAATCCTATTTTGCTATTTGAAAGCAAATTATCAAGTCTTTCTATTATGCTCATCCTTAACAGCATATCATTCCATTTTTCTATTATATACTTTT
>JAZNQY010000006.1:0-7661 GCA_045590375.1 Oscillospiraceae bacterium | reverse complement strand
GTAACAGGTCTTGCTCTTAATGAAGAAAACGAAATCATCGGCTACAAGTTTGTAAACTTCGGCAAGATGATGGACTTCATCAAGGCTGGTGACGATGCTAACACAGCATTTGAAAAGGCTCAGGGCCAGTATGGTCGTGTTGCTGACGCTGTTAAGATCGTTGACCCCAGAAAAGAATAAGGAGGAAATTGAAAATGGCTTTATTTGAATCTTATGACAGAAGAGAAAAACAGATTCTTGCTTGCATCAAGGAATACGGCATCAATTCTATCGAAGAATGTGCTGAAATCTGCAAGGCAAAGGGTCTTGACATCTACAAGCTCGTTGAAGGAATTCAGCCTATCTGCTTTGAAAACGCAAAGTGGGCATATACAGTAGGTTGCGCAATCGCAATCAAGAAGAACTGCACAAAGGCTGCTGACGCTGCTGCTGCAATCGGTATCGGTCTTCAGGCATTCTGCATCCCCGGTTCAGTTGCTGACCAGAGAAAAGTAGGTCTCGGACACGGTAACCTCGGAAAGATGCTTCTTGAAGAAGAAACAGAATGTTTCGCATTCCTCGCAGGACACGAATCATTCGCTGCTGCTGAAGGTGCTATCGGTATTGCTGAAAAGGCAAACAAGGTTCGTCAGAAGCCCCTCCGTGTTATCCTCAACGGTCTCGGAAAGGACGCTGCACAGATTATCGCTCGTATCAACGGCTTTACTTATGTTGAAACAGAAATGGATTACTACACAGGCGAAGTTAAGGAAGTATTCCGTAAGGCTTACTCAACAGGTCTTCGTTCAAAGGTTAACTGCTACGGCGCTAACGACGTAACAGAAGGCGTTGCTATCATGTGGAAGGAAGGCGTTGACGTTTCTATCACAGGTAACTCAACTAACCCCACAAGATTCCAGCATCCCGTTGCAGGAACATATAAGAAGGAATGCACAGAAAAGGGCAAGAAATACTTCTCAGTTGCTTCAGGTGGTGGTACAGGCCGTACACTTCACCCCGACAATATGGCAGCAGGTCCTGCTTCATACGGTATGACTGACACAATGGGTCGTATGCACTCAGACGCTCAGTTCGCAGGTTCTTCATCAGTTCCCGCACACGTTGAAATGATGGGTCTCATCGGCATGGGTAACAACCCCATGGTTGGTGCTACAGTTGCTTGCGCAGTTGCAGTAGAAGAAGCTCTTAAGTAATTCTTTGAAACCAATAAATTAAAACAAAAACCCGTTCTCGCAAAGAGAACGGGTTTCGTTATTTTCCCTAAAACTTAACATCCGACATTGTTTAATATGTATATTATTTCTCTTGTTTTTAGAAGAATTATGTAATATAATAAAATCTGACAGTGTATTGATACGGAGGAATATAAATGGAATCTTTTCTCGTTTTTAAAGACCTTGCAATCATAATTTTCGCAGCAAAGGTTATGGGGCTTCTCGCTAAAAAACTCAAAGCACCTCAGGTAGTGGGTGAAATCCTTGCGGGACTTCTTTTAGGTCCATCGCTTTTAGGTTTTGTCGAACAGACCGATTTTCTTCTCAAAATGGCTGAAATCGGGGTAATTCTTCTTATGTTTTCAGCAGGTCTCGGAACAGATCTTAAAGACCTTTTAAAAACAGGACCAATAGCAGTTTTAATAGCAATAGTCGGGGTTTTTGTTCCTCTCGTTGGTGGATTTTTACTCTATTCTGTATTCTATGGTTTTTCCGAAGTCGGAAGTTTAGAGTTTTTCAAGGCAGTTTTCATAGGCGTTATTATGACGGCGACATCTGTTAGTATCACAGTCCAGACACTCCGTGAACTCGGTCATTTAAAGGGAAGAATAGGAACACTTATTCTCAGTGCTGCAATTATAGATGACGTAATAGGAATTATCGTTTTAACATTCGTAATAGGTTTCAGGGATACATCTTCAAACCCACTCAACGTCGTTATCAGCACGGTTCTTTTCTTCGCATTCAGTATAGTAATAGGATTTATCCTCTATAAAATATTCAAGGTGCTTGACAAGAGATATCCTCATCAGAGAAGAATTCCCATTATGGGTCTCTGCCTTTGTTTTGCACTTTCATATATAGCAGAAGTTTATTTCGGAATTGCCGATATCACAGGCGCTTATGTAGCAGGAATAATTCTCTGTAATCTCCGTGATTCAGATTATATCGCCGAAAAGATGGATATAAATTCGTATATGCTTTTCGGGCCTGTATTTTTCGCAAGTATCGGTCTTAAAACAAGATTTGACGGCTTTACCGTTTCACTTCTCGTATTTTCACTCGCATTCGTTGTTGTTGCTATGATAACAAAGATTATCGGTTGTGGACTTATTGCCCGTCTTTGCAAGAACAACTGGAGAGACTCCCTCAAAGTCGGTGTCGGAATGATGACAAGAGGCGAGGTTGCCCTCATCGTTGCGCAGAAAGGCCTCGCAGTAGGGCTACTCAGCCCCGAATATTTTGCCTCGGTAATTCTTCTTATCATCTGTTCATCGGTTATAACGCCTATAGTTATGAAACTTCTTTATAAGGGTGAAAAGCCGACAGACAGCGCAGAACAGATTGCAGAACAGACAACATAAAATAAAAAGGGTACCTTATCCGTTAAGGTACCCTTTATTTTTACTCTGCCTTGAAATATGAAATGTATTTTACCCTGTTTTCTTTTTCGGGGAAAAGATACATATAAAGGTCTGTGAAATAATCATCTGTCATACTTGCTATAAAGTCTGATGCTATCATAAGCTTATCTTCCTTGAGATAATCCTCTCCGTCTTTATAGTGCTTCGTATTTTCAAGGACATATTCTATGTGGTGCTTGTAAACGGGTGAGTCTGTTCTTTCGTTTATAAGGTCTGAAAGAACTTTTTCAAATACTTCGCTGAACATAGGGGAGAGTATTTCTGTTGCAACACGGCTTATAGCCTCTTGTCTGTAAATTTTTTCATAGTTCTCAGCCTTTGCAAGAGAAAGGTCAGAAAAAGCCTTGTCGCTCATAGCGATATAATCTTTTCCGTAACTGTTTTCGATTATGTCAACAGTAAGATTGTTGATAATCTGGGCAGTATAAATTCCTATTTCTCTCGATGAAAACTCTGTGTTTTCGTCTATGAGTCTTGTTTTCATAGCATCCTGCCTGTCTTTTCCTAAGTATGCTATAATATCGCATATTCTTACAACACAGCTTTCAAGCGTTGAGGGAATAAGCTTGTCACTTGCCTCTTTTCCTATTTCCATACAGTCCTTTACATTCTTGTCAAACTTTTCGAAAGAGATGTCCTTCTGAGGTCTGTATTCCTTGCTTTCGATTTCGCCGTTGTGACACAAAACACCGTCAAGTGTCTGCAAAGTTATGTTTCTTCTGAAAATTTTATCAAGAACTCTCGCACTCTGAACATGATGAAAGAAATGTATTCCTGCTTTTTCTGTGAGAATTTTGTTAAGCAGACTTTCACCTGCGTGTCCGAAAGGCGTATGACCTATATCGTGACCCAAAGCGACTGCTTCGATAAGGTTGAGATTCAGCCCTAAAACAGAGCCTATGTTTCTTGCAATTCTTGAAACAAGCTGAACATGTAAAGCACGCCTTGTTATGTCATCGTTTTTATAGAAAGAAAAAACCTGAGTCTTGTCGGTATATCTGTTATATGTCGGAAGATAAAGGATTTTTTCCGTATCCCTTATAAAAACAGGGCGCCATAGGTTAGGAACATCATGCCCTTTGTTTCGTCTTTCTGCATTTTCATCCTTGAAACGATAGGGGTTTTCTATGTGATTTTTTCTGTCGTTTTCTATTTTTTCAATCAGTTCATCGCTGAGTCTGTTGTATGTTATGCTGTTCACTGTTTTCCTCCTTTTCGGGTCGGTTTTTATAATTATACAGCATAAGGAGAGAAAAAGTAAAGTGAAATGTCAAAATAAAGATTTTTTTAAAATAACCCCTTGCAATTAGCTTTCTTATGTGATATACTTAATGAGTTAGTAAATCTTTTTCGGAGGGAAAATTATGGGAATAGTAGAAATCGTTTCAGGTGCAATTCTTATCGCTGTAAGCGTTATTGTTATTATTGTAACACTTCTTCAGGAAAGTAAGGACAGACATATGTCTGCAATCAACGGAAGTGCAGGAGAAAGCTTTTTTGAAAAGAACAGCTCCCGTTCAAGAGAAGCAAAACTTTCAAGACTTACAACAGCTCTCACAATCATCTTCTTTGTTGTAACTCTTGCTCTTAACATTCTTCCTATCTTCGTAGGAAGAGAATAAAAACCTCGGTTTATCCGATAATAACAGCAAAGCCTGAGGCTCCTGTCTGTATAAACAGGCAGGGGCTTTTTTTATAAGAAGGAGTTTTTTCGTATGAAAGATTCAATGAAGGAAGTTTTCAGAAAACGCATAGTTCTTTTTCTACAGAAGGCCGGCAAAAAATGTATGCTTTACCGTCAGCTTGAAGCTAAATGTCATGTTAAGGGAAAAGATTATGTCTTTTTCAAAGAGGCGCTTGACGAACTCAAAAAGCAGGGTATTGTTGCCGAAAACAGAAGGGGACTTTATCTTACCTCATCAATAGGTGCATATTCAGCACAGGTTTCAAGAATAAATAAAACATTCGGCTTCATAACAAGATTTGATGACAATACCGAAGTTTTCGTTCCGGGGAAATATCTTATGGGCGCTATGCCGGGGGATGTTGTTCTCGCTAAACCCATTCCTTCAAGACAGGGTGGCGCTGAGGGTGAAGTCATAAAAATTCTCGAAGAAGCAAAGGCACAGTTCACAGGCGTTGTTCTTAAAGAAAACGATAAATTCTTTATTCTTCCCGATAGCATACTTAAATCTCCCATAGCCCTTGAAAGACCGAATGGCGCTAATGTAGGAGATAAGGTTTTAGCCGAAATCTGTCATAGGGGAACAAGACATTCCGAGCATACAGCAAGAGTTGTTTCAAGTTATGGTTCATCAATGAAAGCGTCTGCCTGTGCACAGTCTGTTTTGGAACTTCACGGAATATGCCCCGAATTTCCTTTCGAGGTTTCTGATGAAGCAAAACGAATTGAACATAAAGGTATTTCAGAAGCAGAAATTTCATCAAGAGAAGATTTAAGAGATATGATTATCTTTACTATCGACGGTGCCGATACCAAAGACATCGACGACGCCATATCTCTTTCTAAGGAAGATGACTGCTATAAACTCGGTGTTCATATTGCCGATGTTTCTTACTATGTAAAACCGAAATCAGCCCTTGATAACGAGGCTTTCGACAGAGGAACATCAGTTTATTATGCCGACAGGGTTGTTCCTATGTTACCCAAGGAACTTTCAAACGGTATATGTTCCTTAAATCCCGATGAAGACCGTCTTGCATTCTCCTGCCTTATGGATATTTCTTTCGACGGAAAACTTTTGGGATATGATTTTAAAAAGACAGTCATCCGTTCGAGAATAAAGGGAGTATATTCTGAAATAAACAAAATTCTCGATAACGAAGAAACAGAAGAAATCAAAGAAAAATATAAGGATGTAAGAGATACAATTCTTCTTATGGAAGAACTTGCGTCTATCCTTACAGCAAATAAAATCAAGAGAGGCGCACCCCAGATTGAAACTCCAGAAAGCAAACTCGTTATAAGCGAAGACGATATCTGCATTGATGTTAAAACAAAAGAACGTGGAAAGAGTGAACTTATCATCGAAGAATTTATGCTTATGGCAAATCAGTCTGCTGCTAATTTCGGAAAACTGAATGAAATTCCTTTCGTTTATCGTATCCACGAAGAACCTATGCCCGAAAAGGTTTCAACACTTATCTCAAACCTTGACAGAATGGGCATAAAATATCCTCATTTTGATGAGATAAAGCCTTATCATATCGCACAGATTATCGAAAAACAGCGTGGAACAGATATGTTCCCCGTAATAAACAATATGGCGCTTCGTTCTATGGCAAAGGCAAAGTATTCGACAGACCCCGTAGGTCATTTCGGACTTGTTCTTTCAGATTACGCACACTTTACTTCTCCCATAAGAAGATATCCCGACCTTACCATTCATCGCATTATGAGCGATATGTTATCGGGAACGCCCACAGAACTTATAAAGAAAAAATACACAGAATTTGCGAATGTTTCAGCTAATCACTCAACCGATGCTGAACTCACAGCGATGACCTGTGAAAGAGAATGTGAGGATTGCTATAAGGCCGAATATATGACATCTCACATCGGTGAGGAATTTGATGCAGTGATAGTTTCTGTTACAGACTATGGCTTCTATATTTCTCTTGATAATACAGTTGAGGGACTTGTCCATATAGAAACTCTCGGAAACGGAACTTATGACTACGACGGCTTCATAACTCTTACAGAGTGCCTTTCAGGAAAACGCTATCGTGTCGGCGACAAAATCAGAGTTAAATGTGTAAAAGCCGATGTTTCGGGTGGAAAGGTAGATTTTTCACTTGCATAATATTTTTAAAAACCTATTGCCATTTGATAATCTTTATGATAGAATTATAGTGGTATGCTTTGTACCCAGAATTTATTAAGGAGCAAATACATTATGAACTACGGTTATTTCGACCTTAAAAACAAGGAATATGTTATCACAAAGCCTGACACACCTGCACCCTGGGCAAACTATCTCGGTTCACCCGAATACGGCGCAATGATTTCAAACAATGCAGCAGGTTATAGCTTTATCAAGTCAGGTGCAAACGGAAGAATTACCCGTTTCCGTTTCAACTCTATGATGGACCTTCCCGGAAGATACATTTATATCCGTGATAAAGATCTTAATGATTACTGGTCAGCATCATGGCAGCCTGTCGGCAAGCCTCTCGATAAGTATAAGAGTGAATGCCGTCACGGAACAGCATATACAGTAATCACTTCCGAATACGAAGGCATAAAGGCTGAAACAACATATTATGTTCCTTTAAATAAAACTTACGAAGTATGGAACTGCGTTATCACAAACAATTCCGACAGAGTAAGAAACCTTTCAGCAACAGGCTTTGTTGAATTCACAAACGAAAGCAACTACGAACAGGATCAGATAAACCTTCAGTACAGTCTTTTCATTTCAAGAACAGAATTTGTAAAGAACAAGATCTGTCAGCATATCAGCCTTCCTATCTCAAAGGGTGTTGACGCTGCAGACGGAAGATTTGAGCGTTTCCTCGGAGTAGTGGGAGCTGATGTTACAGCTTACGAAGGCGACCTTACATCATTCATCGGTTCTTACAGAACATACTCAAACCCCATAGGAATTGAAAATGGTTGCCAGAATAAACTCAACTATAACTCAAACTCATGTGGTGCACTTCAGAGTGATGTTACTTTAAATCCCGGCGAAAGTGTTACACTCACATATATCCTCGGTGGTAAAGCACCCAAGGAATCAGAAGAAATCCTTTCTGCTTATGAAACAAACAAGAATAAAGTAGCAGAAGATTTAAACGAACTCAAAACTTTCTGGCATACAGAACTTCAGAATTTTGAAGTTGAAACACCCGATGATGCATTCAACAATATGATAAATGTATGGAATGCTTATCAGTGCTTCATAACATTCATCTGGTCAAGAGCGGCTTCATTCGTATATTGCGGACTCAGAAACGGCTATGGCTATCGTGATACAGTTCAGGATATTCAGGGTATTATCCA
>JAZNQY010000005.1:0-3181 GCA_045590375.1 Oscillospiraceae bacterium | reverse complement strand
TTCTTCAGCTGCAGCTATCCTTGGAATAACATTCAGTTCTTTTTTAGGAATGATATTCGTTATTTCAATATCAAAATCTGATAAATCCGTAATAAAAATTAAAAAATCAAATAATAAAAATCTTTATAAATCACTTATCAGAATAGCATTCCCTATATCAGTAGGCTCTCTTGTGACAAGCCTGACAACACTTTCAGACCTTACAACGATCACATATTCCATAGAAAAAATTATTAAAAAATCGCCTGATTTCTTTGCTTTTTTGAATATAAACAGAAGCGAAACAGCAGCTTTTGTTTACGGTTCTTTTACAGGACTCGCCATAACCGTATTCAATCTCGTTCCATCGGTAGTTAATATGTTCGGAAAGAGCATATTTCCTACTATCTCTGAAGCTAAAGTGCTGAATAATCATAATAAAATAAAATCGTCCATAGAAAAAGCATTTCTTACCTCTGCTTTTTTTGCTATTCCTTCAGGAATAGGTATAACATTTTTATCAAAAGAAATCCTCATTTTTCTGTTTAAAGAAAAAATTTATGAAATACTTATATCCTATAAATCTCTGTCAATACTCGGTATAGGAGTTATTTTTCTATCCTTGTCAACAACAATTTTTTCAATGTTGCAAGCACTCGGAAGAAATGATGTTCCTCTGAAAGCAATGGTTTTAGGAACAATCATCAAGGTAATAGGCAATATCATCCTTGTACCTATCCCTGAAATCAACATAAACGGTGCTGCTATATCAACAACTATAAGCTATATTATCATCTTTATCGCTTCTACAATATCATTACTGAAAGAAACCAAAATAAAAATAACAGCGAAGATTAAATCCGGAATAATAATAATGCTTTACAGCTCGTTATTATGTGGTTTATCAGCTAAAATAGCTCATATGATATTGTCAAATTTTCTTTCATACAGAATAAATTTACTTTTGTCAATAGTATTTGGTGGATTTATTTACCTAATTTTTGTCGCTACAATTAGTTATTTTGACAAAAGTGCCGTAAAATCTATGAAAAACTCATATTTTTTGAAAAATTCTATTGAAAAATAGTAAAATATAGAGTAATATATATCTTGTACTTGTTTTGGAGGTGAATTTATTGTCTGGTTTTGAATTCAAAGAGAATTATAATATTGAAGACCTCGTCAAGATAGTGAAAATACTCAGAAGCGAAAATGGCTGTCCTTGGGATAAAGAACAGAACCATCATTCAATCAGAAAGGATTTTCTCGAAGAAACATATGAAGTTCTCGAAGCGATAGACACAGACAATACCGAACTTTTAAGAGAAGAACTCGGTGATGTTTTGTTACAGGTTGTCTTCCATTCCCAGATCGAAACAGAATGTAATTCTTTTACATTTGATGATGTTGCTGATGAGGTTTGCAAAAAACTTATAACCCGTCATCCTCATGTCTTCGGAGATATCAAGGTTGAAAATTCAGAACAGGTTCTTAAAAACTGGGACAATATAAAGAAAAAAACCAAAGAACAGGAAACTTATAAGGATACTCTTGAAAGTGTTTCAAAGATATTACCTGCACTTATGAGAAGCTATAAGGTTGCTCAGCGTGCTGAAAGAACAGGTTTATCTGTTATAAAAGCCTCTCCCCTTGATATTCTTCTTGATGAGAAGGCACAGAATATAGATAAAGAGATCTATTCAAGAATAATCGGAAACACTCTTCTCTCATTTGTAAACTTTGCCAGAAAAGTCGGTGTTGACCCTGAAGAAGCGCTTCAGAAAGCAACAGACAGTTATATTGAGGACTTTGGCAAGGTTGAAGAAACAATCAGGCTTGAAGGGAAAGATGCTTCTTCCCTTAGCATAGATGAACTCGATGCCATCTGGCAGAAGGTTCAGACAAAATAAATGCCGTTATGGGCAAAATGGAGGATTTTAAAATGACAAAGGCAGATTTAATCAATGCAGTTGCTGCGAAAGCAGAAATCACAAAGAAAGACGCAGATAAGGCTGTTGCAGCTGTTATCGCTTCAATCGAAGAAGCACTCGTTAAGGGCGAAAAGGTTCAGCTCGTTGGTTTCGGTACATTCGAAGTAAGAGATCGTAAGGCTAAGGAAGCTATCAACCCTGCTACAAAGCAGAAGATCAAGGTTCCTGCTAAGAAGGCTCCTGCTTTCAAGGCTGGTAAGGCTCTTAAGGAAGCTGTTAACGCTCCCAAGGCTAAAAAAGCAAAGAAAAAGTAATAATTTCTGATATTTAAAAGACAGCAGTCTTTCTGCTGTCTTTTTTATTACAGGAGGTGTTTTTTTATGAGACTCGATAAATATCTTAAAAATGTCCGTCTTATAAAAAGAAGAACTGTCGCAAATGAAGCTTGCGACGCAGGAAAAATCGTTGTAAACGATAAAGTTGCAAGAGCATCTTACGATGTCAAAGTCGGAGATATCATCGAAATAAATATGGGTCAGACTCCCCTTAAAGTAAAAGTTATTTCTGTA
Organism: Oscillospiraceae bacterium; assembly: GCA_045590375.1. Lineage (GTDB taxonomy): Bacteria > Bacillota > Clostridia > Oscillospirales > Ruminococcaceae > RGIG4131. The sequence goes on along the minus strand of JAZNQY010000005.1, from coordinate 702 downwards.
AACGAAATAGTAAGAAAAGAAGAAGCGACAGAACAGTATGTTGTTATACCTTAAACAGAAAATCCTGAGAATATCTCTCAGGATTTTTTGTTATAATTTATAATTTTATTTATCATCAAAAATCCATAGGTGAAAGTTCAATACCTGATATCTCTTCTTCTTTTATCTCTTTTAAAAACAGATAATTAAATTTTTTATATACAACAAACTTTCTTCCGTCGTTTTAAAAAAATACTTGAGGTTCAGTAGAATGATTGCAGATAGTATAATCTATAGCATATTCTGATAATCCCAGTTCTTCCGCTTCGCTTAACCAAATACGTTTCCTGATTAGTGTATTCCATTCGTTTTTTAAAATGTTATCAGGATTGATATTGTATTCTTCAGGAATAGAAATTTCCTCATATACAGCATTCCATGGAATAGGAATAGATTCACGACTTTCATAAAATGGATCATCAAGCAATAGAAAACCTCTGCCGCGATAATTACATATCTGTATTGTTAATTCATTTGGCTCAGAGACGCTTGTAACAAGAAATAAGAAATTCGAACTTCTATGTCTGTATATGATTATATCGTCATTTTTCGAAATAATAATAAATTTCACAATTTCGGTTTCTATAGCAATAACGAGAATAATAATCAAGGGTATTAAAATCGCTTTCAGTATTTTTTTATGTTTTTCTGATAATTTTTTCA
>JAZNQY010000004.1:0-13982 GCA_045590375.1 Oscillospiraceae bacterium | reverse complement strand
CAATGATTCTGAAAAAGCAATCGCTTATATAAAGGAACAGGGAAAATATCCTGTTGTTGTAAAGGCAGATGGACTCGCACTCGGAAAGGGTGTTGTTATCGCGACAAACGAAGCAGAGGCTGTTGACGCTGTAAACTCAATTATGCAGGATAAGATTTTCGGAGAAAGCGGTTCTAATGTTGTTATCGAAGAATTTTTGACAGGCCCCGAAGTTTCTGTTCTTTCGTTTACAGACGGAAAGACTGTTGTTCCTATGATTTCTTCTATGGACCATAAGCGTGCACTTGACAACGATGAAGGTCTTAATACAGGTGGAATGGGAACGGTTGCACCTAATCCCTATTACACAGGAGATATAGCAAAGGAATGTATGGATAAGATTTTTATTCCTACAATAAACGCTATGAAGTCAGAGGGCAGAACATTTAAAGGATGTCTTTATTTCGGACTTATGCTTACACCCGATGGCCCTAAGGTCATTGAATACAACTGTCGTTTCGGTGACCCTGAAACTCAGGTTGTTCTTCCTCTTCTTGATACAGACCTTTATGATATCTTTGAAGCTATCTATGATGAAAGACTTTCAGAACTCGATATCAAGTGGAAGGATGAAAGCTGCGCTTGTGTAATTCTTGCAAGTGGTGGATACCCCAAGAGTTATGAAAAGGGCAAGGAAATCTCAGGTCTTGACGATAAGGGTCAGGCAGACGGAGTTTTCGTTTACCACGCAGGAACAAAGCTTTCTGACGGCGTTTTCACAACAAACGGTGGACGAGTTTTAGGCATTACTGCAACGGGTAAAGACCTTGAAACAGCACTCAACAATGCCTATGCAGGTGCTAAGAAAATCACTTTCGATAAGGTTCATTACAGAAACGATATCGGTAAGCGTGCACTTGCAGCACTTAAATAAGAAAGCAAAAAAAAGACGGTTCATATCGAACCGTCTTTTTTCATTATATTCACATATTTACAAGAGTTATCACGCGATTACTTTTCGTCGCGATCACGCAGTTACTTAGCAGCGATTTCCTTGATTGAACTTGCAAGACCTGCGATACCCTGAATTTCTGAAGGGATAATGATCTTTGTAGCCTGACCATCAGCAGCCTTAGCAAATGCTTCGAGGCTCTTGAGAGCGATAACCTGCTGGTTAGGATTAGCGTTGTTGAGTTTTACGATACTGTCAGCGAGAGCCTGCTGTACCATTGCGATAGATTCAGCTTCACCCTGTGCTTCGAGGATTTTCTGCTGACGGATAGCGTCTGCACGAAGAACCATAGCTTCCTTTTCAGCTTCAGCCTTGAGGATTTCAGCCTGCTTGTGAGCTTCGGCTGTAAGAACCATAGCTTCCTTTTCACCTTCTGCAACGAGAACCTGTGATTTCTTATCACCTTCAGCCTGAAGGATCTTTTCACGACGTTCACGTTCTGCCTTCATCTGCTTTTCCATCGCATCCTGAATTTCACGGGGAGGAATGATGTTTTTAAGTTCAACACGGTTAACCTTTATACCCCAACGGTCTGTTGCTTCATCGAGGATAGCTGTGATTTTTGTGTTGATGATGTCACGTGATGTAAGTGTTGCGTCGAGTTCGAGTTCACCGATGATGTTACGGAGTGTTGTAGCTGTGAGGTTTTCGATAGCAGCGAGAGGTCTTTCAACGCCGTATGTGTACTGCTTTGCATCCATAACCTGGAAGAATACTACTGTGTCGATCTGCATTGTAACGTTATCCTTTGTGATAACGGGCTGGGGTTTGAAGTCTACAACCTGTTCCTTGATAGAAACTTTCTTTGCAATTCTGTCGAGGAAAGGAACGAGAACATGGAAGCCTGTGCCCCATGCTGCGTGGAATGCACCGAGTCTTTCAATTACGAAAACCTGTGCCTGAGGTACGATTCTGAATCTTGAGATAAGGAATATGATTGCGCCGAGGATGAGAAGTAAAATAATCCACATAACTGTATTTCTCCTTAATAATATTATTTTGTCGGTTAGCCGACGATGAGTTTTGTACCGTTTATTTCTTTAACGGTAACTACTGTTCCTTCAGGAATGTTCTCGCCCGATTCTGATCTTGCTGCCCAGAAAACACCATCGAGCTTTGCTCTTCCGAGACCCTTATCGTTATCGATTTCTTCAGTAACAACGCAGGTTTTACCGATGTCAAGTTCAGCGTTTGTCGGAACGATTTTCTTCTGGAACTTCTTTACAAAAGGCCTTGTGCATATCACCAAAACCGCCGAGACAGCCAAGAACACTATGAGTTGCACCCATAAAGGAGCACCGAATGCAGCACATATAAGTGAAGCAATAGCGCCTATTGCAAACCATATTGAAATAAACTGAACTGTTGCGAGTTCGGCAACGATAAACACTACAAGAGCTATAATCCAGAAAATCCAATCCATATAAGTTCCCCCTTTCTGCGAATTCTGCATATGCAAGAGCTTTCGTTTAACTCTATGTTAGTATAATACCACAGTAAATTTTAAAATTCAAGGTCGATTTAAGACGATTTAAGACGATTTTTGGTCAAATTCGGTGATTTTGTGAAATGTACTACTTTGATTGAATTTGTTCAAAACCTATGTTATCGGTGTTTAACCGATTGTGAAAATATATAGGTTTTTAAATAACTCGTTTTTACTTTATATTTCACTATATATCTTTTTTTGGTATACTATATAATATAAATGTATGTGTTTTATAAAATATTCTTGAAATCGTTTTAATTTTGTAGTATAATGTATTGTGTATAATTATTTTTACCGAATATTAATTTTCAGGAGAATTTACCTTATGAATCAGTGGTCTGTCAGGAAAGCCGATGCGGTTAAAATATCAGATATAGTCAGAAAAACCGACCTCGGTAAAACGGCAGTATCCGTGTTTGTTGCAAGAGGGTATGACTCGGTTGATAAAATAGCAGAATTTTTAGAAGAAAAAGAACTTTCATCACCTTATCTCATAAGAGATATGCAGGCTGCTGCTGAACATATACTTGAATCTGTTGATGAGGGTCGGAAAATCTGTGTTTACGGAGATTATGACTGTGATGGAATAATGTCAACGGTTATGCTTTATTCATATCTTTTACTCACAGGGGCGGATGTTACATATTATATCCCCGAAAGAGAGGAAGGGTATGGACTCAACGAAGAGAGTATAAGAAAAATTGCCGAAGAGGGTACTGACCTTATCATAACTGTCGATAACGGAATAGCATCTGTTAAAGAGGCAGAGCTTATAAAAGAGCTCGGAATGGAACTTATTATAACAGACCATCACCAGCCTTCAGACGAAATTCCAGACGCTGTGGCTGTTGTTGACCCCCACAGAAAAGACTGTCATTCACCATATAAAAACCTTTGTGGCGCAGGGGTTACACTTAAACTCATCGCTGCTATGGAGGGTGGGGATTATGAGGTCGCTCTGGAACAGTTCGGTGAATATGCAGCGCTTGCTACAATCGCTGATGTTATGACTCTTGACGGCGAAAACAGATATATCGTACAGCGTGGACTGGAATATCTTAAAAATACTGAGAACTGTGGTCTGATAGCGCTTATGAAAGAGGCAAGGTTATCGCCCGAAAAGATAAATTCAACCACTGTTGCATTCAATATAAATCCTAAGATAAATGTTGCGGGAAGAATGTCATCATCAACAAGGGCGATGGAACTTTTTCTTTCGGAAGATGATGATGAAGCCACTGAAATTGCAAAGGAACTTATAGAATGTGTTTCAGACAGAAAACGCTATGAATCCGAAGCACTTTCTGAAATATATGAAAAGATAAACAAATATCCCGAAATACTCAATGACAGAGTTCTTGTTTTCTATGGAAACGACTGGCATCACGGTGTTTCAGGTCTTGTAGCTGCGAAGATTACTGACAGATACGGAAAACCTTCCTGTATACTTTCTGTTTCAGAAGGGATAGCGAGAGGTTCGGCAAGAAGTGTTCAGGGATTTTCTCTTTTCAATGCGCTTTCAAGCTGTGAGGAACTTTATGATAAGTTCGGTGGACATACGAGCGCTTGTGGATTTTCACTTTCAGAAGAAAATATAGATGAATTCAGAAGAAGAGTAAATCTTTATGCGAGAGAAAATCATGATATTATGCCGAAACCCGTTATTGTTGCAGACAAATATCTTGAAAAAGAAGATATGTCGCTTTCTGCTGTTAAGGGGCTTTCGGTTTTAGAACCCTTTGGTGAAGGTAATTCAAAACCACTTTTTCTGGCACCGGAGGTTGTTATCGAAGAAAAAATCTTATTTGCAGAAAAACATCTGAAACTTAAACTTTCATACAGAAATACATCTTTCTATACAAAAATATGGAATACACTTCCTGATGAATTTCCTTTTGGTGTAGGGGATAAAATAGACCTTGTACTTACACTTGATGTAAATGTATGGAACGACAAGGAAACTGTTGAATATTCGATAAGGGACTATAAAAAAAGTGGGGTATCACAGCAGAAATATATCAATGCGAAGCATTATTACGAATCATACAGATCGGGAGAAAAACTTTCTCCTGCACTCCGACCGATAATTGTTCCCGACAGAGAGGATTTTGTTGCTGTTTATACAGCACTTTCAACCTATACGGGACTTTTCGGAAAAGGAAAGTCTATGGATTCTCTCTTTTCTGAAGTATCTTCGGACAAGCTCAATTATTTTAAATTCAGAATAATTCTTGATTGCTTTGAGGAACTTTCTCTTGCAGAAGTTGATTATGCAAAAGAAGTGGTATCTCTTCTCAGAACAGAGAAAAAGGTAGATCTTGAAAGTGCTGAGGCACTGAAAAAAATCAAATCAGTCTGACGAAACAGGTGAACCGTTTTGCAAAACAAAGAAATTATCCACACAATAGATCTTCTGCTTACAAAAATCATAACAGGTGACAAACAATATGATATAACAAAAATTGTTGAAGCCTATAAGTATGCAGAGAGTCATCATACAGGTCAGAAAAGGGATTCCGGTGAACCCTATATAACTCATCCGTTGGCAGTAGCTTATATTCTTTTAGAACTCGGAATGGATACCGACACTATATGCGTTGCTCTGCTTCACGATGTTGTTGAGGATACCGATGCTACTCTTGAGGATGTAAGAAAACTTTTCGGTGATGATTGTGCAATGCTCGTTGACGGCGTTACAAAAATCGGTAAAATTCCTCTTTTCACAAAAGAAGAACAGCAGGCTGAAAATGTCAGAAAAATTCTTCTTGCTATGTCACAGGATATAAGAGTTATTATTGTCAAGCTCGCAGACAGACTTCATAACATGAGAACTCTTTATCATCGTCCTGCCGAAAAGCAGAGAGCGACAGCTCTTGAAACTATGAATATCTATGCCCCGATAGCACACAGACTTGGCATCAGGGCGATAAAGGAAGAACTTGAAGATATTTCTTTCAGATATTTAGACCCCTTTGCCTATACAGAAATTGAGCAGGTTATGGAAAAACGTATAAACGACAGACAATCGTTTATAGGTCAGATTCAGTCAAGAATAAAGACAAGACTCGAAAGCATGGATTTTGTCAAGAAACCACAGATTGACGGAAGAGTAAAGAGCATATACGGCATATACAAGAAAGTATATATGACTCAGCGTGGTTTTGATGAAATATATGATAAATATGCAGTAAGAATCATTGTTTCGACAGTTTATGAATGTTACAGCATCTTAGGCGTTATCCACGATATGTTCAAGCCTATACCCAATCGTTTCAAGGACTATATCTCAACACCTAAGGCAAATATGTATCAGTCGCTTCATACAACTGTTATCGGAAGAGAGGGTATTCCTTTTGAAGTTCAGATAAGAACATGGGAAATGCATCATACTGCCGAATACGGAATTGCTGCACACTGGAAATACAAAGAGGGTATTCACGGTAAGGACAGATTTGAGGGTAAACTTGCCTGGATAAGACAGATTATCGAGGCACAGCAGGAAACAAATGACGTTGAAGAAATTGTAAGAACTATCAAGTCAGACCTTGCTCCCGAGGATGTATTTGCGTTTACCCCCAAGGGTGATATGATCACACTTCCTGTAAATTCAACGATTATAGACTTTGCTTATGCAATACATACTCAGGTAGGGCATAAGATGATGTCTGCCAAGGTTGACGGAAAGATAGTTTCTCTTGATTATAAAATAAAAACAGGAGAAATTGTTGAAATCATACTTACTAAAGACGAAAACAAAGGTCCTAATCGTTCATGGCTTGATATTGCAAAGACAAACGAGGCAAAGGCTAAGATAAGGTCATGGTTTAAAAAGGAATGCCGTGAGGAAAACATAAGAAACGGTAAGGATGAACTTGAAAGAGAATTCAGAAGAAATCTCATAAGAGTTCCAGAAGAAGACCTTGATGAATTCCTGAGTGACGATTTACGCAGGCATAACTGTGAAACAGTTGAAGATTTCTATGCTGCCATAGGTTATGGAGGAATTCTTCTCTCAAAACTTATTCAGCGTTATAAAGACAAATATACAAAGCAGTATCTTGAAACAGAAAAGGCAGAAGAACAACCTACACTTCCGACAACGCCGAACAGAAAGAAAACTGACGGCATTACTGTTGAGGGAATGGAAAACTGTCTTATCAAATTCGCAAAATGCTGTAATCCTTTGCCCGGTGATGATGTTGTAGGGTTTATCACAAGAGGGCATGGTGTTTCAATACATAAAGCTGACTGCGTCAACTATATTTCTGCTATGGAAGAAGAAAAGGAAGTTGAACGCTGGGTAAAGGCTTCATGGGAAGAAACACACACAACGAGTTATCGCACAACAATCGATATCATCTCATACGACAGACCGGGTCTTCTTGCAGATGTTGCAAATCTTCTTTCAGAAATGCGTATTTTTATCCACGAAAGCGTTTCGAGAGGGCTTAAAGACGGCTATGCAAGTATTACCGTAACAATAAGCGTAGGTGGTATTGAACAACTCAACAATGTTGTTATGAGACTCAAACGTATACCTGGGGTTTCATCAATAGAAAGAACAGGTAAATAAATCACACACATACGGAGGAGTTATGGAAATCAGGCAGATTAACGGACTTGGGGTTTGTGCTACAAACTGCTATGTTGTTATTTCCGAAAAAGGTAATGCTGTTCTTATAGATGCACCTGAGGGGAAGGAAGAAATCCTCTCTGCAATCGGGGATGCAACTCTTAAAAAAATAATTCTTACACACGGCCATTTTGACCATATATTCTCTGCGGGAGAAATTGCGAGAGAAACAGGCGCTGAGGTCTATATCCACGAAAATGACCTTTCAAAGCTTTCTGACAGCACACTCAATCTTTCACAGGCTTTCGGAATTTCGGACACTTTTGAAAAGGTTGAAAAGGCGATAAGTTTTATGGAGGGGGATATTATTACTCTCGATGAACTGTCGTTTGAAATTATTCATACTCCCGGACACACATCGGGAAGTGTATGTATTATCCTTGAGGACAATATGTTCACAGGTGATACACTTTTCAAGGACAGCAGAGGAAGAACAGACCTTGTTGACGCAAGTCATACAGATATGGCGATGTCGCTTCGCAGGCTCAGAGTGTTTAAGGGAAAATACGATAATTACAGCATTTATGCAGGGCATGGTGCCAACACAACTTTGAACGATGAACGCGAAAACAACGTTTATCTCAGGGGATTTGACTATGACGATATGTTTTAACGGCAACGATTTCAAATATGAAACCGAGGCTGTTATGAAACTTTTTCTTCCTGTTACAAATTTCGAATTTCTCTATGAAGAAACTGTTTCAGATGGAGATTATTCGATAATATCCGTTAAGGAAAAAGATGATTTTTTCTTACTTAAAGTTACTGTTTGTCTTGATGGAAAAAAGGCTGTTATGAACGGAAAATCACCGAAGCCGGATGGACTTAAGAAATGTGAATTTCCTTTGTGCAGAATGCTTTATAAATGCCTTTTAAAGATAACAGGAAAAGTTCAGCCATGGGGCGCCATAACGGGTATAAGACCTGTTAAAGAGGTAAACAAGCTTATGTCTGAAGGGCTTTCAGAGGATGAAATACATTCTGTTTTAAAGAAAAAATATTTCATATCTGATGAAAAGTTTGAACTCGCTTATAAAACGGCTGTTACGCAGGAATCTCTTATAAAAATTCCTGAAAACTCGTTCAGCCTTTATATTTCGATACCTTTCTGTCCGACAAGATGCCGTTATTGCAGTTTTGTTTCACATTCGATGGACAGCGCTGTAAAACTTATCCCCGACTATATCGCAAAGCTCTGCGAAGAAATAAAAATAATCGCAGACTATGCCGACAGACACAGCCTTTCACTCGATACAGTCTATTTTGGTGGGGGAACACCGACATCACTTTCGGCAGAAGAACTCGAAATCATAATGAAAACAGTTTCGGAGTGTTTCACAATTTCAGCTGTGAGAGAATATACTGTTGAAGCGGGACGCGCGGATACAATCACTGAAGAAAAGCTTGTTGTCATAAAGGAAAACGGTGGTAAGAGAATTTCTGTAAACCCACAGACAATGAACAACAAAGTTTTAGAAACAATAGGAAGAAGTCATACGGCAGAGCAGGTTAAAGAGGCTTTTTCACTTGCGAGAAAAGTAGGGTTTGACAACATAAATACAGACCTTATAGCAGGGCTTCCTTCTGATAATTATGAGAGTTTTAAAAACACTCTCAATGAAGTTATAAATCTTGACCCCGAAAGTATAACGGTTCATACATTGACACTTAAAAGAGCTTCATCGCTTTTCAGAGAAGCAGACCTTGTCAGTGATGAGGATATTGCTAAAATGGTTTCTTATTCTGTCGATAAGTTATGTGGTGAGGGATACAATCCATATTATCTTTACAGACAGAAGAATACACTGAATAACCTCGAAAATGTAGGATATGCAAGAAAAGGCAAAGAAAGTTTATACAACATATTCATAATGGAAGAAACACAGACAATCTTAGCAGCAGGTGCTGCTGCGTCAACAAAGCTCTGCGACAGCAAGAGTGGAAAAATAGAAAGAATATATAACTATAAATTCCCTTATGAATACATAAACCGATTTGAAACCCTTATGGAAAAGAAAAAGGATATAGATGTGTTTTACGAAAAATATCCGATAAATCAAGTCAATTCAGATTTTTATAAATCATCTTATAAATAAAGATGCCGTGTCGCTTTTCAGGTATCTTTATAAAATTCAGTAAGCGACAGTAAAGGAGCGGATTATGTCACAGTCACAGAAATTTGAAGTTGTTATCGACAGCGCAAAAAGATACGCAGATATTGCTGCTGAAAAGACAAATGAAATCATCGAACTTTCAAAACTCAAACTCGATAAGGCAAAGTTACAGTCGAAAGAACGCGAACAATACCGTAAACTCGGAAAATATTATTTCGACCTTGTTTCAAACACAGAAGAACAGAGCGAAGAGTCTTCAAAGGAAAACCTTGCTCTTATTGAAGACTGCATAGAAACAATAAAGAATCTCCGTCAGGATATTGAATGGATAAGCGAACAGATAGGAACTTTAAAGCCTCACAGAATATGTGCTATCTGTGGTGCTAAAAATCCTACATCCTGCAATTTCTGTTCTTCATGTGGCAAAAAACTTTAAAATATGGTAAAACAGTATATTAAAAGGGCAGAAAGTGTATCTGCCCTTTTGTGTTTTATCCAAAAGTTGTATTATCTATTTACAATTTGTATTTAAGATGATATAATCTAAAATGACACAGCCTGCCGCAGTTTTTTGCGACAAGCCGTTTGCGGAGTAGGCTCTGTGATAATAATTCTGATATGGTGGTAATTTTATGAATATTGCTGTTGCACAGTCAGGTGGACCTACTGCTGCTATCAATGCTTCTCTTGCAGGAGTTTTTGTTGAGGCAGTCAAAAATGACAAAATCGGAAAAGTCTATGGCTTTAAGAATGGGATCGAAGGGGTTCTCAAAAACAATGTTGTTGATTTATCGGAATATCTTTCTGATAATCGTGATATTGAAATTTTAAAGCTTACTCCATCAACTGCTCTCGGCTCTTGCCGACTCAGACTTAAAAATCCCGAGGAAAGTGAAGAACAATACAAAAAAATTCTTGAGGTTTTCGAAAGCCTTGATATAGGTGCGTTTTTCTATATAGGTGGAAACGACTCTATGGATACGGTTTTAAAGCTTTCGGATTATTTCAGAAGCATCGGAAAAGATATAAAGGTAATGGGTATTCCCAAAACAATAGATAACGACCTTGTTTTAACAGACCATACACCAGGGTTTGGCTCTGCTGCGAAATACATAGCAACAACGGTTGCTGAAATTATAAGAGACAGTCAGGTTTATGCGCTCACATCTGTTACTGTTATCGAAATTATGGGAAGAGACGCAGGCTGGCTTACTGCCGCTACTTCTGTTTTAAGAAGAATGGGTGAGGAAGCACCTCATCTTATCTATCTTCCAGAAGTTCCTGTTACAAAAGAACAGATACTCGAAGAGATAAAGGATGCGCATAATCATCACAAGGCTTGTATTGTTGCTGTTTCTGAAGGAATAAAAACTCCCGATGGGAAATATCTTGCAGAAGATAACCTTTCGGGTTGTGTTGATGTTTTCGGACATAAATATCTTTCGGGAGTAGGAAAATATCTTGAAAATCTTATTTCATCAGAACTTTCCTGCAAGGTAAGGTCGGTTGAACTTAATGTTATGCAGAGATGCAGCAGTCATTTGGCGTCGCTTACAGATATAGATGAATCACAGGAAATAGGTTCTGCCGCTGTGAGATATGCCCTTTCGGGACATACAGGAGAAATGATGGTTTTTGAAAGAAAAGGAAACCATCCTTATGCGATTGAAATTTCTTCTGCCGATATAAGAGATATTGCGAATAAGGAAAAACTTTTCCCACGTGAATGGATAAACGAAAAAGGTAATAATATAAAGGATGAGGCTATCGATTATTTTATGCCTCTCATTCAGGGCGAGGTAAATCTTTTCAAGGAAAACGGATTGCCCTTACATATAAGAATAAAATAAAAAATAAATTTTTTCTTGACTTATTATTCTTTTTTTTATATAATAGAAAACGATGTATTTATAAAAGCGTTCAGGAGGTTTTATTATGGGAAATTATGAAGATTTCTACGCACAGACTTTCGGCGATGTCAATATCGGCGATGAAATAAAGGTTTATAAAGAGGGACAGACATACTGTGGAACTCTTATATTCAAGAATGAACATTACATCACAGTTCAGCTTCCTTATTACAGAGAAGGATTTTCTATCCTTGATTTCTACACAGGTCATGCAAAAATCGCAGGTCTTCGTGGTGAAGATTTCGACATCGAAATTGATGAAATTATTGATGAAGAAGATGAATTCGGCGAAGGCGAAATTGATGTTGACGCTTTTGAAGATGACGAATAATCGAAGGAGTATCTATTATGGCAGAACTTAAATACGAAATCGTTAGAAATATCGGTGTTCTCAGCGAAAACGCAAAGGGTTGGACAAAAGAGCTCAACCTTGTTTCATGGAACGACCGTGAACCTAAATATGATATCCGTGAATGGTCACCCGAACATGACAAAATGGGTAAGGGTGTTACACTCAGTGAAGATGAGTTTCTCGAACTTAAGACATTAATCGAAGAAATGTAAATAATAAAGGCGAAACCGCCTTTCTGGAGACGTATCGAAGTGGTCATAACGAGAACGACTCGAAATCGTTTGGGCGGTAACACGTCCCGTGGGTTCGAATCCCACCGTCTCCGCCAATGAGGATATTGCGTAAAATAGAGAAAAGTATCTATTTTACGCGTTTTATCCGTTGTAAAAGTGGTAACACTCGGTAATGGGTGTAACCTGAAAAATTAGTCAAAAGTTAGTCAGAATGTTAGTCAGGATTTTTGACTAAAAAATAAGTAAAGAATACATCGAAAAAATAAAAAGCAGGAGGAATAATCCTCCTGCTTTTCTTTTTACACTGTCATCATCATTTTTACGATAATACCCACAAGGGCAGCGCCGACAGTTCCCAAAACACCCATAATAAGATTGAGTTTTGTATTGATAACTGCAAACTGCGTTTCGCCCTTTGCGAGCTGACTTCTCTGTTCGTCTACCTGCTTTTCAAGTTCTCTGACCGTATCGCAGGGACACTTCTTATTCTCCTCGTTCATCGTTCTTTTCGCCCTCCGCTCTTTTTCCGTCAACATGACTTTCGACGCACATGTATACAATGAGAGCAGCTCCTGACATTATGATACTTGTAATCTGTTCGATGCTGCCCGGGTCTACATTGAATGCAATAAGAATTGATGTTGTAAAAGCAATAAGTGCAGCCCAGAACTTTCTTGATGTGAGTTTCTGCTTCCAGTTTATCTTCATTCCGAAACCTCCTTGTGTTTCCAGTTTTTAAGACCTATGATGCAAATAACGGCATTCACTGCAAAGATAATCATCTGAGGGATGTCCTCTGCGATAGCATTATGAAGCATCCAGTAGATATTCGTTACAAGCCATACCTTGAACCCCCAGCGATAACCGAGGGCATTAGCAAAGGTACCGATGAGTGTGAATGCCGTAATGATATAGTCCATATCAGATAAGCACCTCTTTCTTCACGGCTGTCATACCGTATTTTTTAAGCGTTCTTATGAGGTTGTCAGAGGACTGCATAGTGAGTGGCTTGCTCTCTGCCACAACAACATACTGAACGATACAGTTTTCATAATCGTGTTCATAGAGTTTATACTGCTCTATAATGCGTATAAGCGCCTCTGTATAGTTCGGCGCAGTTGCATAGCCGTCTTCATAGACCTTTCTGCAAGCCTTTTTGTAGTCCCTTTCTCCGATAAGGTTCTGATACCTTGAAAGGCGAAGAAAAAGTCCACTGTGGTCTGTAACAGATGTTTCCCAGTCGGGATAGACTTTAAAACTATCGACTATATCAACCCGCTTTCCGTTTATGTATTCAAAGGTTTTATAATTCTTACCATTACCCTTGATACCGAAGAGGTTGTTGCTCTTTCTTGCGAGTGCAGACGTTCCCCAGCCCGACTCTAAAATCGCCTGTGCGATTGTGAGGGAAGCAAGGATTTTAGTCTTCTTCATATCGGCTTTCGCTAACGGGATAATCCGAGAAAGAAATTCTTTCTGCTGTTGTGTCGTCGCCATACTCATCACCGTCCTTTCTTCTGTATTTGTTATAGCTTGACGCTCTTACGCAGTTCGTTCCCGAATAACCCAAGATTGCAACAATGGTTACAGAAGCAACACTGCCCGAAAGATTTTCTAAGGTATCAGGCTTTTCGAGAAACGCGAGGACATAAGAAAGCGTTACCCACAGAAAAGAAAGAAACAAAGTTATTAGGACTACTATCTGCATAAATTCAAACTTTTTCTTTCTTTTATGTGTGGGATGTTTTTTAAAATACAGAGTTATTCTTTTCTGTTCCATAAGATTTTACGCTGTCATAAGCGCCATAAGTTCGTTGTATTCTTCGTCGGTAATTCTGTCATTGAGAAGAAATACATCGAGCTTTTCTGTCATCTCGTCTACATTGAGAGTTCCTTTCTGCTTTTCCTTTTCGATTACCTTTTTACAAAGTTTATATGTGCTTGACATATACAAAGCACTCCTTTCATTTTTTAAAAATTTAAACACCGAGTTCCAAGATAGAAATTCTGAACTCGTGGTCGAGGGCGATTTCGTCATAATCGACGGTTTCGTCTTCTATCGGAACATAATCAGGGTTAAGAACAAATTCTCCGTCAATATAAAGATATTTGTCATCTTCATAATCTTCGGGGAAGGTTTCTATGAAAGCACCCTTATTTTCTTTTTCCTCTCTGTCCCAGCCGAGATACTTTATGTCATCAACGCCGTTTGAAAGATAAAGAACATCTGTTATCTTTCCGTTTTCAGAAACTTCGATAT
>JAZNQY010000003.1:0-13260 GCA_045590375.1 Oscillospiraceae bacterium | reverse complement strand
GCTACGATCCGACTTTTTCCATATCAGGAGTATATTTCTTTATAAGAGAAAGCAAACCTATATCTGTTGCAATAACAGCATCAACACCGGCATCAGATGCATTTTTTATAAATTCTTCAAAATGGACTATTTCGTTGTTTCGGGGTAATGTATTACAGGTAAGATAAACCTTTACCCCATTTTTATGAGCAAACTCTACCCCACTTTTAAGCTGTTCAAATGTAAAATTCTGAGGAGCAGCTCTCATGCCGAACAAAAGACCGCCGAGATAAACAGCGTCAGCACCGTAGTTAACAGCTGCTATAAGTCTTTCATAGTCTCCAACAGGAGAAAGAAGTTCCAATCGGTTAAAATCAAACAAAAATTATCCCTCGCTTAAATAAGTCCTGCTTCGGCAAGATTTTTTTCGTGTTGTTTAAGTGTCTTTGCGTAATAGAATTCCTGTGTAGTAAGGTTTGAACAGAAGAAATAATATTCTGTTTCTTCAGGATAAAGAACAGCGTTTATAGCGTCAGCACCGGGATTACATATTGCTCCCGGAGGTACGCCTTCGCTCTTGTAGGTATCATAAAGTTCAATTCCTGAAAGTGCAGCGTATTTCTTTGTAGGGTCAGATTCAAGTCTTGGGAATGTTTCCTTGTCATTAAGTCTGTTCCAGAAAACAGATGATACAAGTTTCATCTGATTTGAAGTAGGTGCTTCTGACTGAACTATTGACGCAAGTGCAAGAGTTTCATCAAGAGTAAGACCTAAATCTTCCATTCTTCCAAGCATATTTGCATTTACTTTTTCTGCAAAGTTAGCATAAATTTTCTTGCAGACAACTTCGGGTTCAGAATCCTTGAAAAATGTATAGGTATCAGGGAAACAATAACCTTCCATCTTATAATATTTTGTCGCTTTATCTTCTACTTTCTTTTCAAAGTTATATCCGAAATCAGCACTGTTAAACGCTTCTATAAACTCGTCAGCACGACATACTCCTGCTTCTTCAAGAACAGCAGCACACTGATCAAGTGTGTATCCTTCGGGGAAAGTAACATCAACAGATATTTTTTCCTGAATGGGATCCTGCTGTAAAACATCAATAAGGTCAGAATAAGACATATTTGCAGTAACCTTATGTTTTCCTGCTTTATATGAATTTGCGTTCTGCTTGTTTGATAAAACTCTGAAAGCAATAGGATTGTTGATTATTTCATTATCAACAAGAATATTAGCAATATCTTCAGAAGTTGCACCCTTAGGAATTTCAATTGTAAGTTCGGTATCATCATGTCTTCCGAGACCTGTGACTTCCATGCCGATATTTATAAGGAAAAAAGCACAGATACAAGCGATAATTATGATAACGCAGAAAATAATAAGTCTGAATGCTATTTTACCTGTATTTCTTTTCTTTTTTCTTTTGCGTTTCTTCTTTGAATTCGAAGGAACGCTTTTTTTCTGCTGATTTTCAGTAAGGTTAGCTTTTTTCTGATTATCAACTTTGTCTTTAGCATTCTTTATGCTTTCAAAAAGTTCTTCGTTTGAAGTATCCTTTTCGTTTTCATCAGGATTAAGTATCTGATTGAGTTCGTTTTCGTTCATTTTTGTCCTCCAAAGAAATTATTTGTTTCTCGGTAATTACTATGTCAACATTTATATCAAATTCATCGTGAAGATGATTTGTTTCAATACATTCATCATAACAGATTCCTGCTTTAAAAACATTATGCTTTGAAAGAAACCTGTCATAAAACCCTCCACCATATCCTATTCTATACCCTTTTATATCATAAGAAAACGCTGGAACAACACATAACGAGTTGTAAAACAAGGTTATTTCAGGACAATTTTCAGAAGGTTCCAACAGCCCAAAATATGAAGGTTTTACATCATCAAAAGATTTGATTTCAAAAAACTCCATATTTCCGTTTTTGTCAAGGCATTTAGGAACTGCTACTCTCTTATTATTCTCAAAACAATATTTTATAAGAGAAATAGTATCTGTTTCATCATTTACAGAGATATATGTAAGTATCAGTTCTGAATTTTTAAAAGCATAAGTATCAATAAGTCTTTCAAAAATCTGTCTGTCAGCCGATTTTTTCTCTTCTTGGTTCATAGACTTTCTTAAAGACTTATAAAACGCTCTTTTCTCGGCTTTATATTCTTTTATACTCAACATAATAATGATGCTTTAAGAATTTCACAACGTTCTTTTGAAATGAGCTTTTCTACAAGAGCAAGTCCGAATTCAAGTGCAACTCCTGCTCCTCTTGCAGTGATAAAATTACCATCAAGGCAAACTTTTGCATCAGCATCATAGATCGCATTTCCGAGTTGTGTGTCATATCCTGTATAGCAACAAGCTCTCTTTCCATCAAGAAGACCTTTATGTCCTAAAATAGAGGGTGCTGCGCAAATAGATGCTATCGGAATATTGTTTTCAACGCAGAAATCAACTGCTTTCTGAACATATTCGGATTTTTCAAGATTTATAGTGCCGGGCATACCACCGGGAAGAATAATCATTTCAAGATTTTCATCAAGAACAATTTCTCTTTCTTCAATATCAGCAAAAACAGGTATACCGTGTGAACCTTTGATAATCTGTCCACCTACACCTACTGTAACAAGGTCTTTTTCACATCTTCTGATTAAATCAATCGGAACTATAGCCTCTGTTTCTTCAAATCCGTTTGCAAGAAAAGCATAAATCATAATTTTGCCTCCTTATTGAAAGTAATTTTATGTTTTTCGAGAAGAAAACAAGGATGATAGGATTTCTTAGCCTTTCTGAGACCTTCGATTCCAAGGTCTTCTTCCCTGTTTATATATCTGCAATCTTTTGCTTCGCGTTTAGCAAATTCATTGTTTATCGCTGTATATGCTCCCTGAATATCAGGAAGAGCTTTTTCTATATGAATACACATGGTATCAGAATTTATTTTTTCTCCGATACAAAAAGCAACAACCTTATTATCAATTCTTATAACTCCACCCCTTAAACCAAGATAATCAAAGTTATCAAAAAAAGTGTGGATAGCAAGTTGTTCTAAAACGCTCGAACGATTTGTATAACCCATTTTATCGTTATAAAGATTAACACTGAGTTCTATACATTCGTCCATATTTTTATCTGAAATTTCTTCATAACTCCAGTTATTTTCATTGAATCTTGCGAGGTGATTTCTTTTAGAATGATATTTTTTGCCACTTAAATTTATAAGATCATCTGCGTTATAGATGTAATCATATCCACCTTCATCACTTTCTATTTCAAAACAATCGCCATATAATTCTCTGAACATTTCTATATGTTCTCTGCTTACAGATTGGATAATAAGAGGTTTGTCCATTGATGATGAGAATTCATAGAACTCGTGAAAAAGCTTTCTGTAATCTCCTTTTCCGGCAGGAAAAAAGAAAGCAGGCGTTTCTTCAAGAAATGAAGCACAGATATAAAAATCTTCAAATCTGCTTATTTTTGCATTTCCAAGTCTTCTCCAGGCAATATTGTTTGCGAAACTGTATTCACATCCCCTGAAATCAGACATTTCAAGAGATTTATCTATCCATTCCTTGTCAGAAAGCTGAATGTTTCTGAATTCGAGCATCTAAATTACCTCATCTATAATTTTCATTATCTTATTTGAAATTTCTTCTGTCGGCAAAGGATTTTCTCCGTCGTTACAAGTCACAACAGACCAACCTAATTTTTCTGCTGCAAATAAAGCAGATTTTCTGCATCTGTAAAGATATTCAACATTTGATTCATGAATATCTTTCTTATTTTCATCACCGTTATATCTCTGTGATAAGAGCTTCTGAGATATTTCTATCGGCATATCCAGAAAAATAACCTTGTTCGCTTTCGGAATATCCATTTTTATATGCTCGTAATCAATAAGCCACTCAAGATATTTTTCCCATTCTTCTTCAGGAAGCTTAACCATCTGATGAATAGCATTAGAACTTACATATCTGCTTGCAAGTATGAGTTTATCATCAATATAATCTTTTTCCCAATAAAGCTTATAACTTGCATATCTGTCAACTGCATAAAAACTTGATGATGCATAAGCATTCACTTCTTCGGCATTCTTCGAAAATTCTCCACCGAGATACATTTTTACAAGAGTTGACGAAGGCTTGTCATATTCTGGAAAACTTATTGCTTTAACAGGTATTCCACGGTCAGAAAGGATTTTCTGTATCAATTCAAACTGGGTTGTCTTTCCACTTCCGTCAAGACCGTCAATTACTATCAGTTTTCCCATTTTTAAGCTCCTTATAGAATTCTTTCATTTCCTTCATTTTCATACATGACATTTTTCCTTCAGAACAAGCACCCGTAGCACATGAAGGGCCTGCGTTCTTGAATAATGTAGGCGCAACTTCACAGCAGAGTCTTAACATTTCGTCAGCAACAGCCTTTATCTCCCACTGTGCTCTGTTGCAGCAGCGAAGACGGAAGAAATTATGTAACGATCTTGCATTCATAGTTACAACCATTTTGGTTTCAGCAGCGTTAGGAAGAACGAATCTCGCATCCTCAATAGCCTTTTTCTCAGCCTTTGTCTTTGCAGATTTTTCATCCATACCACCGTTTGTATACTCAGCAAAATACTTTTTCTCAAGTATATCTGCTATGTTATTATATGCAGTAATAGAATCATTCATTGATTTCAGAAATAATTCCTTCGCTTTAGGATTATTCTCTATTTCAGGTGGAGTAATAAATGTAAAGTTTTTATTCTTTACATATCTCTGGCTTTGCACAGAGAACGATGCAAGACGATGTCTTGTTATCTGAGCAAGTAATGCTCTTGAAACACCTTCGATACCAAAAGTAAAACTTGCGTGTTCGATAGGACTTTCGTGGCCGATATTTGAAAGCATTTCAACAAAAGATGTTGTTTTTTCAGGAGTAAGATTATCGAGTAAATTATCAATATCACTCGCAGAATAGCATAATTTTGCAGCAGCAGCAATAACCTTTTCGGGTTCTGGAGAATGTGCTATAAGAGTTACTTTCATTATTATCAACCTGCCTTATCAGAATATATTTATACACTCTAAAATTATATCATTTATAAGGCAATAAGTCAATAAATATCAGTATAAAATTCAGGAACTTCCCCTATTATCATAGTGTCATAAATAATATAAGTTTCGCTCACATCGACCTTTACCGATTCAAACGGAAGTAAAACAGTCACTTCTGCATTTATTGTTATCTTTATTTCATGTAGTGTCTGATTTATTCCGGCAGAAACAAAATCGCTCTTCACATCTGCCATTGCATTACCACTGTATTTAAGGTCAAAATCAATTTCTTTTCCTTTGCCTGAAAGAAAAATAAGTCCGCTGAAATTCCCGATAGGTATTTTTATTTTGGCATTTTCAAGATTTTTTCCGAGGTTTTCGTTAAGAGTTCTACTTATTTCAGATTGAATATCATTGAGGATGTATGTGTTTTCACCTATTGATGTTATTTCTCCCGAATCGGAATATTTTACGACAGTTGCTGATGAAACAGGATATTGTGAATTTTCCATAGAATATTCAATAGCTTCTGAAATAGCAACAGTAGCAGTCTTTTTTGCCTCTGATGTTGCTATTTCCCTGACCATATTATTTGCTGCAGAATTAAGGGATAATATAACAGAAATAAAAACTATTCCAAGATATACGCAGTATGTAATTACACTTCCTTTTTTAGAAAAACTATTTTTCATAATATCACCTTTTAAATTATATGATACTTTATCTTTAAAAGTGATATAAAAAAGACCTGAAATAACTTTCAGGTCTTTTTAGGGTAAATTTATATCTAATTATTCTCTATAACAAGACTAAAACCAGAGGATTTTTTAAGTACCAAGCGTCTTTTGTCTTCTATTTCTATAAATAAAACATCTTCGCTTTTTCTGATTTCTGCTACATTGTCAAATTCTCCCGAAAAAATTATATTATCGCTATAATTTATAGAAATATCCACTTTTCGATGCCTATGTCGTCGATTGTTCCTAACCGTATTACTATGTTGATTTTCGAATTACTCGCATTATCTCATCAATGTTTTCCTTTAAAACCTTTGGATTCTCTATGTAATCGTAAGCTGTTATCCCTTTATGAATAATAGTATTCATTACAGGATGAAAATTTCTGTCTGTACACTCTACAAGATAATCTTCAAACTGTATAGCCCCATCTTCTGAATAACCGAATTTATTCATGAGTATAACAATCATTATTCCATACAAATATGATGAATCAACAATATTTTCAATTGCCGACGCGTTAAGCGCTCCGAAGACAAGAGCGCATATAACCTGCTTTTCAAGTTCATCATATTCTGAAATTTCCTTTCCATATGATGAAATAATTTTATCCGCGATCTCATTCATTCTCGTATTAATTTTTTTAAGTTCCATATAGATTCTCCTTTTGCAATGTTAAAATATTTCAAATTTTCCTCTGTTAAAGCCACCTTTCCATCCGCAAGGAAGATGACCGCTTTTATATATCTTTAACATATCCTCATAAAACACCGAATGAAAATAGTCTCTGTAACTTAAAGTCATAATAGTGTTTACTATATCAAATTGTATACTACCAACTGCTTTTTATTTTCAGTTATAATTGACCAAATCATAGGGATAATACGACACATCTTTCAAATTGGCATCGTCAATCTTTATTATTTTTGCAATAGCACCTGCCTCAAAACTCCAATATCCACAATATGTATTTTGTTTTGATTTATGAGTGTTATACCACGCACACTGTTTGTGAAGACCATACCATTTTTCTTCCAGATACTCTTTCAACAAACTAAAATCAGATGATTCCTTATTTTCCAGAATATCTTTTAAACAATCATATATTCCCGGAAATTCAAATTCTGTTCCGTTTTTTGTCCAGGAAGAATCTATTTCCTTAACCAATATATTCACAAGATAATCATCAAAGTTTTCATTCATAAGTCTTTCTTCCAATTCAATCAGTTTACATTTGTCAATACCAAATAAAACTGCTAATGAAAGTATTTTTATCAATTCAATATACCCATACTCTCTATCCCACATTTTACTGTAATAATACAGTAATTTTTCATACCATTCTTTTATGATTTCCGGATCCTCGCCATAAGAATATAAAAGATTCATCATCTTTTGATATGAACAAATCAGAATATTATATCCATTGCGAACGCCTCTGTCTGACTCTCCTTTTTCAATCATCACCTTTTTTACAGTACCTTCAAACATTATAATATCGTTCTTTTCTCTTTCGATTAACACCTTGAAATAATCAGCATTCTTCAATTTATCTCTCATATTATCCTCCTATTGCAAAACTATATCAACAATTTCTGAAGGCTTTTCTATAATATAATCTGCGCCGGCTTCTTTCAGTTCTTCAAAAGTTCTGTATCCCCATAAACATCCTATCGTTTCTATTCCTGCTGCCTTTCCTGTATTTATGTCAACATTCGTATCTCCTATAAAAACAGCGTCATCAGCCGAAACACCGAATTTTTCGAGAATCATAAAAGCAATATCAGGCGACGGTTTTGTAGGAATTTCAGGAAGACTGCCCTGTGCATAATCAAATAAGCCACCAAAAAGTCTTGAAACAAGAACTTTTGTGAATTCATCGGGTTTATTTGATGCAACAGCAAGTAAAACCCCCATTTCGTGAAGTTTATTTATGGTTTCTTCAATTCCGTCATAAAGTTTCGATTTATCTTCGCTGTGTTCACCATAATAAGTTCTGAAATCTGAAAGAACAGCGTTGAAAACAGCTTCATTCTTTTTGAACTCTTCAGGCAATGCTCTTTCTATGAGCTTGAAAACGCCGTTTCCTACAAAATATTTGTATTTATCAAGTTCCTGAATCGGTAAACCATTCTTCTGAAGTGCATAATTTGTAGCATCAGCAAGGTCCTCGAGAGAGTATAAAAGAGTTCCGTCAAGATCAAAAATTGCAAGTTTTTTCATAGTATAAAAGTTCCTTAACCCTGGTATTTAGTAACGAGAAGTTCAGAATATTTCGCTCTGAATTCAGCAAATGTTCCGTTATCAAGCGCTTCTCTTATCTTTTCCATAAGAGTATTATAAAAGTAGAGATTATGCATAACAGCAAGTCTTCCACCGAGTTGTTCATTTGCTTTGAAAAGATGTCTTATATATGCTCTTGAGAAGTTTCTGCAAGCAGGACAATCGCAATCAACATCAAGCGGTCTTTCGTCATAGGCAAATTTATTGTTTGTTATGTGCATAACACCACTCCATGTGAAAATAGTTCCGTGTCTTGCATCACGACTCGGCATTACACAGTCAAACATATCAACACCTCTTGCAACAGCCTCAATTATGTTTGAAGGAGTACCAACACCCATAAGATAACGGGGTTTGTTTTTAGGCATAATTGGTTCAACAGCATCAATAATGCGATACATATCTTCTGTCGCTTCACCGACAGCAAGTCCGCCTATTGCATATCCATCAAGGTCAAGCTTTATGATTTCTTCCATATGCTTTATTCTGAGGTCTTCAAAAGTGCAACCCTGATTTATTCCGAAAAGCATCTGTTTTTTGTTGATTGTATCATGTAAAGCATTAAGCCTTTCCATTTCATCTTTGCATCTGTAAAGCCATCTTGTTGTTCTTTCACATGATTTCTGACTATACTGATGTGTAGCAGGGTTTTCAACACATTCATCAAATGCCATAGCAATGGTAGAACCTAAATTTGATTGAATCTGCATACTTTCTTCAGGCCCCATAAATATCTTTTTGCCATCAACATGAGAATTGAAATAAACTCCTTCTTCCTTTATACGACGGAGTTTTGAGAGTGAGAATACCTGAAATCCACCACTGTCAGTAAGGATAGGTCTGTCCCAATGCATAAATTTATGAAGTCCACCCATTTCTCTTATGAGTTTGTCCGAAGGTCTTACATGAAGATGATAGGTATTACAAAGTTCCACCTGGCATTTAAGGTCAACGAGGTCAAGGGATGAAATCCCTCCCTTTATTGCTGCCGATGTACCAACATTCATAAAGCAAGGGGTCTGAAATGTTCCGTGAACTGTTTCTACTGTTCCTCGTCTTGCTCTGTTTTCCTGTTTGAGTAAAGTAAACATAATTTCTCCTTAGTCTATATTATAAAGTTCTTCTGTTTCATTATTTCTGAATTCGTGTTTTTCATAATAGCCGATAAGTTCTTTGTTTTCATCCCGTAAAGCAATCATATAAACATCTTTGTTCTGCTCATCGTTACGATATGTAAACACTTTATTGTTGTTTTCCGATAATTTGAACCAATCAACAACCTTCTTGATTTTTTCAACCGATTCGCCATTATGACAATCAAAAATTGATTTTCCTGTAATATCTCTTCCACCATACTTTTTAATTGATGATGGATTCATATATACAATATTATGATTTATATCGCAAATCACAACAGGAGCATCATCGGTATCTATAACACTTTTTAAAAATACTGATAATTTCATATTTCCTCCTAAAGAATAGCCATACTGTCGCCGAAACTGAAAAATCTGTATTTTTCATCAACAGCAGTTTTGTAGACATTCATAGTATTCTCGTATCCTAAAAATGCAGAAACAAGCATAATAAGAGTGCTTTCAGGAAGATGGAAGTTGGTAATAAGTCCATCTATAACCTTGAATTCGTGTGGTGGATATATGAAAATATCTGTATAACCATCATACTCCTTACCTGCTTCAATTTCTCCGAAAAATTCAGCAACGCTTTCAAGCGTCCTACAAGAAGTTGTTCCGACAGAAATAACTCTGTTTCCATTTTTCTTCGCATCTGCAATAAGAGCAGCAGTTTCAGAAGGCATATAATAATGTTCAGAATGCATATGATGTTCTGTGATGCTATCAACCTTTACAGGCCTGAAAGTTCCTAAACCAACATGTAAAGTAACATAAGCGATATTTACACCCATTGATTTTATCTGTTCAAGCTGTTCGGGTGTAAAATGAAGTCCTGCAGTAGGTGCTGCTGCTGAACCCACTTCTCTTGAATAAACAGTCTGATATCTTTCTTTATTTTCGAGTTTTTCTTTTATGTAAGGCGGCAAAGGCATCTGACCTATTTCATCAAGTGTTGCAAAAAAATTTCCGTCACATCTGAATTCAACAGTTCTGTTGCCATCATCACCCGTTGCTATAACTTTTGCGATAAGTTTTCCATCACCGAAAGAAAATTCTGTTCCGATTTTTGCCTTTTTAGCAGGTCTACAGATAATATCCCAGGTCATATTCCCTTTCTGTTCAAGTAAAAGGAATTCGATAAAAGTATTATTATCACATTTCACACCATAAAGTCTTGCAGGAAGTACGCGACTATCGTTAAGAACAAGTAAGTCACCTTTTTTCAGATAATCGCATAAATTATAGAAATGGTCGTGTTTTATTTCACCCGTTTCTCTTGATACTTTAAGAAGCCTCGAAGAGTTTCTTGGCTCAACGGGGGTCTGAGCAATGAGTTCTTCGGGCAAATCGTAGAAAAAGTCTGATGTTTTATACATAAAATTCTCCTGAAAAAATAAAAATTATATTGACATAGTACCACGAAAGTGATACAATATATAAACGGATAGAGGTCGCAGATGCGATTAGTACCCTCAGCAAGAGTGCCGACTCGCTATAAAGCTGAACGGGAAAGGCAATTCTGCCGAAGGGTTTAAGTCTGGCATCTTGGCCCTGATCGTATATCAAACAGATATGCGATTGTCATCATATTCTATGATGGAGAGCTATCGGCATTTTTATTTATTTTTCTTAATATTTCAATATGCCGACTTTTCTATTATACAGTATGATGAACCGATTTTCAATCGGTTTTTTTATTTTTGTAAACGAAATAAAATAAAAGTATTTTAAAGGAGAAATTTTTATGAAACAGTTCAATGTAGGTATTATCGGTGCAACAGGTATGGTAGGTCAGCGTTTTGCTACACTCCTCGAAAACCATCCCTGGTTCAAAGTCAAGGTTCTCGCAGCGAGCCCTCGTTCAAAGGGTAAAACATATGAAGAAGCTGTAGGAAATCGTTGGGCTATGGATGTTCCGATGCCTGAATCAATGAAAAATCTTATTGTTTATGATGCAACAGCAGACATTGCAGAAATTACATCACAGGTTGACTTTGTTTTCTGTGCAGTTGATATGAAAAAGGATGAAATCAAGGCTCTCGAAGAAGCATATGCCAAGGCTGAATGCCCTGTTATTTCAAATAACTCTGCTAATCGTGGCGTAGATGATGTTCCTATGATTGTTCCTGAAATCAACGCAGACCATGCTGTTGTTATCGAATCACAGAGAAAGCGTCTCGGAACAAAGCGTGGATTTATCGCAGTTAAATCAAACTGCTCAATCCAGAGTTATGTTCCTGCTCTTACTCCCCTCAGAAAATTCGGTATTACAAATGTCCTCGCATGCACATATCAGGCTATTTCAGGTGCAGGTAAAACATTTGAAACATGGCCTGAAATGGTTGATAACCTCATTCCATTCATTGGTGGGGAAGAAGAAAAATCAGAAAAAGAACCTCTTAAGGTATGGGGCAAGGTTGTTGATGGCAAGATTGTAAACGAAGACAGCATTGCTATTACAACACAGTGCCTCAGAGTTCCTGTTTCAAACGGGCACACAGCTGCTGTATTCGTTTCATTCAAGAATAAGCCTTCTATCGAAGAAATCAAGAAGATCTGGGCTGAATTCAAGGCTGAACCTCAGGAACTTGAACTTCCCCTCGCTCCCAAGCAGTTCCTTAATTATTTTGAAGAAGACAATCGTCCTCAGGCTAAGCTCGACAGAGATCTTGAAAAAGGTATGGCTGTTTCAATCGGTCGTCTCCGTGAAGACTCACAGTATGACTACAAATTTGTATGTCTCTCACACAACACACTCAGAGGTGCCGCAGGTGGTGGAGTTCTTATGGCTGAACTTCTTGCTGCAAAGGGATATCTTGACTAATCCTTACAGAAAGGAACATACATTATGAAAAAGACAATTTTTACAGGCGCAGGAGTTGCTATTGTAACCCCTATGAACGCTGATGGCTCTATTGATTTTGAAACATTCGGAAAACTTATTGATTTTCAGATTGATAACGGAACAGATTGTATCGTTGTTTGCGGAACAACAGGTGAATCTTCTACAATGACAGACGATGAACATAAAGAATCTATCCGTTACTGCGTAGAAAGAGTAAACAAGAGAGTTCCTGTTATCGCTGGAACAGGAAGTAACGATACAGCTTATGCTATCCAGCTTTCAAAGGAAGCAGAACTTCTCGGTGCCGACGCTGTTCTCGTTGTTTCTCCATACTACAACAAAACATCACAGACAGGTCTTATCAAGCATTTTACAGCTATCGCTGATGCTATAAACATCCCTGTCATGCTTTATAATATTCCCGGAAGAACAGGTGTCAATATCGCTATTGATACATTTGTTGAACTTGCTAAGCATGAAAATATCGTTGCCGTCAAGGAAGCAGGTGGAAATATGGATTATTTCGCAAAAATAATCGAAGCCTGTGGCGATTCTCTCGATGTTTACAGTGGCGATGACGGAATGACAGTTCCTGTTATGTCGATCGGTGGAAAGGGCGTTATTTCAGTACTTTCTAACGTAATGCCCAAGGAAACGCATGAAATGTGTCAGCTTTGTCTTGATAATAATTTTGCTGAAGCAGGAAAATTACAGATTAAATATCTTAATCTTATCAACGCACTTTTCTGTGATGTAAATCCTATTCCTGTAAAGGAAGCTATGGCACTTATGGGACTTTGCAGTAACACATTAAGACTTCCCCTCTGCCCTACATCAGAAGCAAATCTTGCAAAAATCTCTGCTGAACTCAAAGCAAACGGATTAATTAAGTAAGGAATGATTAAAATGACAAATATCGTTATCAGTGGTGCTAACGGAAAAATGGGAAGGGTTATAAACAGTGTGATTTCTGCAAGAGAAGATTGCAGAGTTATTGCAGGAATTGATATAAATACCGAAACTTATGCCGATTTTCCTATCGTAACAAATCCTTCTGAACTACCCGAAAAACCAGATGTTATAATCGATTTTTCTCATCCTTTGGCTCTCGATAATCTTATAGGTTATGCTCTTTCAACAGGAACTCCCCTTGTTCTTGCAACAACAGGATATTCTGATGAACAGATAGCAAAGATAAAGAGTTCTTCTGAGCAGATACCTGTTT
>JAZNQY010000002.1:0-13546 GCA_045590375.1 Oscillospiraceae bacterium | reverse complement strand
TCACAATGACAAGCAACCAAAAGTCCGTTTTCCTTTGATAACTGAAGTGCTTTAAAAAGCATATCGGGGTTTTCTACAGGTCTGCCGTCATCTGTTATAACAGTAGCTCCTGCTTTTTTAAGGCTTTCATAATCACAAAGTTCTTGTCCTAAAAGTCCCTTTGTGATACAAGCCGAAGGATAAATAGTAACGCCCGAACCCTCTGCCTTTTCTATGATGTATTTAACAGTTTCAGCAGAGTCCGTCGCAGGTTTTGTGTTAGGCATAGTAACAACACCCGTGATTCCACCTGCTGCTGCAGCATCTGTTCCTGTTATAATATCTTCTTTATGAGTAAGCCCTGGGTCACGGAAATGAACATGCATATCAAAAAGTCCCGGTGAAACACAGAGCTTTCCCTTTCCGTCGATAACCTTATCTGCAGAAGATGAAATGCTTTCGCTTATTTCTGCGATAATACCGTCTTTTATAAGAATATCGCCCCTGCTTTCAGAAGAAGATGTAATTATTCTCATATCTTTCAGAAGAATTGTTCCTGACATCAGAGTCCTCCTTAAAAATTCTATCCAAAATATTATACCACATTTATCCCCTTTTGTCCACAATAAAAATATAAAAGCCTCTTCTTTTTTGTCAAAAGAAAAGGCTTTGTGTTTATTCTTCTTCGTTCTTTTTGTTTATAATGAATTCAACTGCTTTGTTAAGACATTTTATATCTGCCTCTTTTATGTTTCCACCGAATTCTCCGTCAAGTGTCCAGGGAATAAGTTCACTTGCAGTTATCTTTATTTCACTCGCCCTGAAAAGATAAAAATAATCCGATGAAAGTTCAAATTTAGTGAGGTCGCGTAAAGTTTCCTGAAGCTGAACTGTGCTTTTGGGCATCTTTATAAAAGCAGCCTCAAAAAGTCCATCGTCAAGTTCAGTGCCCAAAGGGTTCATACCCGTAAAACCACCGACAGACATCGAGTTCGAAACCATCCCGAAGATAAAATCATCTTCAATTACATTTCCGTCATATTCTATCGTCATATGATATGATGTAACAGAAGCAAGACTTTTAGCGCCCTCGATAACATAAGCCATATGTCCGAAAAGATTTTTTCTCTGCTGTGATGTCTGATAAGAAACCTCTGTAAAAAGCCCGAATGCAGCGATATAATTGAAATTAAGTCCGTTAAAGCTTCCTATATCACAAGGAAAAGGAGTTCCCGAAATAATTCCGTCAGCTGCCTCAGGCATATCCTTAGGGATACCAAGACTTGTAGCGAAATCATTTGTCGTTCCTGCAGGTATATATCCTATCGGAATATTCATACCCGATGCTAAAATCCCTTTAACAGTTTCATTTAAAGTTCCGTCGCCACCACTGCATGAAACAATGTCAAATTCGTGTGCTCTTTCCTTAACTGTCTGATAAGCATCAAGCCTTTGCTGAGTAGGTCTTACAGTAACATCATACCCACCCTTTACAAATGTATCGAGTATTGTAACAAGATGATTTTTTATCTGCGCCTTTCCTGCATTGGCGTTATAAACAAAAAGCATTTTTTTCATATTTTTCACCCTGAATTTATTTCTGTTTTATTACATTATACACCACTTTTGTGAAAATCACAAGAAAAATACGCAACAGGAAAGAGAAATTTTTCCCTTCCCTGTTGCGTACGGCACGGAAGACGCTTTTCCGTTGTTTCCGATAAAAAAGACACGGAAACTGCCAAAAACAAACAAACAACAAAACTACCGATTGATAGTAATATTAGCGTAATTAAAATCAGTCCTTCTTGTCAACAAATTCAATGTTGTCAAGTTGTGCCTGTAAATTTCTCTTAAAAAGTGCTCTGTATTCATTGCGAAGAGTAGTCTGTTCTTCCTTTTCTTCAGGAGTAAGCTCCCTCACTCTTGACTCTCTCGCAAGATAATTTATTCTGTCAATTTTATTCTGTTCCATTTCAAACCTCTTTATTCATTTTTTATTGCCTCAAGTGCAGAAATTTTCACTGCCCTGTTTGCAGGATAAAACCCACTTGCTATCCCTACAAATGTTGAGAATAAAAGCGCAACGATAACAAGCCAGAAAGGTATCAGAGAAATCGGAAGCACAGTTCCGTCATTGAGTTGATACATATAATCGAGTCCCAACATAGAGGAACCGAACTTATTGAAAATAAACGATATTATGAAAGAAAGCAGAACGCCTGCAATTCCTCCTACAAAACCTATACAAGCAGCCTCTATTAAAAACATCTCTCTGATATTTTTGATTTTACAACCTAAAACCTTCATAACGCCGATTTCTCTTGTGCGTTCATAAATAGACATTATCATGGTATTTGTAATACCTATCGCAGCAACAAAAAGTGATATCGCAGCAAGTCCACCGAGCATAGCTTCAAGAGAACCGAGTTGCCCCTGCATAGATTGTCTTGCGCTTTCCATACTGTCGCAGTAGTAACCCATAGCCTCTATCTGTTCCTGAACTGTGGCAACATTATTTATGTCGTTTACATATATTTTAAGTTCCGATATTTCAGGTTCCTTTGCATCCTTTATCTTGTTCGCCTTTACATATGAATCATAAAGTTCATCAGCAAAATCCATCGAAACAAAAAGTCCGTCAAAAGCCTCCCAGTTTCCACTGCTGTTTTCGGCATCAAGTATTCCTACGCAGGTCATCTTGTGTTCATATGATTTTCCTGCGCTTTCATAATGCCCCCACATATTGTCCTCAACAAACTTGTTTGTGTTGTTTACATAAACAAGAATCTGTTCTTCCATAGGATTGAAGAAAGGGTCGCTCATAGTGCCGTCTTCCTGCTCCTGTGGATATGTGGTATTGTTTCGTTTTTTCTTCGTGTCAAAGAAATTATATGCGCTCTGTTCACCGAATATGATAAAATTCTGGCTGAAAATTTCAGGAACTTCTCCCTCTTTGAATTTATACCCGAATTTTTCGAGATATTCAGGATAAACCCCGTAAATCTCACCATACATTCTACGGTATCTTTCACCTCTTCCTGCGCATACAGAAACCATTTCACTGTTTATCGCAAGCTTCGGAAAAATCCCCTCAACATTTTCTATCGTCTTTATGTATTCAACATTTTCTTCGGTTATCTTCATAGGCTCGGTCTGACCTTCCGTCCATACATTTCCGTAAACGGTAATAACGTTAAGGTCACCGAACTGAGTGAGATAATACTTCATCGCATTATCCATTCCAAGCCCTAAAGAAATCATAACAACGATAGCGCATGACCCTATGACAACACCGAGAACAGTGAGCAGAGTCCTTACTTTTCTTCGCCATAGGCTCTTGAAGCTCATTCCTATTATGTCAAGTATTCTCATTCTTATCAATAATCCTCATCGTCTTCAAGAAGCAAAGCATCATTTGCCTTTTTCTTCTTTACGATTATGATAACCACAACAACCACAGCAGCAATACCAATGATGATACCACCTGCAATAAGAAGAATTTTTGCCCATAAAGGAAATCCACCCTGTTCTTGTGGCATATCCTCGATATATCCATCATCATAAACAGGTTCGTCAAAAATCATTTCCATAGCATAGCCTTCAAAATCCTGCTCGATTTCCTTTAAATTTCCGTTTGCATCTTCGTATCTTACAATTACAGTCCCCCTGAAATCTCCGGGCTCCATAACAGAAAAAGTCGCATCATAATATTCTTCTTTTCCACTGTCAACATTTCCTATGTAAAGCTTCTGCTGATTTGTCATAATGGTGTCGCCAATAAGTTCAACCTCAACATTATAAACAGAGCTCTTTCCCTTGTTGACAAATGTGCATGAAACAGGAACTTCTTCACCTACCATACATTCAGGTGGCAGATCTATCGAGTTAACTTCAAATCTGTCCTCCTGCTGAACAGGAATTGTTATTGTTTCGATAACAGGGTTTGCCTTTTCTGTTCCGTCAGCAGTTGTATATTCATAGTCAAATACTATCTCAATGGGATAACTGTCAGGTGATGCATCTGCCCTTGTAAGCATGTCAAGATTTATCTCTGTTTCAGCACCCTGAGCAAGATATGCAAAAAAGAATGAATTCGATGAATTCGCAGGAGAAAAAGCTATTCCCTTATCACCCGAGCCTGAAGCACCGTTTACAGTAACCTTAAGGTTTTTTATAGCAGAAATATTAGATGTATTTGTTATGACAACATTCAAAGGAAATGTCTTTCCGCCCGTAACATAATCAGCACCGAAATCATAACTCTTTATTATGATGTTAGGTGCAAAAACCTTGTCAGAAGAACCCGACGAATTTTTAGGCAAACAAGCAACCGTTACAACACCGTCACTTTTCTGTAAGGATTCTTCATCGGCAGCATCAAGATAATATGAACATTCAACAGCTATGCTTTCTCTTAAAGATGTAATTCCCGAACAGGCAATAAGAGTAAATTTAAAGGTCTTTTCCTCATCCTTTTTAAAATCAGATATAACATAAGGAACACCCTTGTTCATCGCAAACTTCTGTCCGTCAAGACTTGTCAGTTCAACTCTGCCGTTCTTTATATCAATGCCACTTCCGTTTTTAACCGTAACATTTACATCAAAGATATTTCCTTCTCTTATGTTGTTCTTGCTTACATTGTATCCCGAAACCGAAAGTGCGTTTCTCACAACATTACTTTTTACAATTATATCAGCAGTAAGGTCCTGCTCTGAAATAACGCCATATTCATTAACGGCTGTAAAATGGATTTTCAAAGGGTATTTTCCCGATAATGTCGATGCAGGAACATCAAGAATAACCTTGAATCGTGTGTATCTTTCAGACTCGATAGCGAGCGATGTTATATTATCCCCCGTTATACCGAGCTTTCCATCCTCATCAATCGCTGTTATAAGAGTTGAAGTTGAATCATTCTTTGAAATATTCTTTATAAAAAATATTATTTCATTCTTCTTTCCTGCCTCAACAGTATATGTCTGTGCCTTGTCAAGTGCAAAAGCAGGGTTTCCGTCGTCATATCCTTCATCTGCATTGACAGGAAGTGCCAGCATCACAAGTGACATAATCCCTGCCATCACAGCAGAAAATATCTTACTGATTTTCATTTTTATTCTCCTCGGTGTCGTTTATTTTATTCAAATTTTCAAGTATCTTTTCAGTTTCCGTGAGTTTCTTTTCCTCAGGTGGAACTATTGATATATTTGGATAATCGCTTTCTATATTTCCGTCGACAATATGTACTATTCTGTCGGCGTATTTTGCAATATCATTATCGTGGGTTACAAGAATAAGCGTAAGGTTGTGTTTTCTACACATCTTAACAACTATCTCCATAACCTCAGCCGTTGTTTTTGTGTCAAGATTTCCTGTCGGCTCGTCAGCAAATACAACAGGTGGCTTTGAAATAAGTGCTCTCGCAATACCTACTCTCTGCTGCTGACCACCCGACATCTGCGTCGGCTTATGATAAAGTCTTTTTTCAAGCCCTACTGCCCTTAGCATTTTTTTCGCCCTGTTGTTTCTTATAACAGGATGAACTCCCCTGAACATCAGAGGCATAGCAACATTCTCGACAGCGTTCATAGATGCTAAAAGGTTATACGACTGAAAGATGAATCCCGTTGTTTCCTGCCTGAATTCAGCAAGTTCCTTTTCCGTCATCGAAGTAACTTCCCTGCCGTTTATCTTAACAGTTCCCTTTGTTGCTTTTTCAAGACCTGCAAGCATATTTAAAAATGTCGATTTTCCCGAGCCTGATGTTCCTAAAATACAACATATCTCGCCTTTTTCTATTTTAAGACTGATACTGTCAAGTGCAATAACCTTTTCGTTCCCTATCCTGTAAACCTTTCTTAAGTTGTCAACTTCTATAAAGGACATTTTTTCTCCTCCAAAAGATTTCACTTTTCTGATTTTGATTATATCACAGCAGAAATACAATTTCTACATTTTTTCGTAATTGTAATAAAACTTTAACCTTTGTATCCAATTTGTAACAAATTACTCCCGATTTGTAATAATATTGCAACTTTTTCCTGTGTATGCTATAATGTTTCAGAGAAAGAGGTGTTTTATATATGAAAACAGCACTCATAACAGGCGCATCAAGAGGAATAGGAAAAGCCACGGCAGAGCTTTTCGCCGATAATGGTTACGCCGTTATTATAAACTATAATAAAAGCGAAAAAGAAGCGTTATCTCTCGTTTCAGAAATCCGTGAAAAAGGTGGAACAGCGATGGCTGTAAAGGCCGATATTTCAAAAGAAACCGAAGTTTCAGAAATGATGAAAAAGATTTCAGAAAACTTTTCTTCTGTTGATGTTCTTATCAACAACGCAGGAATTTCCCTTCAGAAAATGCTTACAGAAACAACCACAGAAGAATGGGATAATATTTTCGGCATAACAGCAAGGGGAACTTTTCTCGTTACAAAATCCGTTCTCCCTATGATGATAAACAAAAAATCAGGTAGCATTATAAATATTTCTTCTATATGGGGAAATGTCGGTGCCTCCTGCGAGGTTGCATATTCTTCAGTAAAAGCCTCTCTCATAGGCTTTACAAAAGCCCTCGCAAAAGAAGTGGGGCCCTCGGGAGTGAGAGTAAACTGCCTCTGCCCCGGTGTTATAGATACAGATATGAATAAAATGCATAGCGCTGAAACACTCGCTTGTCTGTGTGATGAAACTCCTCTTATGAGAATAGGCTCTCCTTCCGAAGTCGCTGAAACAATTCTCTTTTTAGCCTCAGAAAAATCCTCATTCATAACAGGTCAGATATTCTCCGTCGATGGCGGAATGACAGTATAAAACCCAAAATCCCTTGCAAAAAAGCAAGGGATTTTTTATTTCTATTTTCCGGGGAAAACAGCAACTCCGTTTTCAATTCTGAAAGAAACTTCCGATGTGTAGTCTATATCGGTAAACATTTTTCTTACAAGATATTCGCCGTCAGAGAGATTGGTTGCGTCGATTTTAAGCGTTATGTCTTTACCATCGGGAATAATCATAAGAATTTCTATGAAAGTAACGCTCTGCATAACGGGTGTTCCTTTTTCAATCTTGAATAAGAAATAATCATAACCCGTTTCTATTGTCTGACCACTGCAGTTCTCAAAACTTATAACAACATTGTTACCTTTCTGATAACTTTCCGTTACCACAATCGGAGCGTCATAAGGTGTAGCCATAGTAGCGACAGGCATTTCATCTATAACAGGTTCCATTGTCGATTGAACCTTACCGTCAACATCAACGGGTTCTGTAACCATAGTTGTTGTTACATCAACTCTGTTTACTATCGGAAACTCCCTTTCAACCGCTGTCTGCGCTCCGACATTATCAACCGCAGTATTCGGGTCATATGCAGGCGATGTAACTTCTTCATAAGGTTCACCATTTACATATGAAGGCTCGTCATTCTCAACAGCAGCGTCATCAATCATCCCGTCAGGCATTAAAGGTGCGCCCTGCATCTCATTTGTCAGAAGGTCATGAACAGTCTCTGCACCTGCCATAGTAGCATCTGTTTCTGCTGCAACAGCATCAACAGAATTGTCAGCAGTTTCTGTCGTGAGCTTGAAATTATTTCCCGTAACAGCGATAAGTGTCCATGCGCAAAGAAGTGCAAAACCTGCTGCCATAGCAGATATTTTTGCGATATTTATTATTTTAGTCGGTTTTTTCTTTCCTGACAATTCTGCTGCTTCAAGCATTTTCTTTTCTGCTTTCGCATAGAAATCATCAGAAAGTTCTATATTATCGACAGCTTTTATATAGTCGTTCTTATTCATTCCTCAAAACCTCCCTCTAATCTTTCTTTCAGTATTTTTCTCCCTCTCGAAAGCCATGTGCCGATAGTACCCGTTGATTTTCCGAGTATTTCGGCAATCTCGTTTATCTGATATCCCTCATAATAGAAAAGGTGTATAACAGTTCTGTATTTTTCGGGCATTTTAAGGACTTCATCTAAAATATCGTCACTTTTTTCTTCCGTTGTTTTCGTCATCGCCTCATCTATGGGAACTGTTTTTTTTACCCAAGAAGACTTCACAAAATTCTTCGATTTATTTACAGTAACTCTTATCAGCCAGGCTTTTTCGTGTTCACTGTTTTCAAATGTCTTGTTCTTTTCAATAAGACTCACAAAAACATCCTGCGCAATGTCTTCTGCATCACAAAGACTTTTTGTATATGTAAACGCAAGTCTTACTATCATCTTTGAATATGTATCAAGAACATATTTTATGTATTCGTTACCGGTCAGCGAATACCCTACCATCTTGCCTCTCTCCTTTCATAAGAAAATCTGCGTTTCTGTTTATAATACAACCCAAACGCAGACTTTTTTTCATTTTTCTAAAAAAATTTATTCTTTAAAATCTCCTCTTGCAACAACGATTTCATAACCTGCTCTTTCAACCTGCTCTTTAAGGATTTTAAGCCCCTCGGCAGATTCCGAGCCTGTCCCGATTTTGTTGTCATAGATAGAATAAAGCTTCCTGAACTTTTTTGGCGATAAATTCGGCATAACAACGTTAGCGCCTGCTTTAAGCCCCATTTCTCTTCCGTCGGGCGATATTGTTCCCAGAGCCGTTGTTGACGGAATAAGCGCTGACGGAAGAATAAGCCTTGTGAGAGCGACCATACATAAAGTGTCCCTTAGTGTTCCCTGACTTTCGTTCTCAAACGGAGTATTGCTACTCGGAATAAAAGGGCCAATCCCTACCATATGAGGCTGAAACTTTTTAAAGAACATAAGGTCATCGGCTAAGTTTTCTACTGTCTGAAAAGGTGAACCCACCATACATCCTGCACCGACCTGAAATCCAAGCTCCTTTAAATCATAAAGCGATTTCATTCGTGTTTCATATTTCATTTCAACAGGGTGAAGCCTTCCGTAATGCGTTTCGTCTGCTGTTTCATGACGAAGAAGATATCTGTCAGCACCTGCTTTTTTAAGCCTTTCAAAGCTTTCTCTCCCTCTTTCACCAAGCGAAAGAGTTATCGCAACATCGGGGTATTTCCCCTTTATCTTTTCTATCAAAGAACATATAACATCATCTGTAAAATGATTATCTTCCCCACCCTGAAGTACAAATGTCCTGAAACCAAGCAGATATCCTTCATCAGCGCAGGAAAGTATTTCTTCTTCTGAAAGACGGTATCTTTCCGTATCCCTGTTATCACGTCTTATTCCACAGTAAAGACAGTTGTTCTTACAGTAATTCGATATTTCTATAAGACCTCTTATATAAACATCCCTGCCATATTTTTCTCTTCTCACACTGTCAGCAAGAGAAAAAAGATAACTGTCGTCATCCGTGTTTTTATTTGAAAGAACGGCGATAAGGTCATCCCTTTCAAAATCGCCTGATTTTATTCTGTCAATTATTTTTTTCAAAATTTATCAGATCCTTTATAACCTCTGAGGCAATTATAAGCCCTGCCGACGAAGGCACAAACGCTATGCTCGCAGGAACTCTCTCTCCGTTTTCATCATTCGGAATAACAGGCAGTTCATCCGAATAAACGCATTTGAGCTTTTTTATGCCAAGATTACGCATTTCTCTTCTTATAACCTTGGCGAGTGGACAAACCTCTGTCTTGTTTATATCAGCGACTTTAAATCTTGTCGGGTCAAGTTTGTTTCCTGCCCCCATAGATGAAATTATCCTGATATTCTTCTCATAAGCTGATTTTATTAAAAACACCTTCGACTTAACGCTGTCAATAGCGTCGACAATGTAGTCATAATCCGAAAGATCAATACACTCACTATTTTCCTCAGAATAGAATTCATTTATGCATAAAACTTCGCAATCGGGATTTATATCCTTTATTCTTTCTGCCATAACCTCTGTCTTGTATCTTCCGACAGTAGATGAAAGTGCTATTATCTGCCTGTTTATGTTTGTTATGTCAACCCTGTCGCTGTCAACAAGAGCTATCTTTCCTACACCACTTCTTGCAATCGCCTCAGCAGTATATGAACCTACTCCACCCACGCCAAAAATTATAACCGAAGATTTCATAAGCTTTTCTACATTATCTTCACCTAAAAGCATAGCAGTTCTCAAAAATTCCTTACGCAACTCTGTTACACTCCTATTCCGATAAGGTCGATGAATATTCCACTGAATATTCCTATAAGAATAAGTCCTGTGAGGATAAAAACGCTTTCTTTAATGTGCTTTCTGTTTGTTCTGAAAAGAACAACAAGTCCCATTCCTGCGCCCGTTGAAAGTCCGCCCACGAGTGACCCGAATGTAAGTCCACCCTTTAAATAAAGTTCGGTTAAAACAACAGATGCCGAACAGTTGGGAATAAGTCCTATAAAAGCAGAAATAACAGGCTGTAAGGGCTTTATCGTCATAAGCGCCGATGTAATTTTGTCTTCCCCTACAAATTCGATAACAAATCCTAAAACGAGGTTTACTATAAGTATCGCAAGGAAAATGCCTATTGTGTGTCTTATCGCAGAGCGAAGAATTCCGTGTTCACATCCACAGCCCTCGCAGATTTCTTCAAAGGGCTTTTCTTCCTGCTTGTTCTTCATTACAAATCTTATGACAAGGTCGATAACCATTCCGAAAACAACGGCGATTATGAATTTGCATAATAAAAGCTTCCATAAAACAGAAATCTTATCGGGATGCGAAAGTATTATGGGTATTGCCTCATCTGATGTTGCGATATAAACAGCCATAAGCGTTCCTGCCGAAATAACTCTTCCGACATAAAGATTTGATGCAGCAACAGAAAATCCACACTGTGGAAAAAGTCCGAGTGCAGCGCCCCCGATAGCACCGAATGGCCCTGTCTTTCTGAAGAATTTTTCTATTTTATTATCTGTCTTGTGCTCCATAAACTCCATAAGAAGATACACTCCGAAAAGAAACGGGAGCGTTTTTAAAGAGTCAATAACAGAATGGGTTATAACATGAATCATGATTTCAGTCATTTTTTCAACTTCCACCTTCTGTAAAAAAATAAAATACGAAACAATTATACTATATAATTTACATTTTATCAACAGTTTTTGCAAGAATAGGGCTTTAAAAATTTCAATTTTATTGAAAATAAACTATTGAAACAGAAAAAAAATTGTGATATAATTTTCCTATTCAAAGTATCCGAGTGATATCGAAGGAGGAATTCAGAATGGATAACAACAAGCGTCCCGATTCTATGGAACGTATCACAACAAAAGAACTTGCCGATGCATTTATCGCAGAGCAGATTGACCTCGTTAAAAAGCAGGTAGGCGACAAAAAGGTTCTTCTCGCACTTTCAGGTGGTGTTGACTCATCAGTAGTAGCAGCACTTCTCATCAAGGCAATCGGCAAACAACTCGTTTGCGTTCATGTAAACCACGGCCTTATGCGTAAGGGCGAAAGTGAACAGGTTATCGAAGTATTCCGTAACCAGCTTGACGCTAACCTTATCTACATCGACGCTACCGACCGTTTCCTCGACCTTCTCGCAGGCGTTGCAGAACCCGAAAAGAAGCGTAAGATTATAGGTGGCGAATTTATCAAGGTGTTCGATGAAGAAGCAGGAAAGCTTGAGGGAATTTCATTCCTCGCACAGGGAACAATCTACCCCGATATCCTTGAAAGCGACGGAGTAAAGGCTCATCATAACGTAGGGGGACTTCCCGAAGATATGCAGTTCGAACTCGTCGAACCCGTAAAACTCCTTTATAAAGACGAAGTAAGAGTAGTAGGTAAGGCTTTAGGCCTTCCCTCATCAATGGTTGACCGTCAGCCCTTCCCTGGCCCCGGTCTTGGTGTAAGATGCCTCGGTGCAATAACAAGAGACCGTCTTAACGCTCTCCGTGAAGCAGACGCTATTCTCGGTGAAGAATTTGACAACGCAGGTCTCAATAAGACAGTATGGCAGTATTTCATCGCCGTTCCCGATATGAAGAGTGTCGGTGTTAAAAACGATAAGCGTTATGAAGGCTGGCCTGCAATTATCCGTGCAGTCAATACAACAGACGCTATGAGCGCTACTATCGAAGAAATCCCTTACAGCATTCTCAATAAGATTACAGCCCGTATCACAGCCGAAGTCGAAGGCATAAACCGTGTTCTTTATGACCTCACACCCAAGCCCGTTGGTACTATCGAGTGGGAATAATAACAGAACCCACACAAACGGCTTAACTACGCTGTTTTCTGTTATCAGGACAGCAAAACGGCAATGTTTTGGCAACATTTGAATTATTCTAAAATTAAGAGCTATCTGATTTTAAATCGGATAGCTCTTTTCTTATTTTGAAGCAAGTAGTTTACGGGCATCTTCTTGGAGTTTCTTTTCATCTTTTTGTGCAAGATATCTGTTTAAGATAAACAGAATCACGTTTTTAATCACAGGGTACATTTCATAGCATTCATCTTCATCATATTCATGTATACCCTTGCTTAAAACGGAATATATCTTGCTTTTTTGTGAAGCAAGCACATCTGGAATTATATGTATTTCTTTGTCAACTGCTTTCATTTTTTCATCAAAAGAAGCTTTTTCATTTTTCTCTATAGATAATTTAGAATACTCGGTTTCTACTATATGTTCATATATTCTACGCAAATAAACAAATGCTGCTATTCCCATATGCTGTGAGTACGCATCAACAGAGCGGATAAGTTCAATATAGTATTTCTTAACCATTTTCAAGTTCTTGTATTTTTTAAGTTCTAGTTTTTCTTTTGAAGCAAAAGATGGATATTGTCCTATTTTGGTTACGGTGTTACCTTTGAACATCATCGTATAATAATGAATTCTTTTGCATCCAGTACAGAAAAACAGATAATCTATAAAAACTGGTTGATTTCTATATGGTTCAGTAGTACTATGAAATATTGGATTTTGGCTATCTTTATTGTATTCTGCCAATTTGCAAAAAATATCATGAAAAGATAGATCATAATTCCATTCAAATACACTATTTTCAGAACAATAGTCACAATAATCATGATCTATCATTCGTGAAAAGCCCGCAAAAGAATAGTACCACCTTGCATCAAATTCAACTGTTTTATATAATGGTTCAGATAAAATGACGTTTTTCAAAAAATCATAAGCGATTCTAAGCTCATTCATTTCACTCATTGATCTGTTTCCTCTTTTCTGCCAATTCTTCCGCCTCCGACCTCGGATACCTGTATCTCCACTGGTCATACTCCTCTTTGGAAATCTCACCATTACGGTATTTCTCTGCCTGTTTCTGCCAAGCAGTAAACATTTCGGTCATTGTAAGAAACTCTACACCATTATCCTTATCCAATCTAATACATACCTCATCATTGAGCGTATCAATACGGAAACCATATAAATCCTCAAGAGCAAAGAGCGTGTGCATAAGCCCGATATAGCTCTCTATGTTCGGAACATCAAGCGCTGCCGGAGAAACATCAAGTGTTTTCGCTATTTCCTTTGTCAGCTCTGCCTTTGGTGTTCTTGTTCCTGACTCATACTGTGCAAGTCTGATGTCTGCTGTTTTCTCTGGAAAGCCAACAGCCATACCAAGCCATTTCTGTGTCATTCCACGAAGA
>JAZNQY010000001.1:0-3772 GCA_045590375.1 Oscillospiraceae bacterium | reverse complement strand
GATTATTCAAGTCCTGTTTTTTCATCAATGCCCATCATAATATTAAGACACTGAACAGCAGCACCTGATGCGCCTTTTCCGAGGTTATCAAGGCGAGAACAGATGAGTATCTGTTCGTCGTTTCCTGAAACGAAAATCTGCATATTGTTTGTTCCTTCAAGTGCGTTTGCTGTCATAAATCCGTTAGGGAGTTCTTCTTCACCACCCATAGACATAACCTTTACAAAATGTTCGCCTTTATAATGGTTTTTAAGAATTTCATGGATTTCTTTTATAGATGTTCTTTTAGCGAGAGTTCTTCTTACTACCGGAACTGCAACTATCATTCCTGCATAGTAATCACATACCATAGGATTAAACATAGGAGGATATGAAAGCCCTGAAATTGCCTGCATTTCTTTTAAATGCTTATGATTCTGTGCGAGTGCATACATTCTTGGGGCGTCAAATTCCTTATCCCTGTTTTCATCTTCATACTGTGCAATTCCCTTTTTACCAGCACCACTGTATCCTGAAACGGCATAGCTTGTTACATACTGATAGGGTGCGAAGATGCCTTCTTTAACGAGAGGGTAAACTATTGAGTTAAAACCACTCGCATAGCATCCGGGAACAGCAACTCTCTTTGAAGTTTTTATCTTATTTCTGAATTCTCTTGAAAGTTCGGGGAAACCATAAGCCCACTGGGGATTTGTTCTGTGAGCTGTTGAAGCATCGATAATTCTTACATTCGGATTTTCTACCATAGAAACTGCTTCGATCGATGCAGCATCAGGCAGACAAAGGAAAGTAAAATCAGAAGCGTTTATAAACTTCTTTCTTTCGTCAGGGTCTTTACGCTTGTCCTCGTCGATTCTGAGTAATTCAATATCATCTCTTCCGTTGAATCTTTCAACGATTTTAAGTCCTGTTGTGCCTTCCTGACCGTCGATGTAAATTTTTACTTTCTCCATGGTGTCGCTTCCTTCCGTTATTTTTTGACATATTTAAGATTCATGCCTGCGCCCTCTTTTCCGACAGGGCGGATATGGAAACCGAATTTCTCATAGAATTTTTCTTTGCCGTAAGCAGAAAGAAGAGTAAGAGAAATTCCCTCGCCACTTTCTATACTGTCATCGGCATATTTCATAAACTGTGTTACAAGTTCTCTGCCTATCCCCTGTCCCTGATAATCGGGATGAACAATGACATCGACAAGCATAAGATGATATCCACCGTCGCCTACCCCTCTTGACATTCCGACTGCTTTGTCGCCGTCATAAGCAACTGTAAAGAATGAGGAATTTTTCATCGCATTGTCAAACTGTCTTTTTGTTATTGTGTTCCATCCTACAAGGATACGGAGATTGTTATAGTCTTCAAAAGATATTTCTGGTTTAAAGGTTAACATTTTTACTTAAGTTTCATCTGCTTTCAGTTTTTCTCTGACATATTTTATCTGCTTTGCAACTGCGTCAGGTGCAGGACCACCGACAACATTTCTCTGTGTGACACAGGTATCGAGAGAAATCGCCTTATAGACATCGTTATCGAAAGTATCGCAAAGCTGTCTGTATTCATAAATCGGTAAATCTTCGAGTGTTGTATTGAGGCTTATGCATTTTGCAACGAGAGTTCCCGTAATCTTATAGGCGTCACGGAATGCAAGACCTTTTTTAACAAGATAATCTGCACAGTCTGTTGCGTTGATAAAGCCCTTCGCAGCAGCAGCACGCATATTTTCTTTGTTTACCGACATGGTTTCAAGCATGGGGATAAAGGTTGAAAGGCAGAGTTTCACTGTATCGACAGCGTCGAAAATTGCCTCTTTATCTTCCTGCATATCCTTGTTGTATGCAAGAGGAAGTCCCTTCATCATTGTGAGAAGAGTCATAAGGTCACCATAAACTCTTCCTGTCTTTCCTCTTATGAGTTCTGTTATATCGGGATTTTTCTTCTGTGGCATAATAGATGAACCTGTTGCATAAGCGTCGTCAAGTTCTATAAATTTGAATTCCCAAGAGCACCAGAGGATGATTTCTTCAGAAAATCTTGAAAGATGCATCATAAGAATTGAAATTGCTGATGCAAGTTCTATACAGAAATCTCTGTCTGAAACACCATCGAGAGAGTTCTGTGTTACTTCTGAAAAGCCTAAGATATCACATACTCTCTGTCTGTCGATGGGGTAGGTTGTTGAAGCCAAAGCTCCACTTCCGAGTGGCATAACATTCATACGATTGTATGCATCTTCAAGTCTGCCAAGGTCACGAAGAAGCATCTGTGCGTAAGCCATAAGATGATGACCGAATGTTATGGGCTGTGCTCTCTGAAGGTGAGTATAGCCGGGCATAACCGTTGTCTTGTGTTCATCAGCGATATTGCAGAGAACTTCGAGAAGTTTCTTGACAAGTTCTGTTATCGACTTTGTTTCAGCCTTGAGGTTCATTCTGATGTCAAGAGCAACCTGGTCGTTTCTGCTTCTTGCTGTATGAAGTCTTTTTCCTGTTTCGCCGAGTCTTTTTGTGAGCTCAGCCTCAACGAACATATGGATATCTTCGGCAGTAGGATCTATTTCGAGTTCACCACTGTGGATATCCTGAAAAATAGCGCCGAGTTCGTTTGCTATCTGTTTGCTTTCTTCAAGATCAATAATCCCACATTCGCCGAGCATTGTTACATGAGCGATGCTTCCCTGAATATCCTGTTTATACATTCTTGCGTCAAATGAAACGGAAGAGTTGAAGTCGTTTACCTTTTCATCGACCTCTTTTGAAAATCTTCCTGCCCACATTTTTGCCATAATTTTCTCCTCCCGAAAAAACGAACATACGGGCAAAGCCATTTTTAGCCATGCCCGAAATGTTATAATACGCCAGCTGAGTTACTTGTTGTTTCTCTTCTGATCGAGTTTTGCCTTAACCTTGATGGGAAGACCAAAGAGGTTGATAAATCCTGCGCTGTCCTTCTGGTCGTAAACATTATCCTCA
Organism: Oscillospiraceae bacterium; assembly: GCA_045590375.1. Lineage (GTDB taxonomy): Bacteria > Bacillota > Clostridia > Oscillospirales > Ruminococcaceae > RGIG4131. Next base: position 803 of record JAZNQY010000001.1, on the reverse strand, counting down.
TCAAATGTTGCAACTTCTTCATCGTAGAGAGTATAAGGAGATGTAACACCTGCGTTGATTATATTACCCTTATAGAGTTTGAGCTTAACATCGCCTGTTACAGTCTTCTGTGTTTCTGTAACGAATGCAGAGAGAGCTTCACGAACGGGTGTATACCACTGTCCGTTATAAACGAGATCCGCAAAGTCAATAGCGAGTTTCTGCTTCATTCTCTGAGTCATTTTGTCAAGAGTGATTGTTTCGAGAACGTCGTGTGCGTGGTAAAGAATTGCTCCACCGGGAGTTTCATAAACGCCTCTTGATTTCATACCAACGAGACGGTTTTCAACGAGGTCAGCAAGACCTATTCCGTTAGCGCCACCGAGTTCATTGAGCTTAGCAACGATTTCAACACCCTTCATTTCCTTGCCATCAATAGCTGTGGGAACGCCCTTTTCGAAATGAATTGTAACGTATGTAGGCTTATCGGGAGCCATTTCGGGTGAAACGCCCATTTCAAGAAAACCGGGCTTGTTGTACTGAGGTTCGTTAGCAGGATCTTCAAGGTCGAGACCTTCGTGTGAAAGGTGCCAGAGGTTCTTATCCTTTGAGTAGTTTGTTTCTCTGTTTATCTTGAGAGGAATGTTATGTGCCTCTGCGTAGTCGATTTCTTCATCTCTTGATTTAATGTCCCAGATTCACCAGGGTGCAATAATTTCCATATCGGGAGCATAAGCCTTGATTGCGAGTTCGAATCTTACCTGGTCGTTGCCCTTACCTGTGCAACCATGGCAGATTGCGTCTGCGCCTTCAGCGAGAGCAAT